>CAYSKG010000067.1:0-3278 GCA_964431725.1 uncultured Candidatus Bathyarchaeia archaeon | reverse complement strand
AATATGGGAAGAAATTAAAAAGCTGAGAGAAGGACAGGAAAAACTTTGGGAAGAGGTTAGAAGCCTAAGAGGGGGACAAAACAAACTATGGGAAAATCAGAACAAGCTCTGGGAGAACCAGAATAGACTTTGGGAGGAAGTTAAGGCGCTAAGAGAAAGCCATAATAAACTTGTAAGGGAACAAGAGAGAACACGCAGGTACATGATTGCCAGTTTCAAGGATCTAAGCAGGGCGCTTGGAGTAACATTTGAGGAACATGCCGCGTCATTTTTGGAAGTAATGCTTATAGAAATGGGTTATCCAGAAGCTAGGGTAGAAAGAAAATATCTGCTCTTTGAGAATGAAATCATAGAGATAAACATGTTCTGCGAAGAACCTTTAATCGTGGGCGAAATAACCCTAAGCGTGAGAAGTATCAGCGAAGCGCAAAGAGAAATTAAAAAGCTGATTAAACGTATAAAGGCTGTTGAGAAGAAATATGGTAGGAAGCCAATGCTGTCAGTGCTCTCAGTTGTAAGAAGCACACCAGAAGCTACAGAAGCATTGAAAACCTTGGCGGAGAAACATAACATAAGATTAATTCTGGGAAGAGAGATTAGAGAAGCCCTCCAAACATAGATGAATAGAAACCCCCTTTAATAAAAAGTCTTCAACCCTTATACGGTGAAAAGAGTGATAGTTGAATTAAAGACTCCGATTTCTGAGGAGAACATACGCAGACTAAAGGTTGGAGACATAATTTATCTTACAGGAGTCGTGGCGACTGCGCGAGACTTAGCCCATAAGAGGATACATCAACATCTTATAGAGAATAAGGAGCTACCCTTCAATCTTAGGGGCTTAGCGCTCTTTCATTGCGGTCCAATAGTTAAAAGAGTAAACAATAAGTGGATTGTATTAGCCGCTGGACCAACAACAAGCATGCGTATGGAGGCATACGAGCATGAAGTAATTAAGAAGCTCGGCGTAAGGCTTATAATCGGCAAGGGCGGGATGGGAAATAAAACTAAAGAGGCAATGATGAAGTACGGTGCGATTTACACGATGTTTACTGGTGGAGCAGCCGTCTTAGCAGCAAGACATATTAGAAGGGTGAAGAATGTTGAGTGGATGGATCTTGGAATCCCAGAAGCTGTTTGGATCTTTGAAGTGGAAAAATTTGGTCCTCTAATAGTTGCTATAGATTCTTATGGGAGGAATCTTTTTGAGAGAGTTATCATGGAAGCTAGAAGAAGGGAGGCGCAGATACTTAAAAAACTTTCTTCAACCTGAGAATAAGCACTATAGTAATGAAGAGTATGCTAGAGTATAAGATAAGAGCTAATAGGGGAGTTAAGCGGGCCACCATTATAATAATCCATAGGTAGAGCTGTATTCTTTCAGCGGGCAATCTACCAGCATTTAACATTAAACTTTTGTATATTAGTCTAGCGAAGAACTTGAATGGTTGAAGAAACGGGTTAGAGGAATCAATCCTTTCTATAGCTAACTCAGCCTCTTTCAGTAGAAGGGCATAACTGTATAGGTCGGGTATATTAAAGCCTAAAGCGTTAAGTTCATCTGCAACAGATTCACCAGCTGCCAAGCTGAGATAATAACAGAGAAGGGCATTATCCTCAATTTTTCTGCCACCTAGGAGTTTAAAGAAACGGGCATAATAGTTTAAGCCACCATATTTCTCGGCTAATATGCTGACAACATAGTATGCAGACGTATACAAAGTGTTTAAATCTCTAGGAGCATTACTGGGATTCCAATAAACAAGGAAACCTAGATTTAAGCTGGCAGATGCCTTAAGAACCTTTACCCTATTTTCTAGGTCCCATCGGATCATGCTTGCACCTTTATAGCCTAGGCTTTCAGCTATTTTCACGCTCATGTACTGAGCTATGCCCTCGTGGAACCATAAAAGATTCTGTGGGGAAATACCAGCTCTCCATAAAAAGTGATGAATGAGCTCATGTAACGCTATGACTTCCAAATATCCTTCCACATAACGTGTGAAGATGAAGTTTATATGTATATCCCCTAGGCTCTCTCCGGAGAAGGGAACGTAACCTCCAATAGACATTAATGAATCGAAATCAGGAATAAAGAACCTAACAACCACATTATTCTCACCCTCTGGAGAATCAGATTGTTTAAGCGTCGTGTTAAATAGGTTAACAAGAACATTATAGGTGGTATTGTATAGATTTAAAACCTTCCAAGCATAGCTCTCATAGCGCTTAACAGTATTAAACTTAAAAATTCCACTCTCTAAAACTACGTAATCTGCCTCTCTAGAAACCTTAAAACCTATTTCTATACGCAGAAGATTCTCTGCGGGAGGCAGATTTCTAAATAAAATATAAGTTGAATTAGAAGAGCTATCTGGCCTATATAAACCTAAATCTCCTAAAGCCAAGGCTTCATTTAAGTTAGCCTCGAATATCGGTGGAAAGATTACAGATGCCTCGAATAGGCTTCCAGGCTTAAAACCTATTTGAGGCGAATAAAATATTCCATCCGGCTCAATTATCATGGCAGCTGTAGAAAAATTAAATTCAATCGTCATCTCAAAACGCGACTTATTTGAGATAAAGGAAAAATTTAACACCTCATAGAAGTAGTAGGGCACTCCAGTGTATTTTTCAGGGTTATCAAGATGCAATTTATGAATTTTGCCGGAGACCGTATAGTTTAGCCACTTTGAAAATTTTGGAACTAGAACCCATGAGGATCCATGATCCATGTTGCTGCTGTAAGTGATTCTAACAAGTGTGGAGCCATTCTCATCAACAATAAACTGATAATTAAAGCATCCTTCAGCTGAAACCGCTGAAAAAGCTTGCGGAAACCAAATGCAAGATAAAGATAATATGAGGAGAAAAAGCGGGAATAGAGCGGGAAATTTTAGATTTAATTTAGAATCTTTATGCAATCTATAAATCATAGCTGTTCCTTCAAAACACTAAAAGCTTATAAAGGGAGATATTAACATTACGTAAACTCATATAAAGCGAAAAAATCTCACAAAACATGATGAAACTTCTCTTTAACCCACTGAAACCTTCACAAAATCCATTACACACCTATCAAAGACGCCATTTTATACATAACCACACAAACCCTAAAATACTTTTATATAAGAGCAGTAGCAAAGTTTATATCGGAAAAAGGCATAAACAAATTTTGCAGAAACAACCAAAATCACATGCACCCCCTCAACGCATATGTTGAAGGGGGGAAGGGTGAAAGTGAGAGAATCACTCTCACGATGAACACCACGCATAGG
>CAYSKG010000066.1:0-3294 GCA_964431725.1 uncultured Candidatus Bathyarchaeia archaeon | reverse complement strand
CCATATTCTCTGATCTTCTCGGCGCGGGTGCCCTTGGAATAAAAAATGTTCTCGCGTTGACCGGTGATCATACAACTCTTGGAGACACGCCGCAGGCTAAGCCCGTTTTCGACCTCGATTCAGTGCAGCTCGTTCACATGATAAGGCGAATAGTCGACAAGGGTGTTGATATGAATGGGAAGCCAATTGAGTCTCCGCCTAAATTTTTCATAGGAGCAGGTGCGAACCCTAATGCTGATCCCATAGAACCTGAACTGATAAAGTTTGAGAAAAAGGTTCGCGCTGGAGCAGATTTCTTCCAAACTCAGGTTGTCTTTGATATTGAGAAGGCGAAAAACTTTCTTGATGAAACGAAGCGATATAATGTTCCTGTGATTATCGGTATTTTTCCGCTGAAATCCTACGGAGTTGCTAGATACTTTGATGAGAATGTGCCTGGCGTTAAAGTTCCCGAAGAGCTCATGGAGGCTTTAGCTAAAGCCAGTAAAACATCTGATAAAAAGCTGAAGAAGGCGAAATATAGAGAGATAAACTTAGAATACTTCTTGGATTTCATTAAAGAATTGAAGAAAACAACATCAGCTGCTGGCTGTCACATAATGTCTGTTGGATACGAGGAGATCATCCCTCCGCTGGTTAATGCTGTTAAGTAATTAACCTGAAATTTTAGAGCGTTTGCAAGATATGAAGCTAATAGACACCCACGCACACTTGGAAGATATTAAGAATCTTAGAGGTGTTATTAGAAGAGCCGCTGAAGTAGGCGTGGTCGCCATAATAGCAGTCGGCTCCGACTACGAGTCTAATCTCTGGGTGATGCGTGAAAGCCGGAAATATTCGATTAAAAATTTGAAGATTTATCCAGCTTTGGGGCTTCATCCATGGGGTTTAAACTTTGCGAAGGTTAATAAAACAATAGATTTTATCGTAAAAAATATTGATAGGGCGGTTGCTCTAGGCGAGGTTGGATTAGACTACTGGTATAGGGATGTCAGGAGAAATGAAAGCAAGAAGGAAATGCAAAGAAGGGTATTCCAAAGAATACTCAGCATAGCGAATGAGAATGATAAGCCTCTATCTATTCATAGTAGAGGCGCATGGACGGATTGTGTCAATATGGTTATAGAATCCGGCGTCAGAAAGGCGGTTTTCCACTGGTTTAGTGGACCTGTGAAGGATCTCAAGAAGATTCTTGATTATGGATACTATGTTTCCGCAACGCCGGCCGTCGCTTATAGTAGAGAGCATAGGAAGATTATTGCGAGAACGCCCCTAGAAAATATAATTTTGGAGACGGATTCCCCTGTTGTTTACGCTGGTGAACCAGCTGAACCATCTCATATACTCAAAGCATTAAATGCTGTCGCTGAGCTAAAAAAGGAAAAGGTGAGCTTCGTCGCCGAAAAGACAACCGAAAATGCTAAACAAATATTTGGAATCAATTGATCCTTAAGGCGAAATTCAAAATTATCTCCTGGTTCATAACTTCCGGATGAAAGAAGCAACCATAAATCTCCTTACGTTTATGTTTCACCATGCAAGCAATCTCCTCAACTCTAGCCAGCGTTTCAAAGAGGAGAACAGGTTTAATGATCTTCTTCGTCAAGAAATATGCATAAAAGCTCTTTTTGCTTACCAATCTGTTCTCCTTAACCAATGTAACCTTGAAAACGCCGATCTTTGTTTCATCAATCAGCTTTTCATTAAAAAATTTTGTAATGGCTTGAGAACTTGAACCCACCCCTAAAACCGGTTTATCGCTCTCATTTATCGGTGTAAACCAATCTAAATCTTCTAGAAATCCAGTGTCCTTCAGGGCTGTTCCACATACAATTATTTTGTCAGAGGATTCTACGTCTTCATGTTTAATTCTGGTGTAATGTTTAGTATGAAAATTTATTTTATGGTTCTTAAGAATATGCTCAAGAGGCTTGACGAACTCTAACTCACTTAGAGAGTTGGAGCATAAATTTATTAGCAATATTTTCATTTATCCATTAGCCTCAAACCTTTTATCTTAAAGATTCCAGAATTATCTCTATAATGGGCTTCGTAATCCACTATTTCTATTCTTTTCTTAAATAATGGTGCATCCAAAACCGTCGTCTCTATTTCACCGCCCTCCCCAGCGACATTCAAGTCATATTTTTCCCAGAGACCCACAAGCCTCTCAATAATTTGCTTATTTATTATTTTTCCAAGGAAACTTTCGTCAAGTGGATACGCGTATACACCGGATATTATAACTTCAAATCCCTCATTCACGATCTCATTTAATAATTCTACTTGATCCTTAAGCCAGAGAGGATTAAAGCACCAAAGATCAAGTTTATCGCATATCCTCTGAATTCTGCTTGCTTGGTAGGTAGATCTTATTGCCCCAGTTAAGATTCCTTCAATCCTAAATTTCTTCATAGCCAGCTTTATTGCTTCAATTAAATCTTTTATCTCTCCATCTCTTTTTCCACTTGTTTCCATCTGGATTATTGGTAGTCCAATCGCTTCTGCCTGATATCTTGTGATCCAAGCGTTTGGAAAATGGAACATGTAGCTCTCTTCGCATTTAGGTATCAGGCTTATTAGACAGGTGATTTCATGAATCCCCCAAGCTTTGTGGATTGCTAAACACGAGTCTTTTCCGCCGGAAAATAAGGCGCCAAGTTTCATAAAAACCCTCATTGATTATGTTTTAAGCGACTTTAATAGTTTACAAGTTTAATAATGTTAGCTCCCGGATGCACATTGAGGGATTTGGCGACCGCCGAACATTTGGCTCTAAGCATGTAAACAATAGGCTTATGCAAATCTTTTTCTATCTCCGTTACGCTTTCATAATATCCCTGTCCCTTTGCAATTATCAGCTCAGCTCTTTCAAGATGCTCCATAAACTCCTTTGAACATTCATCTAGGTTTAAGCCTATTGAGCTGCTGCCTGTAGTTATAACCTCTGCAACATTGTTTAATCCGGTCTGTAATGCATCTTCTAGGGTAGCGTCATTCATGATAGGAGCCGACTTAACAACCGCTAAAACCTTAACTGGATAATTCTCTTTGATAAACTCGATGAAAACCTTGTCGAACACTATTTCACCAGCGTTGTCTAAAAGATACAGCGCCAATCTAGCTTCTGAAAGGGCTTTCATCAGCTTAGATGTATCGTCAATTGTCAATTTACCTTTCAAGCATTTCATCAGCGACTTCTCTAAGTCCTCCATTGATACTTCATAGCCTTCAACCTCAAAATCTATGGAGTTCCCGCATATGGCTCCTAGAGCCGCAAATCTGAAGGCATCT
>CAYSKG010000065.1:0-3424 GCA_964431725.1 uncultured Candidatus Bathyarchaeia archaeon | reverse complement strand
AAAATCTATGGAGTTCCCGCATATGGCTCCTAGAGCCGCAAATCTGAAGGCATCTCTAAAACCTAGCCTGCTGAGTTCCTTCTTTAGAAGCGGAGCTAACTTCATGGCTATCCTATTAGATTCCCTCTTTAAGTGGGCAAACGGATTGTTATTTCCAGTTATTTTTTGGACAAGTCTAAAGGCATAGGTATGTAGCATCGCCGGAGTTGTGTTAAGTAAATTATGATTCTCACTTAGCCACTTTAAAACTTCAGTAATAACTTTCATTTGTAGTTCTTCGTTATCTGTGGCTTTGAGCGCTATATCGTATGCGGCTCTAACAGTGCATGGTACACAGAGTATGCATCCCTTCATCGGATTCACCCCTACCTTTTGTGATTTTAGCTAGTAAAGAGCGACTGATTTTATAAGCGTAGCGTTTAAAATTAGAAGTCCACTTTCCTTCTTTAGATATCTTTACCCTTGCATCCTCCCATTTTTGGGAAATCCAAAAACTTAATAAGATGAAGGAAAATTCTTCTTTAAAGCCTCACTAATTTTATTTGAGGCTTGTGCAAACAATAATTTAACTTTAAGCATCTCATCCCAGTTTGGATTTAGGAGAAGATGATGTGAAATGAGGGCAAAATGGAAAAAGAAGAGAATGCGGCGTGAGAAGAGAAAGAGAAGAAAGCGGCGTGCAAGATATAAGTAGTGAAATCCTCAAAATTTTCCTTACCTCCATCTAACTTTTCCAGTAATTTTAAAGTTACATTGTATCCTTGATATACTTGTATAAAAGAGAGCTGAGTGTAAATCTGAAAGAGTGAGCGTAGTCTATGCTAAAATTCGGACAGACGGAGCAAATATTAGAGGTTATAAGAGACAAGAGAAGAATCCGCAACGTTGGTATAATAGCCCACATAGATCACGGAAAAACAACTTTAACGGACTTGCTACTAGCTGAAGCTGGGCTAATACCTTACAACCTAGCTGGGGAAATGCGGGTCCTTGATTATCTCAGGGAAGAGCAGAGACGTGGAATAACCATAAAGACAGCCAACATATCATTATTGCATGAGGTTAACGGTGAAAAGTATGTGGTGAATCTTGTTGACACGCCGGGGCACGTTGACTTTACAGGTAAAGTTACACGTGCTCTAAGAATAATTGATGGTGCAATAGTTCTTGTAGATGCTGTTGAGGAGATCATGGCGCAAACCGAAGTTGTAACTAGACAGGCGCTTAACGAGCGAGTTAAACCAGTTCTTCTAATTAATAAAGTTGATAGGTTGATTAGAGAGCTCAAGCTGTCCGATGAGGAAATCAGAAGGAAGCTATCACGTATAATTCAAGATTTTAACAGTATTATAGATGTTTATGGTGAACCGCCCTTCAGGGATGAATGGAAAATAAGCGCGTCTAGGGGGAATGTTGCCTTAGGGTCAGCCTTACATAAGTGGGGGCTAACGCTTGAAACCGTGAGAAAGAGAAACATAAAGTTCAGCGACATAATTGAAGCATACAAAAATGAAGAGTGGGTGAGGCTTCAGGAAGTAATCCCGCTTCATAAAGCAATTTTAGAGATGGTTATAAACGTTCTACCAAATCCCATAGAGGCTCAAAAATACAGAATCCCAAATATATGGAAAGGAAACTTAAACTCGGAAATTGGTAAAGCAATGCTTAAATGTGATCCGAAAGGACCAACATCAATATGTGTAGCCAGCGTTAAACTTGACCCAAAAGACGGGTTGATAGCCACCGGAAGAATATTCTCAGGTGAAATAAGGAACGGTGATCCCGTATATCTCTTAAACGCTGGGGTAAAATGCGTTGTTCAGCAGGTTTCAGTGTATATGGGCGCATTTAGAGAGTCTACCGGATGGCTTGACTCCGGCAATATAGTTGCTCTTTCCGGGTTAAAGTCTATCAGGGCTGGCGAAACCGTAATTGACTTAAATCATAAGGATGTTATGGTGCCATTTGAGGAAATCACATATGTCTCAGAGCCTGTTATAACCGTGTCAATTGAACCTAAAGATCCTAGAGATTTACCTCGCCTCATCAATCTGCTGAAGATTCTGTCGATAGAAGATCCCAATCTTATGGTTATAGTTAACGAGGAAACCGGTGAATATCTTTTAAGCGGAATTGGCGAGTTACATCTTGAGCTAGCAATAAAGTCTATAAGCGAATATGAGCCTAACCTTGAGGTGATTGTATCTAAGCCAATGATAGCTTATAGGGAAAGCGTGAGTAAAGTCGGAGCGATTACCACCGTTAGTAGCCCAAACAAACACAACCAAATATCAATTAGAGTTGAACCATTAAGCGAATCCATACTCAATATACTTGAAACCTCCGGCAAATCTGCTGTTAATCTCCATGAAGATGAAGAGCGGTTGCTCGCCGTAGAGAAGAACAAAAATATCCTTGTTGACTCAACTGGAAAAGACTATACTAAGGAGGATTTAGACGCTATAATAAGCGGCTTCAAGTGGGCATGTAAATCCGGACCCTTATGTGGAGAACCTGTGAGAGGTTTAAAAGTCAAGTTAATCGACGTCAACTTGCATAGTGAACCAGCGCAGAGGGGTCACGCACAGATAATGCCTGCTGTAAGAAAAGCAATATTAGGTTCATTCTTAACTGCTAATCCAATATTGCTTGAACCAATCTCCAATATTCAGATTTCCATTCCAGCTGAGCAGGTAGGCGATATAACGAACTTAATAGCTAGAAGGCGGGGTAGAATCTCCTCGATAACTCCCAGAGGGCTAATCTTTATAGTCAACGGATTTATACCCCTTGCTGAATCATTTGGTTTAGCTGACGAACTTAGATCAATATCTTCAGGGCGAGCCTTCTGGCAGAGCCGATTCTCCCATTGGGAGAGAATACCCGATAACCGTATGCTTCAAATAATACATTCCGTGAGGAAGAGAAAGGGATTACCGGTTGAAATCTCAGATGCAAAAAATTTTGCTCCATAATCAACGCTGGAACAACAGATAGCGAATTCGCGATCACCAAGTAATCAATTTATTGGAAAACTACTTCTACAACTTCTGAAATCTGCTAACATTAGTTACTAATGTAACCTCAACCATACCCCTCGTAACCCTAAAGCTTCTCCGCAACAATCTCAGAAATTGTAAATCTCCCTCATGAAGAGTGACATAAAACCTTTCTTCAAAACAAGCCCTAACTGAAAACTTTAAATTTAAAAAGACGAATAAGACATATTCTGCTTTCCTGTGAAAAATTTATCTAAAGTTTTCCGGCAGTAGATTGTTCCATCGCATAGTGTTGTATTCAGCTTTGGAAAGCCTTCTCTGCATGTTGCGAACTCTAAACCGTATCTCTGCGTTATCGACTTTAAAGACGAGAGTATCTTTAGCCTTAATTCTCTATTTAAGTATTTGTAGCCTCCAATCCATTC
>CAYSKG010000064.1:0-3693 GCA_964431725.1 uncultured Candidatus Bathyarchaeia archaeon | reverse complement strand
CCGACGCTCTTGGCATAGTATTGCCTATGGGCATCTTCTATGGCGGATTAGCGCAAATTATAGCAGGCCTCCTTGAAGCTAAAAATAGAAATACATTTGGCACGGTAGCCTTCACATCCTATGGTCTCTTCTGGCTATCTTTTGTTGCCATGAAAACGTTGCCAGCGCTTGGTTTAGCTCCTGAACCCTCTGCGGTGGATGTCAGCGCTTACCTCATAGCTTGGGGAGTATTCACCGCCCTATTGACAGCTGGAACCTTTAAGTCTCCTAGGACTTTACAACTAGTTTTCATAACTCTAACTATTTTATTCTTTCTCCTTTCAATAGGCGATCTAACTGGAAGTACGGAAATAAGGGTAATCGGCGGACTCGAGGGAATTCTATGTGGATCCTTAGCCACTTATCTGGCGACCGCCGATATACTTAATGAGGTCTACGAAAAGAAGATTCTGCCGGTTTGATCGTCAGCTGAAAATCGAGTGAAACGCAATCCCCAATTTTTATTTTTAAACGATTTTCCAGATGAAAACTCTCTTATAAAAGTTGTCTAATCTCCTAAGGGCATAGTTTATCTGCAACATTAAACTTATGTTGTTTACTAATCAACTCTTTCACATTTTTTGTGTAATAAGATGCTGCGCTTTTCCTTGAGAAATACTAATCCCATGCCTAAAAGCCATCCTAAAAGAACTATTATTGTCGCTGGAAAGCCTTGAACCCCAATTTCCATATTAAGCATCAATATTTCGAAGATGAAAAGAGCGATGCTTATGGTCGCCGCCGTAATTAAGCCTTTTCTTTGACCATACTTGGATGCTGTTTGAGCCGATAATAACCCTGATAGAAATATGTCGCCTAAACCAAGTGCCGTAAGCCTATAGGATGGAAAAGTTGGTAGGATCAGAGCTATAGGCAACTGTAGACCAATCATCTTGTTGGCGGCCTCTACCATATATCCAGTCCAAAATACTTGAATAATATCCATTATCATCAGTAGAAACGCGAAAACCACGGTTACTTTCCATGAGAACAGAGAGTTCAAATATACGATAACCATTATTGTAAACAGAGCTGCAAAAATATTCATTACGAAGATATTCTTAACCAATAAATAGGATGCTACGAAGATTATCGGCGGTAAAAATGCCAAAAACCATCTTCTCAAAATAATGTAGGTGAATACTAGCAGCATGTAGGAGTAGGCAGCGATAAATAGTATCTGGATTGCATAGTTCGGCATTAAAGCGATTGTGGTAACCATCACTCCCATAGAAAACACCATAAGAACTATTTCACGCATACTGAGTTTTTTATCCTCCAGAATAGTTTTCATTTTATCTTGGATTCTCTCATAAAATAAAATAGATAACATTATGATTATAAAGACGGAGGAGGGAATTAAGAAATCGATTTCCATCCCGTTCACTCTCTAACAGCGTTTTTCTTCAATTTAAGGTGAATCATTGGATCACTCATTATCTTAGGAATCCAATCTATTAGGTCTGTGGCAACCATATGATAGCCCTTCTCAGCTCTTACAAAATCTCCAGCTGCACCATTAATGAAGGCTCCTGCAACAGCAGCCTCAAAGGGATCTACACCCTGAGCTAGAAGCGCAGCAACAATTCCTGAAAGAACATCTCCGGTTCCACCAACAGTCATTCCAGGATTACCCGTAAAATTAAATTTGATCCTAAAGCCGTCTGAGATGATGTCTGTATGCGACTTTAGAAGGATCACTGCGTTGATATTCTCCGCTGTTTTTCTTACATGTTCGCTTCTTTTTTCCAGATCGCTTGGCGGTTTCTCACCGGTTAAAACAACATATTCACCTAAGTGAGGTGTTAAAACCGCTGGAGTCTCCAATCTGCGCTTAAAACTAGCGAAGGCTTTCAATCCATCAGCATCTAACAATATTGGGATCTTACGTTCTTCAGCAAATCTTATTATTTCATCAACCGCCTTCTCAGTTTCTCTATGTAGGCCTAATCCTGGCCCTATAACTAGTGCCGTCGCCTTCTCCATATAGCTTCTTATCATCGATAAATTACGTATACTTAAGTGATGGCCTTCAAGTTTGAGCGTTATCAGATTCGGCGATATAGAAGAAATAGCGTAAGCTGTATCGCGTGGCGTAGCAATATAGGCTAAGTCCACACCAGTTCTTAGAGCCGCTAGAGCCGCTAATGTTGGAGCCCCACTGAAAGTTTCGCTTCCACCGATTATAAGCAGTCTACCGAAGTCACCTTTGTGAGCTTCGGGGGGTCTAGGTTTCACGGTTATTAGAACATCTCCCGGTCCAGCAAATTTTTCAATCTCTTCTGGGATTCCTATATGTCTAACAACGAGCTCTCCAACGTATTCTTTAGCTTTAAGTAATCCAGGCTTGATTTTATGGAGCGTGATTGTTAGATGAGCTTTTACAGCTTCACCTAAGACTGCGCCAGTGTCCGAATCTATTCCACTTGGAACATCAATTGCGACTCTAAATGCATTGGATTCGTTAATTTTCTTTATTAGCTGCATTATTGGCGGGCGTGGTGGAGACTTTAGGCCTATTCCTAGTAGGGCGTCAACAAATACCTCGGCTTTAATATCTGGTATAAGCGATGAATCATAAATCTCATAAAATGCTAATAAATTACGTAATGATTGTAAACTCTCCCAATTTTTTCTCGCTTCCTCATTTCTTATGTTTGATGGTTTTCCTGCAAGGATCACGTTAACTTTAAAACCCAAGCATACTAGATGCCTAGCTGCAACAAATCCGTCTCCACCATTACCGCCTAAACCGCAGAAAACCGCTATTTCAGCGTCTTGAGGTCTGAAGCGTGACGCTATTTCCACGGCGACATTTCTCCCAGCGTTTTCCATTAATTGAAGTCTGGAAATACCGAAATACTCCGCATTTACATCTAGGGCTTTAATTTCTCTAGTGGTCATAATTTTCTCAAGCGCCATCAAGGAACACCACACACTAAATAAAAACTTAAAAAGATTTTTTAAGCATTTAAATTATATTGATTGTTGAGGGAAAAATATGCCGGTAGCGTTTGTCTTAATTAATGCTGAGATAGGTTCTGAGAGAGAAGTCTTAAATGAGCTGAAGAAAGTTGAAGGGATTGAAGAAGCGTACAGCGTCTATGGAGTTTATGATATAGTTGCTAAAGTGAGGGCTGATTCAATGGATAAGCTAAAGGATATAGTTACATGGCGTATACGCAGATTAAATAAGGTTAGATCAACATTAACCATGATAGTTATCGAAGAAATGCGGAAAGAGTAAATTAGATATCAACGAATAGATTAAATGTCTACATAACTCCAAGCAATTAGTTTTCTCAATGTTTCACTTTTTATCAAAAATAAAAATCGTATAAGCAAAGATGCTCCGCCCTTCGCCATCAGTTTAATTCAATTGATCTAATCAAACATCTGCTACGTGAATGATCAACTGCCATAGAATCTTATCAGGTTAACTTGAAAGTTTTAGGGATGGATGAACCGTATATTATGGCATTACGGTAATGCCTATATCGTGTTGCATTTAGCTTTATCGTGTGGCGTATTATAGATAGCGTGGCGATAAGCGTTAGAATTCCTAAGAAGGTTAAGGGAGGAGCTTACTACATGCGGTCAAGCGTGAAAATTTATTAGGAACATATTTACCATATGTACTTATGGTCGAAATAA
>CAYSKG010000063.1:0-4847 GCA_964431725.1 uncultured Candidatus Bathyarchaeia archaeon | reverse complement strand
TACAAGTGAAGGAAATGCAGAGAGGTCGGTCTTAGATCACATCGAACATAACAATAATGGGAAGAACATTTCAGAGTGTTCTAGGGAAGCTAAATATGCCCAAAAACCATTAAGTTTAAAGGAGAACTAAATTAATTTCTTTCCTGCTTTCTATGCCATTATTTTAAGCGTTTTTCTCTTCAAAACTTTTGTTATTTTCCAAAGCAATACAGACCTGCCCCTACCCCCTTAGAGAAGATGAGAACAGACGGGAAAAATGCCGGAATCAGGCTGAGAGGGGAACTGTTAGGTCTGAGAAAGTAGGAGTATTTTGGATTTGAATTATACAGCGTATTTTTAGGTTGGACTTAAATTTCTTCTCAAGATGCTTAGTGCAACTATGTAGTTGTTAAGTTTATTAGTTCTTTGATTTTATGGATTTCTATTAGATTGCTTGCATGCTTTAATTTTGTTCGGAAAGCGGCGGTGAAGAGCACCATATCACTCTCGTGGACCAGGTGCATCGAATGAAGCCTTTCTGCCACAGTTAATATTCGATCCTTTTCGAAGCGATAATCTACGTGAACTGGGTAAACGCCGAAGACAAGTTCAAGCTGCTTCTTAACTTCTTCTTTGGGTGTAACAGCTATTATTGGCTGCACTATCCGAAATCTAGCAATCATCCGCGCCGTGTATCCTGATCTAGTTAACGTAACAACCTTATCGATAGGCATGTCCTTACATATCTTTTGAATAGCTTTACTTACTGCATCTGAAATATCAATGAATTTTTCCTCTTCGACGTTGTATTTCACTGAGGTTTCAACCTCCTTTGCTATTCGAGTTATCATTAAAACTGATTCCACTGGGTATTTACCTATCGAGGTTTCCCCTGAAAGCATAACGGCGTCCGTTCCGTCAAGTATTGCGTTAGCTACATCGCTGACTTCAGCCCTAGTAGGATTCGGCTGATTAATCATGGATTCAAGCATTTCGGTGGCTGTTATAACAATTTTTCCTCTCTGATTGCATCGTCTAATGAGCTTCTTCTGGATCAAAGGAACTTTTTCAAGCTCTATTTCGACACCTAGATCCCCTCTAGCTATCATAATGCCTTCCACAGAGTTTAAAATCTCCTCGAAATTCTCGAGTCCCTCAGTGTTTTCGATCTTAGCGATAATTGCCCCCCTAAAACCTTTAGAGTTTACCTTGAAAGCATCAACATCTTTTTTGCTTCTAGTAAAGGAGAGAGCTACATACTCAACATCATTCTCCTTTGCAAACTCCATGATTTCAAAATCCCTCTTTGAAAGAGGAGGAGCAGAAAGTCTTTTGTTAGGAATGTTAACTCCCTTTCCATCTGATATTTCGCCATTACTCATGAAAAGCAAGCGAAGCCTTCCACTGGTTTTTTCAATCACTCGTGTTTTGACCCTGCCATTATCAATATAAATTCTATCCCCAACTTCTATCTCATCATAAAAATTATGATTAAAATTAATATTTTCATAACCGAAACCAACTTTCGCGGTTTCCCCCTTTCGGATAAACCGTTTTTTCTTCACCTTAAGCCTGATCTCTGGACCTTTAATATCAATTATTATTGGAATCTGAGCTACTTCCCGAACATTACTTATGATCAGCTTATACTGGTCAATATCACCGTAGGCTGTGTTTATCCTGACACCATTCATTCCAGCTCTATACATTTTTTCTAGAGTTTCCTTTGAAAGCGAAGCCGGACCTATAGTGCAAATAATTTTAGTTTTCTTCAATAATTTCACTCAACAATTAAATTTCATTAATTCAAGGCATGCTTAAATACTCTGGGAAGTATATATTGGTATCTAAAGAAAGAAGTCGTCCTTTATGATGGAATCTGATTTTAATAAAGATAAAATTGTTAGAGATCCCGTTTGTGGAATGCCCCTAGATTTTGAAAAGGTAAAATTTAAAGCAGAGTTCGGTGGAAAAACATACTATTTCTGCAGTGAATACTGTAAACGTAGATTTTTTGAGAGACCTAGGATCGCATATTTCTCCATGGAGATCGGCATAAGAAGCGAGATTCCAACCTACAGTGGAGGATTGGGAGTCCTAGCGGGAGACACTGTCAGATCTTGCGCTGATCTAAGAATTCCGTTAGTTGCTGTTACACTTGTAAGCCGAAAAGGGTATTTAAAGCAAGAATTAACTGAAGAAGGCGAGCAAATAGAGCATCCTGAAGAATGGGATCCCTCAAAATATATGACTCTATTGCCGCCTACAGTTGAAGTATCTCTTGGAGATAGAGAAGTTAAGGTTAAAGCATGGCTTTATGAGCAGCGGAGCTTAACTGGGGGAATGGTCCCCGTATTATTTCTTGACACAAATATTGAAGAAAATAATCCTGAAGACAGAGGCATAACCGACTTCCTTTACGGAGGCGAGGAAGAATATCGGTTGAAGCAGGAGATTGTTTTAGGAATCGGCGGGGTTCGGATGCTTGAAGCCCTAAAATTTAACATTGCAAAATATCACATGAATGAGGGGCATTCAAGTCTCCTCACTCTGGAGCTTCTAAAAAGAAACCGCATGGATGCGGATAAAGTAAAAAACCTATGCATCTTCACTACCCATACGCCAGTTGAAGCCGCATTCGATAAGTTCCCCTACACCCTCGTTGAAAAACTTCTAGGGAACGTCTTTCCAATAGAAGAATTAAAGAAGCATGGAGGGCAAGACCGGTTAAATATGACCCTTCTAGCTTTAAATTTAAGCAAGTATACAAATGGTGTTACGAAGGCTCATATGGAATATTCCCGAAGGCTCTTTCCCGGGCATCACATTATGGCGATAACAAACGGTATTCACTCATACACTTGGGTTTCACCGTTCTTTAGAGATATCTTCGACAAGTATATCCCGGGGTGGGCTAATGAACCTGAGCTTTTAGTGAGAGTTGGGCTTGTACCTGACGAGGAGATGTGGGAGGCTCACATGAAAGCAAAGAGAGATTTACTTGATTTCATCATGGGGAAGACGGGGATAAAAATGGATCCTAATGTTTTAACTATAGGTTTTGCAAGAAGAGCAACGGCCTACAAAAGAGCCACTTTAATCTTTTCAGATATAGATAGATTGCGAGAAATAAACAAGACTGGAAAAATCCAATTGGTGTTTGCTGGAAAGGCTCATCCTAAAGATTTTTCAGGTAAGATGCTGATAAAGGAAATTTACAATTATATGAAGATGCTTAAAGATGAAATCAAAATAATTTATCTAGAAAACTATAATATGGAGATAGCTGCTAAAATCACCTCTGGGGTCGATGTTTGGCTCAACACTCCCCTGCCTCCTCTCGAAGCCTCTGGAACAAGCGGTATGAAAGCTGCCCATAACGGCGTGTTAAACTTCAGCGTGCTGGATGGATGGTGGGTGGAGGGATGCATTGAGGGAGTTACAGGATGGTCTATAGGTCCTCCTCCTAGTGAATCTATTGATGAGAAGGAAAGAAGGAGAAGAGAACTCAAAGACCTATACAGTAAGCTTGAATATATTATAATCCCAAAGTTTTATGAAAGAAGAGATGAATGGATAACGATGATGAATAATTCTATTGGAAAAATCGCCTACTACTTTAACAGCCATAGAATGATGCGAAGATATGCTACAGAAGCCTATCTCCTATAATCTCAATTAAAACACTGAACTTCAATATCGGATCAATCTGTGAGCTGCCAGAGACACCCATAACTATATCAATCATTAAATATTATCTTTAATAGGTAGGAATGATCTAATTTGAAAAGTTTGAAAACTTCTAAAGTGAACGATTTTAAATCTGAACCCATAATTGTTTCATCTTCGTCGCCTCTATCAGAGATTATAGGCATACTTCAACAAAATAATGCCTATGAAGTCTTCATTCAAGAAGGAGAAAGAATCAGCACAATTACAGTAAGGGAGATACTGAAAGCTTCTAACATTTACATGAAAGCTTCCTCACTTATGTTTTTTATTCCAAAGCTTTCGCCTAATGATAGCGTTGAAAAAGCCGCCAAACTCATGAATGACTATAGATTAAGAGCTCTACCAATCGTTAATGGAGGAACAATAGAAGGGGCGATTACAACCCAATCTTTGTGTCGAGCTTTCCTATCAAGAAGAATGTTTAAAGAAATCAAAATAAGTAAAGTGATGACAAAGAAGCCAATAACTATAGATAAGAGAAAATCAGTATCAAATGCCCGTAGTTTAATGCTTAAGAATGGTATAGATCATCTGCCCGTATTAGATTCACGCTCGCTCTGCGGGATTCTGCTTTCAAATCATATTGTTCGTGTAATGTTTCCAAAGGAAGGGTTGGAGCAAGGGGCGTTCGTTAGTGCTCCATCAAGCTATTTAGATATTAGCGTTTCAGGATTGATGGATTCAAAAGTTTTAGTATGTGATCCTAAAGAAAAGGTTCTAACAGTATTAAAAAGAATGATAACGCAGGGGAGAACCTACCAAATAGTTTATCACATGCATGAGATTCAAGGCATAGTAACCTATAGGGATTTTGTAGCCCTTATAGCGGAGCCAGAGAAGCCTGGTTTTTCCGCATATATGGTGGGCTTGCCGAAAGATAATCCTTTCGAGGCGTACTTGGCTAGGATAAAATTTATGAGGTGTGCTAAAGCCTTACGTAAGTCCCTCCCAAAAATAGAGGAAATACGTTCAATAATTAAGATGAAAGATATTTCAGGCGGCAGATGTAGATATGAAGTTGATGTCTTAATTAGAATCGCGGGGAAACGCCACATTTACTCACAGGATGGTTGGGATCTCCCCTCAATATTCGATTCGATTGGAGATAAAATGATGAAACTTATAACAAAAAATAG
>CAYSKG010000062.1:0-5024 GCA_964431725.1 uncultured Candidatus Bathyarchaeia archaeon | reverse complement strand
TTTCAGGATGCACGTTTGAGGAGGCAATAAGCTGGGGGAAAGAATCCAAGGAGGGAAGAAATGTTCAGTGCTACTGTGACGCAACCATAGCTCTACCAATAGTAGTACACGCACTTGCTGAGAGAATTGACAGAAGGGAAAAAACGCCGGATTTATCGTGGCTCTTCACAGAATTAGAATAAAATCCAAGAAAAATGCATAAAAATCTTCTCTAACTCTCTTTCTTATCATCCCATTAATTTTTATTTCTGTTTTCGTTTAAAAATAAGTTAGAGCGCCACCTATCATTTTTTGATGAGATCAGGTACCGCTCCATCAATACCTATTAGGAGTAATTCCCTCTTAGCCATCCTAGTGCCACCGTCCATTCATTAGGTAATTCTTATTTTAGGTAGGGTTCATATTAGAATTTGGTGAATGAAATGCCATATCACTATTTTAGGTTGGGGCCGTTCGGCTTCGGTATTTGGGGTCCTGAATGGTGGACGCCCTACTGGATCGATGTGGAGAGAACAGCTAACGAAGTTATCTTAACTCTAAGGATCCCGAGGGATGTTAAGAAGGAAGATATTAAGGTTGAGTTTAGGGAGGGATGTCTTAGAATAAGATTTCCGCGAAGGGAAGGAGGAACTTGGGAAACCATTCCCATAGAGTAAAAAGCGAGCAACATTCAAATAGTATACTAGGCCAACGCTTGTTAATGATGAAACTAAATTTTTAAGGTAGCGCTTTTAGATTGAGTTCTTTAGCAACCTTCCTCTGTTTCTCATCTAGCGTAGCTAGTGGCATTTTCTTCTCTAAAGATAAGGCTATATACAGTGAGTCATATATTGTGATGTCTCTATTTATAGATATGCTAAATGCTTTGTCTATAAGCGGCTCTTCATTTACAAGTGTTATATTAACGTTAATCATTTTCTTTAATACTTCAAACTTCTTCACAGCGCTGTTAAAGGTTATCACATTTTTCTTATAATGCTTCCATATTGCATTTGAGGTTTCCGCAACTATCAAGTTAACGCTACAGCAATGTTTAAGATATTTGGCTAGCTTCTCCCATCCGGGTTCACCAAGTATGAAAGCCGATAGTAGTGAAGCATCAACTACTATCACGATTCTCCCTCACTGATGCTACAGCTGAACCCCTTGGAACCCCCTCAGTTTTTTTGAGCTCGTCGATAATTATCCTCATGTTTACATCTCTCTCAACTTCCTGAACCCTTCTTATAAAATAGTCCCTAAGCTCCTGAGACCAGTTAACATAGTGCTTCAGTTTCTTTGCCTTTTCCTTAATCTCTTTGGGAACCTTGAAACTAATGACGCTGGACAAGTAAACCACCATGGTATATCTATTAGGTAAACCTATTAAAAATTACGGTTTAAGCTAACGATAACGATACGTTATCCATATCAATTTATTCCTGTAGTGTGTAACTCTAATAATGGAAGCCTTAGCCACCGGACAAGAAGAATTTTAAGTTGAAGGATGTGTGAGATCCATTTATAAAAAGCGTTGAAGAAACCTTGATAGGATGGATCTTCGGAATTTTCTTCTAACATTTTCTATTTTTTCTCCTACAACCTCTATTTTCTCTAAGTTGCATGTTCCCAATCCCTTCTTTTCAGCTAAAACAAGATGCTTAACTTCATGGGGTGATATTCCCATAACCGCCGCGCCTACAGCGTCAACAGCTACAGGGTCTACTCCAGCTATGACTAAATCCATCTTCACAGGTTTTCCGCTTGTTTCATGCATCTCTCCGGCGATTATTCCATCGATTACCGTAAGGCTTGGTTTTAACACGGAAGCTAAATCCGCAATGTTTTCACTTAGGTGACCGTTATGCATTCTGCCTTTACGGGCTAGGGCTCCCATCATATTCTTTAAGCCAAGTGTGACCGTGGCAAGCCTATGAACTTTTAGTTTTGGAACGCTTATTATTACGCTTTTAAGGGCTGTTTCAGCCACCTTAACTCTCTTTAGCGAGAAAGGGTTCGGCGGGTAAACCTCAACGAATCTATCCTTGTTTAGGTCAAGGAGC
The DNA here is from genome assembly GCA_964431725.1 of uncultured Candidatus Bathyarchaeia archaeon. GTDB lineage: Archaea > Thermoproteota > Bathyarchaeia > Bathyarchaeales > DTEX01 > DTEX01. Next base: position 2,982 of record CAYSKG010000062.1, on the reverse strand, counting down.
CTCACATTCCATTTTTCACTTATTTCATCTATTCCCGCCACTTTGAAAGCTTTGAAGGTGTCTGAAAAACCGCTTCCCTCACCAATTATAATGTTCTCCTTTCCATGTCCCTTTAGAAACTTCACTATTCCCTCTATAACCCTTCCATCAGTCGTTATCCCCGTGGAGGGATGCCGGTCATTTATGTAATTGGGCTTTATTAAAATTGGTTTTTGAGTGGATAGGATGTAACTCAAATCCTCCTCTATCATCTCTAAGGCTTTAAAAGCGATCTCAACTGGATCTAAACCTTTCACTATTGCAACTCTACTCGTTTTCCTAAACTCGCTCATACTGATCCCAACAGTCTAAAATTACCATCAATAATTGATATAAGATCTGCCTTATTCTAATTATTCTCGAATTTTTTATAATTCTGTTCGCTCATCAGGTGTATGCCTAATTCAAGTGAAATAGCCTTTCTCTTTGAGCATATGAACTGTGAGATGGATTACGAAGAGATAAATTTGAACAAGAAGGTTCGCGCATTAATTGAAAAAGAAATAATTCCCTTCTTTTCTTATAAGAATTGGATTAAGCCTTTAAGTCTTCTCTTGAATAAGGCTTTTCAAAAAAATTGTAGCGAGAATAAACTAAGACAATAGGGTGATTGATGAAGAGAAAGGAGATAAGCTTTACTTTTTAGATGGGTTGATGAGTTAATACGTAATTGTCATAGTGACCCTCATTTTGTCTTAGCCGCCTTTAACGCCATATATCCTAATGGTGCAGATAAGAAGGCTAACCATATTTCCGGTCTGAGCAGATTGCTACTTGCCGTTCCAGCTGTTAGCCACTCCCATGTCCATTCTTCACCAGATAAGTAAGCCAAAAATGCTTCAAATCCATCTGCACCAGCTATTAGCAGATATATTGCTCCAAAAGTTACTGAAAGCAGGGCGCCTACAAGAATGAATCCTATCGGTTTGTATTTTGTTTTCCATAGAGGTGCAACGCCAAGAAAGACTGTGCCTATAACTAGCGCTACAAATCCCCCGAATAAGTCGTCGGAGGGAAGTCCTAAAAAGGATAGGTTGCCTTCAGGTTCTATGAACCAATTCCAGAAAGCTGTTACGAATTCAACTGAGCCGACTACAATGTAGATTCCCCCTAAAAGGATGGCGTAAATTATTATACCCTTTCCAATATTCTTATATGGCTTCATGGCGCTATCTCACCTATATCCCAGCATGTGTCCTATTCCGATAATTATCCAAGATGTAAAATATGCTAATATTAATCCGTAAATAATTGAGAATAGAGTCCACTTCCAAGAGTTGGTTTCCCTATATATGGCGCCGACGGTTGCAATGCATGGTATATATATTAACGTAAACGCCATAAACGCAAGTCCAGTAAGCGGGGTGAAAACCCCCTCATTTCTTATAATCTTCTGTATTTCCTCTATTTCGCTCTTTTCTCCTAAACCAAATATGATGGCGAAGGAGCCAACAACTATCTCCTTAGCTATAAAGCCAAAGAAGAGAGCTACAGCACCCCTCCAATCGAAGCCTAGCGGACGGAAGATAGGCTCAAGGTTGCGACCGAACGCCGCTAAGTAAGTTTTTTCTAGGGGCTCACTCCAAGGATGACTTGAGAGAAACCAAACTATTATAATGCCGATAAATATCACTGTTCCAGCCTTCTTGAGAAAGAGGGAACCCCTCTCCCACATGTGGATCAGTGTGCTTTTAAGTACCGGCTTAGAATACATTGGAAGTTCCAGAATGAAGGGAGAAGGCTTACCTTTAAAGTATGGTATTGTTCTTCTGAAAAGCAAAGCCATAATTATAGCGAGGGTGATTCCAAGCATGTACATCGCGTAGGTGCCTGCTGCAGCATATGAGCCTAGAACGGCTCCGCCGATAAGGATATATACTGGAAGCCTAGCGCTACATGACATTAATGGGTTTATAAGTATTGTTAGTATACGATCTTTTTCGCTGTCGATGATTCTTGTTGCCATGACTCCTGGAATGTTACACCCGAAACCCAGTAACATCGGAATAAAGGATTTTCCATGCAATCCGAGCTTATACATTATTCTATCCATCACAAATGCTGCTCTGGCAAGATACCCGCTATCTTCAAGTAGTGAGAGACCGAAAAACAGGAAGAATATGGGCGGTAGGAAGACAAGGACTCCTCCAAGTCCTCCGAAGATTCCATCAGCTACAAAGCTCGCCAGCTGCTCATCGGCGATCATCGAGCCTAACACTTTCCCAAGATGGCTAAAGAGCATATCTATGATATCGGATAATGGAGCTGAAACGTCGAATGTAAAGCGAAAAAGAGCCCACCAGAATGCGAGAAAAATCGGTATACCAACGTATTTGTTTAGAAAAACCATGTCTAATAAGTCTGAGAGAGTTAAAGGCTTCTCTCCTATCAGAACCTTAGACAGGATCTTGCTTATGAAATCATAGCGGCTTTCAGCAAAGAAGACTTCCGGATCCTCCCCAAGTATTTCTCTAGCCCTCAATCTCATTGAACTATCTAAAATTTCATTCCTATAGGGACTTTTCTCAACCTTTTTGAGAACCTCCTCATCTTCCTCCAGAACCTTAATTGCAAGCCATCTTGCCGGATATTTGCTGGATAGTTTTTTATCCTTAAGTATGGCTTTCCTTATCCCTGATATAAGTTTCTCAGCTGCTTTTCCATAATTGAGTATAATTTTCCTCTTCTTTTCTTTAGCAGCTTTGATTACGGCTTCCATAAGCTCCTTCATCCCTTCTTTCGTCGTTGCAATCGTTGGAATTACCCGTACTCCAAGCATTTTAGAAAGCACATCGACATCTATTCTGTAACCCAAACTCTTAGCTATGTCATACTTGTTTAATGCAATAACAACGTTTGCTTCGAGTTCAAGAAGCTGAAGCGTTAAGTATAGGTTTCTCTCGAGATTTGATGCATCAACAATATCTATTACAACATCAGGCT
>CAYSKG010000061.1:0-5434 GCA_964431725.1 uncultured Candidatus Bathyarchaeia archaeon | reverse complement strand
TATGCTAACTCTAACCAGCTCTCCAAAATTGACTTCGCTTAAATTTCTCTTTGGAAATTATGAATAAAAATTCTTTGCTTCATGGTTCACCAGCATTTGAATCCTTTGAACACATAATTGCCCATGTTAAATAGTACTGGTTTGTCTTCATCTGAAACATAAGCAGTCAGTATTTCACCCACAAATATCGTGTGATCTCCAGTCCTAATTGAACCAACCACTCGGCACTCCATGTTTACTGTCGCTTCACCTATAAGCGGAGGCTTTACATACTTAGCCTTAACTGGTGTAAGTCCAGTCTCCTTAAATTTGTCAACTTCTCTGCCCGAGTGGGTTCCACAGAATATGAGCGCATCCTTCATATCTTCACTTGGAAAGGCTAAAACAAATTCACGGCTTTCACTTATAAGTTTATGACTATATCTAGTGAGGCCAACCGATATTGCTACCATTGGAGGGTTGAAAGAGGTAGGCATATTCCAGCCAAGTGTAATTATGTTTGGCTTATTATCCTTACTTATCGAAACAGCTAAAACTGTTCTCTCAGGGTACTTTCTTTTCCAAGCTTCTTCTATCGAAACCTCTCTAAGCAAATATCATCGCCCCTAAACATTCTTATCCGTTATTTTTTAACGGTCTCTATATATAGTTAAAGATTCCTAAAATTTTGAGAGGCTATTCTCTTAAGCCTCTTTTCAGCCTTTCATCAATAGTCTTTTTTATAGCTGCTTCAACCTGTTTGACCGCGGTTCCAAGATAATTTCTTGGGTTTAAAGCATAGTCTATTTCTTTTTCGGTTAGCAGTCTTCTAATATTTTTATCATTTACTAAAATTTCTCTGAAGGTTTTCTTTTCAGATGCGCTTTTAATTGCTAGTTGCCGCAAAAGTTCGTGTGCTTCCTGTCTACTCATGCCTTTTCTTGTTAAGGCTATCATGACTGCTTCGGCCATCACTCGCCCTTCAGTTATATCCATGTTCTTTTGCATCTTCTCTTCATCAACCTCTAAACCTGAGAGAACGCGGATCATCAAGTATATCATATAATCAACTAGAATGCATGCCTCAGGTATGATGAATCTTTCAGCGGAGGATTGAGTTAGGTCTCTTTCATGCCATGTGGGAACATTCTCTAAAGCAGGAATAACCAAGCCTCTAACAACTTTCGCCAAGCCGCATATCCTCTCACATATCTCGGGATTACGTTTATGTGGCATGGTTGAACTACCAACCTGCCTCTGCCTCTCAAAGGGCTCAAAAACTTCAGCTATCTCGGTTCTCTGGAGTTCTCTTATTTCAGTCGCAAATTTGTCCAATGTAGACGCTATGATTGCCAGCAAACATATTAATTCAGCATGTCTATCCCGCTGAATTATCTGAGTTGATACATCGACGGGTTGTAACCCTAATCTTCTCATTACGAGATCTTGTATTTTCTGGGCGTTTGGGCCTAATCCGGCTTGTGTTCCAACAGCTCCGGTCATTTTACCAACTAAAATACGTCTTCTACATTCTCTTATCCTCTGAATATGTCTCGAAATCTCCCGCATCCAAACAGCCATTTTAAGTCCAAAGGTTATCGGTAGGGCGTGCTGTCCATGTGTCCGCCCCATCATTATTGTATTTTTATAGCGATCAGCCAATTTAATTAGCACAAATTCTAAATCATTCAGGCGTTTCTCAATGATCTCTAATGCATCTCTCAATTGCAAAGCTTTAGCAGTGTCCACAATGTCGTAGCTTGTTATACCTAAATGTATATATGCGCCGCTTGGACCACAGACTTCTGCGAAAGCTCTAACAAGAGACATAACATCATGCTTTATTTCCTTTTCAATCTCCTTTATACGATTGATCTTAACATATTTTGTTGAAGCCATCTCCATAATTTTCTTAGCAGCTTCCTTAGGAATTTCCCCAACCTTACTTTGAGCCCATGCAAGCGCAGCCTCAACATCAAGCATCCTTTGAATATAATTCTCTTCCTCGAAAACCTTACGCATTTCAGGGGTTCCATAGCGTCCAGTATCGATAGGTAAAATTGGCAATCTCATCTTCCTCCAAACATATTTTTAAGCTTTAACGCTACATACGTGAATAATCTTATTAGTAGAATATTAAACTTGATGTCCTAGAATTTCTTCCCAAAATAAATTTGTTATTTAATCAGGCAGGCTTTAATGGCATGAAAATCTTGGTTTTCACTCTTCTCTTATGAACAAGCTTAACATGAGAGAAAAATATAAAGTTTCAGTTGTAATAAGGGTTAAAGGAACTGTTAATGGGCTCTCTAGTGTCAGTAATCTCTAAACATGGAGAAAACGTGATTCCTGAAGTAGCTAAAATGCTCAGAGTGCTTAGGCATAGAGGGAAAGAAGCATATGGCATATCAACCGATAAGACGTTAACGATTGCGAAGAAGATTGATGAACTAGAAGAGTCCCTAGACATGAGTTCGGATGTTGCTTTGGGTCATAATTTTAGTCGAATTCTCCCAGATGATATTCCACAGCCGATCGAAAGAGATGACTTTAAAATAATTTTTGAAGGGAGAGTTTTTTCTCCGTTAATGGGAAAAGAGGATATCACTGATCTAATGAGTCAATTTAATAATATTGAGGATATTGCAAAAATTATAATTAACAATGTTAATGGTTCTTTCTCCTTTATAATTCTTAAGGGAAAGCGGTTACTTGTTGGAAGAGATCCTATTGGTGGAGTTCCACTCTATTTTGGTAGTAATGAGCGATTTTATGCCTTAGCTTCGGAACGAAAGGCACTATGGCTTCTTGGCATAAAAAACAACCACATAAAGTCTTTTCCGCCAGGAAATTTGGCTGAGATAGACAGGAACGGAGTAAAATTTCAGCCAATTAAAATCCTGAAAAAACCTAGAAAAAAGGCTGTTGGGGAAAATTTCGTCCTTGGGGAACTATACATGTTATTATTAAAGTCCATTAGGGAAAGAACAGCTGATTTAAATAGAGTTTCATTAGCTTTCTCTGGAGGCTTAGATAGCAGTATACTCGCAGTTCTAATGAAAAAATGCGGAATTACACCGCTCTTGATATCTGTTAGTTTAGAGGGAACGAGAGAGTTAGAATATGCTGAAAAAATCGCTGAAGAAATCAATTTGCCCTTCATAGCTAAAACATATACGTTGGATGATGTTGAGGAAACACTACGTAAAGTTTTGTGGCTCATTGAGGAAGCAAACGCCTTGAGAGCGGCAATTTGCATCCCAACATTTTGGGTAGCTGAAATATCCTCTAAAATGAATTGTAAGGTTGCGTTCTCCGGACAGGGAAGTGATGAACTCTTTGCTGGCTACCATAAGTATCTCAACGAACTCAAAAGATCTGAGGAGAATGCTGAACAAACCTTATATCATGACGTATTTAAACTGCATGAAAATAGCTTAGAATTAGACGAGAAAATATATTCCTTTCATGGCGTAGAGATAAGGTTTCCCTACATGGATTTTAACTTAGCTTCTTTTGCGTTAAGCCTACCAATAACATTAAAAATAGAGTCAGAAGAGGATCCTCTAAGGAAGAGGATTCTAAGAAAACTCGCAAAACATATTGGCTTACCGCCGGAAGTTTATCTTAAGCCTAAAAAGGCAATTCAATATGGAACTAGAGTCAATAAGGCGCTTAAAAAAATTGCAAAAAGAAAGAAATTAAGTATGCGAGACTTCATTAATCAAGTATTCAAAGAAATGGAGTGGTTCATTTGAGAACAGCAATAATATACTCACAAAAGTATTTGGATCACAAAACTGGAAGCAATCACCCTGAGAGGCCTCAACGCTTAATATCAATAATGAATGGGATAAAAAAGAGTAAATTAATGGAGCACAAAGAAATCAGCTTTGTTAAACCTTATCTCGCAAGCCTAGAAGATCTCCAACTAGTTCACACCCAGAAATATATCAATAAAATTAAGCTTATTTGCCAAAGAGGTGGCGGCTTAATTGATGAGGAGACTAGAGTTTCAAAAGAAACTTTTGAAGTTGCTAAATTGGCTGTAGGAGGCGCAATAAAAGCTGTGAAGGAAGTCATTTCAGAGAACTTTGATAATGCCTTTGCACTTATTAGACCTCCTGGTCATCATGCTGGACCAAACTATTCGCTTGGATTTTGTATATTTAATAATGTTGCTTTAGCCGCCAAATATCTCATCGCAAATCAAGGTCTTAATAGAATTTTAATTTTAGATATAGATGCGCATCATGGAAACGGGACTCAGGAAATCTTTTACGACACTAGCAATGTGCTTTATATAAGCATTCATGAAGATCCAACGGAGTTTCCGGGAGCGGGTTTCGCTGATGAGGTTGGAACTGATGATGGCAGAGGATATACCGTTAATGTTCCGCTTCCCTACGGAAGTAGTGATCCAGCCTATTGGAAAGCATTTAAAAAGATTGTTCTACCTATAGCCAAACAATATAACCCGCAGTTTATATTAGTTTCAGCCGGGTTTGATGGTTATTATAGAGATGTTGTATCAGATTTAGCGTTATCTGCTTATATCTATCCAAAAATTTTCCAAGCAATTCTTGATCTAGCACATAAATCATGTGATGATAAAATGGTAGCGATTTTAGAGGGCGGATACAATCTTTGGTTCCTTAAAAGAATTGTGGCAACATGTATAGCGAAAATGGCTGGAATATCTCTTAAAGTAAAAGATAGACGTCCCTTCATAAGCTTCGAAACTGAAAAAGAAGCAAATAAGATGATTGAAGTTGTGCGAAGGATTCAATCTAGATATTGGTCGCTATGAACGAGCCAAAATTCAGTGCCAACTATCGATAGCGCTTATTCTTCAATGACCGTTATGGCACCCTCAGGGCATTGGCTTTCGCATGCCCTGCAGACAAGACATTCATCAATATTGACGGCAACTGATTTTCCATCTCTAATTTCGTATACGCCAGAAGGACAGACATCAACGCATGTTCCGCATCCAGTACATTTTTCATGATCTATTTCTATCTTCACCATTTTTAAGCTCGACCACCTTTAATTAATTTCTAAGAAATTGACATCATACAAAAATAAATTTTTCGTAAGAAAGAGAAAAAAGACCTTTAAGTTTCCTCTTTAAGTTTCAATATAATTTCTTCGATTACATCTTCATCTTCATCTTTTCTTCGTCTATATTCTCTAAGAAGTTGACGATAAGCTTCGGCGGAGATTTCTCCACGTCGATATCTCATCTCAACATCTGCTATACTTCTATTTATTGCTTCAATATCGGTGCTAACTGCCTCTAACCTTCTCATCATATCAACATATCGTCCCCCTGCTGTTTCAATCTCCCTTTGAAGGTTAATTATGGTTCTTTGAACTGCTGACAGGCGTTTATCAAGTGTTCTTCTCCGGAATCTGTACTGCCGCCTAGATATTTTCTTTCTTCTAAGCTGTT
>CAYSKG010000060.1:2808-5769 GCA_964431725.1 uncultured Candidatus Bathyarchaeia archaeon | reverse complement strand
TAGTTCAGGAGATGGAGGAGGAAGAAACTCCCCTTAAAAGGAAACTTGAGAGGTTTGCTAAGAAACTTGGTTTAATAGTTGTGGTTGTATGTATTATCGTCTTTATTCTTGAATTGATAGACATCTACTTTTATGGAGTGGCGGGAGAAAACATAATGGACGCATTCTTCACAGCCGTCGCTCTGGCTGTTTCAGCAGTTCCAGAAGGATTACCGGCGGTTGTAACGGTGACTTTAGCTTTAGGTGCTAGGGAACTTGCAAAACGCAACGCCATAATCCGGAGACTATCGTCAACAGAAACCCTTGGATCCGTGACGGTTATATGCTCAGATAAAACTGGAACACTAACTAAAGGCGAAATGACCGTGCGCAAAATATATGTTAATGGAAAAATTATTGAGGTGACAGGGGCCGGCTATGAGGCTAAGGGTAGATTCCTATGCGAAAACGATGAAGTTAACGTCAAAAATGATTCGGATCTAAGTCTTCTGCTCATCGGCTCGGCTCTCTGTACGAATGCTCAATATGATGGAAAGAATATTATTGGCGACTCAACTGAGGGCGCTTTAATTGTTGCGGCGGCTAAAGCCGGCCTCCTAAAGGATGAGCTGGAAAAATTTTATCCGCGTGTCTATGAGGTTCCCTTTACATCCGAAAGGAAAAGAATGACAACCATCCATAAATCTACTGACGGAAAATTTATAGCATTCATGAAGGGTGCTCCGGAAATAGTTCTGCAGCGTTGCACGTATGTATTGAAGAATGGTGAGCCTAAAAAGCTTGATGAAAAAGATAGAAAGAAAATTCTTTCAGTTAATGAGCTAATGGCAAATGAAGCATTAAGAGTTCTTGGGCTCGCATATAAAGAAATAGACAACCTAACTGAAGAAAGATTAAACAAGAAAGATATTCCAAAAATGGTTGAGAATCAGCTGACTTTTGTAGGTTTACTTGGAATGATTGATCCTCCACGCGAGGAGGCGAAAACAGCTAACCAGCAATGCCGAAAAGCCGGAATAAAAACAATAATGATCACTGGAGACCATAAGCTTACAGCGGTAGCTATAGCGAAGGAGATTGGAATAATGCAGGAAGGCGATTTAGCGCTGACGGGTGAAGAACTCGACAAGATGAATGATGAAGAGTTCGACAAGATAGTTGAGAACGTTAAGGTTTACGCTCGCGTCTCACCGGAACATAAGCTCCGTATTGTCAGAGCCCTGAAGAAGAAAGGTCACATAGTGGCCATGACCGGTGACGGCGTTAATGATGCACCAGCACTTAAACAAGCAGACATAGGGATAGCAATGGGTATAACGGGCACGGATGTAACCAAGGAGGCGGCTGATATGATCTTAGCAGATGACAACTTTGCAACAATCGTTAAGGCTGTTGAAGGAGGACGCGCCATATATGACAACATTAGAAAATTCACGTTCTTTCTCATGAGATGCAACTTCGACGAGCTATTTTTAATTGGGACATTTGCTCTATTAGGTTTAGAGATCCCATTAACCGCCGGTATGATCTTATGGATAAATTTGGTTACCGACGGTGGACCTGCATTAGCGTTAACTATGGATCCGCCAGCTGAGGACGTCATGGACAGGCCTCCACGAAATCCTAAGGAAGGAATACTTCATGGAAGATTAGCCTCCATAATAGCGACATTTACATTACAGTTCATCTTAACAGGCGGTCTATTCTATTGGCAGTATTATATGCTTCCAGGCCCGCTTACCCCCCATAAATTGGCGGAAGCCAGAACCATGGCTTTTGTGCGGGCGACATTACAGGAATTGTTTGTTGTTTGGAACTGTCGATCTGAGAAGCGTGGAGCTTTCAGGCTTAATCCCCTAACTAACAAATATTTGGTTGTTGCCGTAGTAGTGTCTGCGATAGCGACAATATTGGTGCCAGTTTTTGGACTTTTCGGAACAGTTTGGTTGGATGATCCCTTCGAGTGGACCGTAACGATTCTAGCATCTTTGTCGGGACTCTTTATATTGCCCGAGATATTCTATGGAAGAAAGATCTGGCGATGGATTTAACTCAATAAATCACTCCAAACCATATTTTTTCCAGCGTTTTTTCGCTAAATTTATGGATCTTTCATACTCGTATATTATGCGTGAAACAACAATACTGGTCTCAAGCATCTCCGGATCTATGCATACAATCTCGTCAGCCAATTTTAGAGTTGATTCACTGAAGCTTCCATGCGGGAATCCTCCCACAATCACTAAAGGTTTTTTCTCTCCGATTAGATTTCCTACTATTTCACTTAATGTTTTAGCATTGCCATTGGTGCTGAACACAATTGTATGCGTAGGCTTCAAATCTTTAATTAGCAGCTCTAATGTTTTAGCTTCAAGCGTTAACAATGGCTTTCCTTTAGGTGGAACTCTTTTATGTTCAAAGAGATTCTCAATTAACCCTACAAATCGATTAAAGTTTTTAGGCAGTCTTGTCTCAGAAGCTATTGTAATTACATAATCATTAATTGTATGTACATAAACTCTCAACAACCCCTCCTTGTTAAGAGGAGAGCCTAAAGCCTCTAGAAGGCTAAAGTGAATTATGTCGGGTCTACCACGCTTCTTACTGTTTTCCAGAGTTTTCATTGCATGGTGATGGTATGATCTATCCAAGATTATGAATTTTGGATGCTTACCTTTACGCCTAGAAAAACGCTTAATCGATGGATGATTCCATATTTCCTTCGGTATGGTTTCAAGTGCAGATTCAGCCAGCACCAAAGTTAGCAAATTCGGTCAACTCTAGTAAAAAAGAGTGTTGGAGAAAGTAATAACTTTCTCTGAAAAGTATGCGCTTAGCGTGGTGCGTGAAGGCTGTCTGACTTGAATCCTTTTCGGAAAGCCTTAATTTATACCTTATTTAGTAGTGCGTGCTAGCTTTATTCTTCCTAAGAGTGAATGCTCCATCTCTAACGTCACCTTT
>CAYSKG010000060.1:0-2708 GCA_964431725.1 uncultured Candidatus Bathyarchaeia archaeon | reverse complement strand
ATTTTTTTAGGCGTTACGGCATATTTAATTATTGAAATGAAGTCTACCTCAGTTCCCAAAAGCTCTAGACTTGTCTTAGCTTTTTATTATCCCTGGTATGGCACTCCTGAAGGTCCCACAGGAATTTGGAGACATTGGAATGAGGGAGGACATTATCCTGACAATTTTATTGATGCAAGAAGAGATCTTGGTTCAGCACACTACCCAATAAATGGACCCTACGATTCTAAAAATAAATCTCTTATTGCCTGGCATCTAAAGCTAGCTGAAGAAGCTGGGCTGGACGGCTTCATTGTCAGCTGGTGGGGTCTTGGAAGCTTTGAAGATGAAGTCTTCAAAATGATGCTTGACGTTGCGGAGGAAATCAGCACAACAGTAAAATTGACTATTTACTATGAGCAGGTTTCCTCTACTAATATTTCATCTATAGTTTATGAGTTTGAGGAAATTCTTAGGAATTATGGTGGGAGAAAATCCTTTTTGAGGGTAGAGGGACGCCCTGTAATATTCCTGTATTCTAGAGCTATTAGTCAGATCCCATTATCGGCTTGGGATAAAATCATAAGAGAAGTACGTTCTGATGGTTATAATGCATTGTTTATTGCTCATGGGATGAACGTTAAATACTTTGATGGCATACACATTTACAATCCTGCTCCGAGCTTACCTAAATTAAATCTTACAGAGATGTATATTTTCTTCCGAAATTTAGCTGATAAACATGGCGTCATCTTTGCAGCAACCGTCTTACCGGGATACGATGACACTAATATAAGGAAGCCTGGGCTTGTATATCCGAGGGATAACGGTAGTACATACAATGAAACTTGGAGGGCGGCGTTAGCCTCAAACCCTGATTGGATCCTAATTTGTTCTTGGAACGAGTGGCATGAGGGAACAGAGATAGAGCCAAGTGTGGAGTACGGATATCTCTACATTAATTTAACAAGGCATTATGTAAAAATCTTTAAAGAGAAATCCTGATAAGTCATCGGAAGAAATCATCATGGGTAGGTCCCCCAGAGAAATCAATAAATCATTCCATTAGCCTCAAATAGTAAAATAGCTAAACATATACCTGTCGCCCACAAAATATTCTTTAATTCCAAGATACATATTGAGAGGAAGAGTAGTCTGCAATCCATGCGGGGTATGCAGATAGCCATGATGGATTATTTAAAAGCAGTCTTATTTGATTTAGGTGGAACTTTGGTGAAGACGGCTTCCCCGCCAGAAATCATAAAGAGAATTTTGGAGAAACACGGGGTTATCAGAGGACTCAAAGAAATAGCATTGGCCCATCGGCGGGTTGAGGAAGATACGTCTCCGGAGGATTATAGACTCCCTTATTATGAATTCTGGGTTAAGTGGAATAAACGAATTCTAAGCGCTCTACGGATAAGCAATGGAGACGAATTTTTAGCTAAAGCATTAGTGGACGAATGGTGGGATAACGCAGATTTGGAGCTCTACCCTGATGCAAGAGAAACCCTTGAAAAATTGAGAAGAAGAGGGCTAAAACTTGGGATCATAACCAACGCCTTCAAGAAGGATATAGAGGAGATTTTTGCAAGAGTTAACTTATCAAACCTTTTCGACATAGCTGTAGGGATAGATGCCGTTGGAAAGCCGAAGCCGGATCCGCAGATTTTCCTATATGCCATAAAGAAGCTTGGTGTTAAGCCTCATGAAGCACTTTTCGTTGGAGATAGCCTAGAAAACGATTATTTCGGCGCTTTGAAAGCTGGTTTAAGGGCAGTTCTAATAGATCGAAATTCCGTAATGAATGACAAAACAGATTTAATAAAAATAAATGATCTAACAGATCTAATGGAACTTATTTACTTAAACATTTAGGCTACTGCCTTATTAAAGATCTCCTTTTTTTCTTCATCTGTAAGCTCCACATAACCTTTTTCCACAGTTATTGTGGCTACATCAAAATTGTCACCTGTATAAGCATCTCTTTTAATAGCGGCGTTAATGGCTTTAACAGCTAAGACAACACCATCATCTAAGCTTATTCCATCATGATATTCGCTCTCTAAAATACCATATGCAATTGGCGACCCGGAGCCCGTTGCAATCACATTGTCTTCTATTGCGCTTCCAAAAGGATCTAATGAATAGAGGTGATAGCCTTCATCATCATATCCTCCTATAATTATTTGAACTTGGTAGGGGAAAAACCTTTGTGAAAAAAGAACAACTGAAGCCAAACTAGCCACAACCTTAACTGGAATTACCCTCCTACGTTGAATTTGATATAGCGTTGCATTAGCCTTGAGAACATCAAGTAGATTTATGGCTTCAGCTGGTACGCCAGCAATAGTCATCCCAACATTATTTGTTACCCTATAAATTTTCTTAACTCTTTTATGAGCGACAAAACCTGGGAGAACAGTTGCCCTAGTGTCCGTAGCCATAACAACTCCATTAGCGCACTTAAAAGCGACAGTTGTCGTACCCTTCAGCTTCCAACCGCTTAAATCACCATACATTCTCTTTTAACCTCGAATGAATGAAAAATAAAACCAAATAAATAAACTTTTACTGAAAACAGAAAAACTCTTATTAGACTAAAACTTATGAAAAGAATAATGGCGAAGCGGGCCGGTAGCTCAGCCTGGTCAGAGCGTTCGGCTGATAAGAACGCTTAGCTCTCGGAAACCGAAAGGTCGAGAGTTCAAATCTCTCCCGGCCCACCA
>CAYSKG010000059.1:0-6077 GCA_964431725.1 uncultured Candidatus Bathyarchaeia archaeon | reverse complement strand
CATGATTATGTGAAAAACAGAAGAGAGGAATATGGGTTTAAACGCTTGCGAATACTGCCGCCACCAACATCAAGCCGTTGATTTTCTATCTCCACCATGCCCTTTATTCAACATTTCGTAGAGTTTGCCTTGAATATATGCTCGCTACTCATCCGTTAGGACCCGCCTTCTTCACCCTCCAGCTCCCGAAGCCTCCGCAACACTATACGCTTTATTTCCGCAACCGCATTCTCAAGCTCCTGAACCCGTCTCTGCCCTCCCTACACTCCCTGAGATACTGGGTTGCAAGCCTCTCAAGCTCTTCCCTCGGTTTCTCAGCATCCACTCCATAAACACAAGCAAGAAAATGCTTAACCCCATTATAGAAGACAGTTCGCGTATTGCTCTTAGCGTAGGTTTCAAGCCTAATCCCCTATAGGGCTGGAAGCCTCCACACAACTCAAATCTTCCACCAGTAAATAAATAAAAGCTTCATCAGTATTGTGAGCGATGGAAAGTTTTATTAAATTTGTTTCTATTAAGAAAAGAAAAATGCATTTACTAGGAGATTGTGAATTCAACTGAAGATTCAACAGGCATGTTTGACAGTCGGGTCCAAGCATGAGCAACTATCCTGTATGAACCGGATTCTGGAAACAGCAGCTTTATCGTAATCTCTTTGCTCTCGCCTGGTTTGAGGTTAACTAGTATCTGAGCTGAAATGGGCGAATAATAAGGAACCCAGTTTTCGTTTACCTTTTTCTCTATGATAATTCCGTAAGCACTGTTAGGAAATACCAAGGTTACATTTCCATCATTAATTATAGTAACTCTAAGCGTCACATGATGCTTGGATACATATACTTCAACGGATAGTTTTAGGGATGGATTCTCTGACACGGAGGAAGGAGGCATATGTCTCACTTTATATATTCCTCTAGCGAAACCTCGCATCTTCTCACTGATATGCATGAGCTTTTCACGAACTTTCATCATAATTTTCATTTCCGCAGAGTGCTTAGCTTCATTAATAAGATTTTTTATGAAATCCTTAAAGTCCTTAGGACTGCTCATATTTATTGTGCTCATTATTTCGTTAATTTCTTCTTGGCTTAAGTTACCAAGCATCGCTTGAATTCGCTTTTCAAGCCTAATTCTAAACATTTCAATTCTTTTGACGAGCCTTTCTTCAGCTTCAGACTTTAATACCTTAAATGATTTGCTCACCAGCTTGTTTGCTTCGGCAAGTCTATGGGCAGCTTCTGAAACATTACCCTGCTGAAGCAATTGACGAATATAGTTGAGATCTAAGTATTGTGTTGCATTATTCAATAGCTCCTCAATATATTCAGCATCCTCCTCGGATATAGCTGATCTATTCTGCAGGTTCTCTAAGACCTCCCTGACGCGGCCTATTCTTTCGAGAGTTCTGTTCATAGCTACAAGGAGCCCTTGAGCTTGAAACTCTGGTTTTTCTTCACTCGCCATCGCTAGACCAGCATATTCTAGGATACAATTAATGTTTTTGAATATATCCCGGATCATCTCCATGGCCTCTAGGGTTAGCTTTATAGCCTTACTGTAATTACCTGATTCAAAGGCATTGTAAGCATCGATTAAGGTTGCATTTACCTGCTCTAGAAGCGTTGCGTTTCCCTCAAAGGCAACAATGAGGCTAGTATTCTCTAGAATTGACATTAGAGTCTCATTTCCCCTTAAGGAGTTTATGAAATTTTCAGTTCTCATCATGGCTTTCTTCGCTAGCATAAGCATGTGTTCGGCTCTTTTCTCTTCAGGATCACCTTTAAGGGCTGCTATGCTCTGGAGTGGAGTTAAGGCTGATAATATCATTAAGCCTATTAGGAGCGCAATAATGCTTCCTTTTACTTGCATTTTTGGTCACCACTTATAAATTGAGTAAAAGATTTAGATAAGGGATGCTGTGAAACGCCGTGTTTCAAACTATTTCAAATGGACTAAAAAGGATATAGAAGAGGGAGAGAGAAAATTAACAAGTTCGTAAAAACAAATTTTATAACTAAATAACGACTTTTTATAAAAAATGAGTTAGCGGCATAATAATTGATGATTTTTCGGTGGGTAAATATGAGAGGAAATATGGAAACATTGTTTATCTTTATTATTTCCGTGGTTCTTTTAAATAATATTTATTTCATCTCATTTGCTCAGGAAACTTATGTTATTCAAAAAGCTACTTTGATTATTTATAGGGATGGAATTGTTCATGTTGAAGTTGAAGCATCAATCTTTAATGAGACGGAACCATTAATCATTATTCCCCTTCTTTCCTCTTATGAGAGAATAAATAACATTTTGGTTCTTGATGAAAATGGCGATTTATTGGATTATGATTTAAATAACTATAACATAACCATTTATTGTTTAGGAGCTAGAACTATCACGCTTGAATATGATACAGACAATCTAACATCAAAAGAAGCTGGACTCTGGACTCTGAGACTTAAGGCTGTTTTCGAATTAACCGTTGTATTTCCGGAGAATGCAACCATAATTTATCTAAGCGCAGCTCCCTTGGCCATAAGAACTGAGGATAATAGGGTTAAAATGGATCTGTGCTCAGGGGATTGGGAAATAAGTTATGAAGTTCCGATACAGACGCCTTCAAATTTGGCTCCTTCTCCATCCACTCCACCGCCAAGTCAACCATCTACGCAGTTTCCATTAAGGGAACTCATAATAATCGTTTCTGCAGTCGTCCTCGCCTACATAATTATCTTAGTGTTTGTTCATGTAAGACGGAAGAAGAGACTTGAGCTCTTAAGAAAAGAAGAAGTTGAAGTTATACGTTTCCTTAAAGAGATGGGGGGCAGAGCTCTTGAAGCCGAATTGAGAAGAAGATTCCCTGAGATACCTAGAACAAGTATGTGGCGTTTAATAAGACGATTAGAGAAGCAAGGAATAGTAGAAGTTAGAAAAGTAGGATTACAAAATGTTGTCGAATTGAAATAGATATAGAGTAATTTTATTGGAGAAATGGAGAAAAACCTTCCATGTTGATTAGATAAAAAATAAAATAGTTTACCAGTATTTGAATGGTAAACTATCCATGTATTCATTTAGAGATCGAATCACAATTTTGCTTTTTCTTCTATTTTTCAGGACTTTAACTATGGCTGAAGCTAATTCCAGAGTTGTAACTACTGGAATATTATATTCGACAGCTAATCTTCGGATGATATATTCGTCTTTAAGGACTTCGGATATTTCTTCATTCGGATTAGCGGATGGAATGTTAATGACTAAATCTATTCTGCGCTGGACTATGTAATCTATGATGTTAGGTTTTTTAGAGCGCTCACCGACTTTATGGAGAACAGTTACATTTTTTAAGCCAGCTCCACGTAATGCATCAGCTGTGTGCTCAGTCGCATAAATTTTAAAGCCTAAATCTCTTAGACTCCTAGCTAACGGAATAATCTTCTGCTTCATCTTTTCTCCGCCAACCGTAATTAAGACTGCACCATCATCGTCTGGAACTGAGAATTCAGCTGATTGCAAAGCCTTCAGTAATGCATCAGCGAAGTTTTCACCGATACATGCAACCTCTCCTGTACTGAGCATTTCAACCCCTAAAACCGGATCAGCCCCACTCAAACGCATAAAACTGAATTGTGGAACCTTTACCGCGACATAGGATATTGGCGGGGGCTTTTGTATTCCAAGTTCTTTAAGAGTTTTACCAAGCATTATAGCCGTTGATACATCTATGAGGTTTATACCTCTGCTTTTGCTAACATAAGGGAGAGACCTAGAAGCTCTGAGATTACATTCAATGACTGAGACCTCACCATTCTTAACTAAATATTGAATATTGAAGGGGCCTTTAATGCGTAAAGCTCTAGCAATCCTATACGAGTAATCTTCAATCTTCCTGATTATGTCACTACTCAAGGATTGAGGCGGTATACTCATAACGGCATCTCCACTATGTACACCAGCCTGCTCGATATGTTCTATAACGGCGCCTATTAGGACGCCCTCTCCATCTGAAACCCCATCAACTTCAACCTCTTTTGCTCCTTCAACAAATTTTGATATTACAACTGGATGCTCCTGTGAGACGCTTGCAGCTAGTTCTAAATAATCTCTGAGATCTTTGCGACTGTATGCTACTCTCATAGCATATCCTGATAAGACGTAACTTGGTCGGATAAGAACCGGATATCCAATTTCCTCAGCGAACTTTTCAGCTTCTTCGATAGTTGTTAATTTGCTCCATTTAGGCTGCGGGATACCTAGTTCATCAAGTAAGGCGCTGAATTTAGAGCGATCTTCGGCAGCATCTATGCTCTCACTTGAAGTTCCAAGTAATTTAACGCCAGCTTTAGAAAGTTTTAGAGCCAGGTTATTTGGGATCTGCCCACCTACGCTAACTATAATCCCCATAGGACTTTCTTTTTCATATATATCGAGAACTCTTTCAAAGGTTAACTCCTCAAAGTAAAGTTTATCTGATATATCATAGTCTGTTGAAACCGTTTCTGGATTATAGTTGATCATAATTGCCTCATCTATTCCATGTTTTTTAAGAGCCCAAATCGTATTGACACCGCTCCAGTCAAACTCAACACTCGAACCTATTCTAAAAACACCTGCACCTAACACTATAACCTTCTTTTTCCCAAAATCAAACTTGATATCATCTTCATCACCACTATAAGTCAAGTATAAATAATTTGTTTTCGCTGGCCATTCAGCAGCTAAGGTATCAATTTGCTTAACAACAGGAATTATCCCATGAGCTTTTCTGAAGTCTCTAACCTCTTTTTCACTTATCCCAATGCATTTGGCAATCTGAGCATCTGAGAAACCTAAGCGTTTAGCCTCTTTAATAATTTCAGCCGCTCTTTTATCAGAGATTCTCAATTTTTTGAGCTTATCCTCCATTTCAAGAATGTTCCTAATCTTGTAGAGGAACCATGGATCTATACCGCTTAGACGATAAATTTCTTTGATGGACATACCCATTTTCATCGCTTTAACAATTTTGAATAATCGCTCATCCGTCGGATTTTTTAAACAATCTTTTACGGTATTTAGCGGTTCCGGTTCATCATCACTATTATTTGCAACAAGCCCTATTTTTCCAATATCAAGCATTCGAACAGCCTTCTGCAAAGCTTCTTCAAATGTTCTACCAATAGCCATAACCTCGCCTACGGACTTCATTTGCGTTCCTATATGTGGATCGGCATTCCTAAATTTGCGTAAATCCCAGCGTGGAATCTTCACTACGATATAATCTAACGCTGGCTCAAAACAAGCTGTTGTGATTCCAGTAACTTTGTTTATTAGTTCTGGGAGTAAATAGCCTATTGCGAGTTTAGCCGCTATGTAAGCAAGTGGATAACCAGTCGCTTTGCTAGCTAGAGCTGAGCTCCTAGACATTCGGGGATTAACCTCTATCGCTCTTATTTCTTCGGATCTTGGATGCAAAGCCCACTGTATATTGCATTCTCCGACCACACCTAAGCTCCGAACAGCCCTAATTGAAGCTGAACGTAAAATGTGGTATTCCCGATTTGTTAGTGTCTGTGAGGGGGCGACGACTATTGAGTCACCTGTGTGAACACCCATAGGATCAAAGTTTTCCATATTACAGACAGTTATACAGTTGTCTTCATAGTCCCGCATCACCTCATACTCAACTTCCTTCCAGTGCCCAATGTATTCTTCAACAAGAACTTGACTGATCATACTGTGAGTTAAGCCTCTGCTAACAATCTCGATTAATTCACGTTTGTTGTAAGCGACACCTGTCCCTTTGCCACCTAGAGTATAGGCAACCCTCACCATAACCGGATATCCAATTTCCTCAGCAGCTTTAATGGCTTCTCTGATGGAGGAAGCAGATTTACTTTTTGGAACTGGTACGCCAGCCTTAAGCATAGTTTGTTTAAAGAGCTCTCTATTTGAAGCCTTTTCAATAGCCTCTATTGACGTCCCTAAAACTTTAACATCATATTTTTCGAGAATCCCCATCTTGGCGAGATTGACGCCGCAGTTTAATGCTGTTTGCCCGCCGAAGCCGAGCATTATGCCGTCAGGTCTTTCTC
>CAYSKG010000058.1:0-6772 GCA_964431725.1 uncultured Candidatus Bathyarchaeia archaeon | reverse complement strand
CCCTCCATAGCTTCATTATCATAAAGAACTTTCACATCCATAAGAGATCCCTTAAATTATTGAAACAGATATGAATATAAATTTAAGCGTTTTATAGTTAGATTTGTGTTTCTGTAGAATGAGGTCTAAGAATATATCTAACGAATCTTTCAGCGTCTTCCTTCTCTTTCTTCGACAATTCTCCAACTGGAGAAACATTGAACACTTCTTTCCCCATAACTGAATGTTATTCTATACTTCTCCTTCAACGATGGATATAATCTATGGGCGCCTTATTAAGATGCTGAAGGGTGAATCTTAAGTTTCTGAAAGATTCTTTTCCATAATAAGTCAGCCTTACCCAGGCAGGTACCTTCTTAGAAGATTCCTCCCAAAAATTTTGTTTTTACCTAATTAAAGTTTTGCTTTTGGAACTAAAAACACAGATTACGGTGAAATCAAACATATGCATCATATTTGCCTTATGGATATGATGGTGGAATGCTTCGAGTAAATCTTTCCCTCAGTAAGTGATATCGAAAGACTTCAAGATTTTTTATCTGCAATGCTGAGTTCCTAATTTTTTTGAGTCCTTTTTGGTCTAGGTCTTGGATGCCCAGGGCATATAACATTGTGGATTCGCCATTTTGCATCATCAATTTCAGAGTCCCTGATTATCTGTTTTATTATGTCTTCAACAAGTTTTCTTTGTTCTTTCGTTAAATCCGTCCTATCGAAGCCTGCCTCTTTACTTTTAGTCTTGTACCAACCGCATTTGCCTTCACAGACATACTTGTGAAGCATTCTCCTCGCTTCACTCCAGCTTACCCCTACATTTTCTGAAATATGAATAATTATTCTGTTCACTTTATTTCTATCCGATTCTAGCCCACTCATGTAGTATCCGCAGCTTCATAGACAGCCTTTAAATCGCGCAATTTCTCATTCAATTTAAAAAATAGATCAGTCCTTAAAAATTTTGCTAATCTCTACCTTTTGAACTCTACGGTTAAGATGAAGGCATCATGGCTGTTCCGCATTTAAAAAGATTTAGAAATATACGCTTCAAAACATTGGAAAGATTGATTATCCTTAGTTGATTTGCAATTTCCCCCGAATTTTCTGATAAGCCATATAGAGGTAGAAAACTATTCCTATGATTCCAGTCCAGAAACAAAAGCTGTATATGTCTGACGTTAGCTGCGGACTGTATAGCGGATTAGCTGTTAAAGGATAGAATGGTTTAATGTCGCTGTAAAGTGGTGAATCAAGCAAACATGGAAGATTGTTCCTGAAACTCCAGCAATTGTAAACGGCTTAAGCCTATTCGCCGACTCTTCCTCTAAGAAAAGAACCTTATAGATTTTATGAAAAGATTTTTCTAGCAGAAACATTAAGTATCCTGCAAATAAGCCGAGAAAAATAGCCATAACAAAAGTATGTAAGTAACCATGTAACGGATAGTCCAATCCTAAAATAAGCACCAACATTGGCTCAAAATCAACTATTACATTGGCTAATATAAAAGTAGGCGTATGGATATATCTTCTAGCAGGAAGACCGAAAAATAGGGCTGGACCAAGATGGAAAATAGTGAAAGGCAATAAGGTCACCTCAATCAACTGAGATAATACTCAATAATATTAGTTAAAAATTTATGTTCAAACATTCAAATTTAGAAGTAACGTGCTTTACATGAATTTGATGATGTGTTTCAAATGATATATTTGTTTAGTATGGGCGCAACAATGGCTATTTCTTTAGCTATCCTTGCAAGATTTAGCTATCTGTCAATAGTGTCAATAGAAGACTTGATTGAACTTAGCGGCCTTAATGAGGCTGCGGCCGGATTCATTATTCTCTCGGTTATGACATCTATACCTGAAATGACTGTTGCAGCGTTCTCAATACTTCAGGGGAGCCCTGGAATCAGTATAGGAGATTTACTGGGTTCTAACATGTTTAATATTGGAATGGTGGTTGGCTTAATAGCGATGGTTAGTCCCCTAAAAAGGGTAAGATCAGGATTTCTAGTGGAGATTGCAGACATTCTTTTCTTTTCTTCGGTGGTACCCATAGTTTTGGCTTTTCCATTCTTTTCCGCCTTATTAGAGACTGTTGGCCGTTTAACCGGAGTAATCCTAATTGCAATCTTTATCTTCAGCGTCTATATGATGATGAAGATGCGGAAGGTGCCGCATGACAGCTTACGGGAAGATGTTAAAAGTAAAAATAAGAGAGTCGTTTTGATGAGGGTTATTGTTGGCGTGTCCGTGGTTATCATCTCCTCCAGATTTGTAGTATGGTCGGCGTCTAACATTGCAACAATCTTGGGGATTCCGCCTATTCTCATAGGTGCAAAAATAGTTGCTATAGGAACATCGCTTCCTGAATTAGCGTTGGATATGGTTGCTGTTAGACGTGGGCGAATAAATCTTGCATTGGGAGATATAATTGGCTCTAACCTCACTAACATGACCCTAATTCTCGGAATAGTCCTCTTTGCTTCTCCATTAACGGTTAATCTAACGGTCTTTACAGAAATTCTCCCATTCCTTCTAATAATGACGCTTCTTCTATGGCGTTTCCTATCGAAGGGTCAAATACCTAAATGGGGCGGACTACTACTTATCATGATATATATAATCTTCCAAGCAACGCTCACACTCTAAAAAATAAATGGGAGAAAGATAGAGTATTTTTTGCTTACGCACTCGCTAAGATTTTAGAGCCTAGCTCTTATGAATGTTTTTTGGCTCTAACAAGCAATAGTATCAGTTCCACAACCACTATTACGGACACTGCAGCCGCCAGAGACTGGTATAGGGTTAACTGATTCTTTAGATTCTCATTCTCGCTCACTAAAGTTTTCATCTCCTCCATTAGCTGCCATCTTTTTAATCCATCAAAGAGCTGTTTAGCGTTATACTGAAACATCTTCGCCAGATTTACAGTTTCAGGAATGGCGCCCGGAAAGTTTGTTAAAACTACATGCACCGCTCCAACTTCAGCTGCTATTGATGCACCGAACTCGGCGCTAACCTGTAGATTATCAATTATTAGGGCAACATTGTTGGCGTGTGCTATTTCGATAAGATTAGCTATATCGTTTGCTGAGAGGGTTTCAGGCGGATTATAGGTGGCGACAACGTTGAATCCAACCCACTCAACGAAGGTTTTCTGCCATTTCATGCAAATAACATTAACATTGCTGACGCCGAGAGATTGAGCTTCATTAGCTATCTCATTTGCTACATTATCTATTTCATTTATCATCTGCTCTATTTTATCGTTTAGGTCAATTGAGAGAATCCTGCTTAGATTTCCACCTATCGTCCTTATGTATTTTTTAGCGCCCTCAGGCGTATTATAGACTCCGGGAACCTTGACTTGCGTTAAGTTTTCATTTCCAGCAGCTTCTATTAAGTTTTGAAGCCAGGGTTTTTCTCCAGGTATACCATGATAGAAGAATACCTTTGCTTTGCTGAGAGCATAGATATCGCTTGGCTTCATATCGTAGTCGGCGGGGCATAAGCCCGGATTAACTAAGACAACCACATCAACCTCTTCGCCAACAAGTTCCTTTACTATCGATCCTAGAACATTCGTTGTACAGACAATTATTGGTTTTTCTTCCTGGTTTTCTTGCGCTATAGCTACTTTCAGATGTAATCCAAGTCCTAGGATGCCTAGAACTAAGAAAACTATTATCAAGGTGGCTGGAACAATTTTCTTACTCATATTTTCGCTTCCTTTTTTCTTTTAGGTGAAAGGATGACTGAGAAAGCGAATATTAGAGTTGAAACTAAAGCTATACATGAACCGACGGGTATATCGAAGATTAGAGAAATAAAAAATCCTGTAACACATGATGTAGCTCCAATAATTGGTGATAGGATCACTATTTTTTTCATATCATGTAAATATTGGAGAGCTGAAGATGCTGGATTAAAAAGAAGAGCGTAAACAAGTATTCCACCAACAAGCTTCAATGAGAACGCTACAACTATTCCAACCAAAAAAATTATAAAATATATGAATGGCTTCGTGTTTATTCCATCAGCTTTAGCCATTCTTCTATTAAACATTATTGCGAAAAGTTCTTTCCAAAATAGGTAGGTGAGAGCTAGGGTCACAGAGCATAATATCACCAGATAAACTAGGTCTCTATTGGTTACCGCCACTATGCTCCCCCAAATGACGCTTGCAACCTCACTTGATAAACCAACCTGCGGTGAAAGAGTCAGAAATATGAAGGCTAAGGCCATGTTAAGCGAAAACGCTATACTGGTTATCATATCAATTGGTAAACGAGCCTTATCAGCTATGGGACCTATGAGCAGAGCTGTAACAGCAGAGAATACTAAGGCGGTCAATAAGGGATCTATTGAGATAGCTACGCCTAGAGCTGCACCAGCAAATGCGCTATGAGACATTGAGTAGCCTATGGCTGAAAGTCTCATTCTGACAACAAAGACCCCTATTAAACCTGCTAATAAGCCGATTATTATGCCGCCTATAATGGCTCTTTGGAAGATTGCGTATTCAAGCCATATCATGGTTTGCTCCACCAATACTCTTTTGGAAGAAACTTCTTGAGCATGCTCAACGCTTTATCAGGTTCATCATCGGCAATTATTCTACCGCCATTCATAACTATTATTCTGTGGCACGAACCCGAAATCTGACTTATGTCATGCGTAACTATTATGGTAGTTATGTTATTTTCTCTACGGATTTGATTTATTAACGTCGAGACTTTATCCCGCGATTCCGGATCTAAGTTACTGAATGGCTCATCCAGCAAAAATATTCTAGGTTCTTTAGCCAACGCTCTTGCAATCATAATTTTCTGTTGCTGTCCACCAGAAAGCTTACCGACAGGTCTGTTAGCTAATTCTTCTACACCTAAAAGCCTCATCGCTTTAATCGCTTTTTCCTTATCTTCTCTGCTGGACCTACGTATGATGCCTATCTTACCGTATCTTCCCATTAGAACAACATCTAAAGCCGTGTATGGCTCTCCAGGGTTAACCATGAAATCTTGGGGAACATAACCAATTTGGCATCGAATCTCTCTTCCATACTTTCTTACATCTAAATCGAAAACTGAAACCTTTCCTTTAAAAGCAGATAGTAAACCATTTATTGTTTCAAGAAGAGTTGTTTTTCCAGCAGCGTTTGGTCCAATAATGTAAGCGAGCTCACCCTCCTCCAGAGTTAAATTAATGTTCTTAATTGCTGGTCTTCTTTCTCCTTCATAAACGGTTGAAACGTCTTTAAGCTTAATTACAGGGGTCATGTACGTTTCACTGCTTTTTGGCGGTTCCAAGTGGAGGAGGTTAATGTTACTGAAAAGTTAAGATGTAACACTAACTTAAAAACTTAACTATGACGAAAAACAAAAAATATTTTTGGTGTTCTAGATGCATGGTAAGGTAGGCGTCGTGCGCTTCAGCATTTCGCTTCCACCTAAGCTTGTCGAGGAATTCGACAGTGTCTGGAGAAGAATGGGCTATGAAAATCGTTCAAAAGCAGTTCATGATGCCATGCGAACTTTCATAAGCGAATTTAAGTGGACTCGTGAAGAATCCGGACATGTAGCTGGAGCAATACTCGCCCTATATTACTTTGATAAGCCAAATCTTTTAGAGAAAATTGTTGGAATTCAACATAAGTTTAGAAACCTAATATCATCAACAATGCACATACATCTAGAGGAAGATAAATGCTTGGAAATAATAGCGGTTAATGGGAAAGTAAGCGAAATAAGACAATTAGCGCAGAAGCTAATGGCGAAGAAAGGCGTTAAACAGGTTAAGATTGCTGTAATGGCGCCGTAAAAGTTTCTCTTAAACTTCTATTCTTTCGCTTTTAACGGAATGCTTAAATACGATTAGTCGTAAATGTTTTTTAGTTTAATCGTAAAATAGGTGCTGATCTTGCCTACAAAAATTTCTAATATTGTCGAGGAATATTTGGAAGCCATCTATAGGCTTCAGGAACATAAGGGAATTGCTAAAACCGGCGATCTCGTTGAAATGTTGAACGTTGCACCGGGAACCGTAACTAACACTATAAAGAGACTTGAAAAAAATCTTCTTGTAATTCATGAACCGTACAAAGGCGTTCAGTTAACTGAGAAAGGACGCAAGGTAGCCCTAGACGTTATTAGGAGACATCGGCTTTTAGAGAGACTTTTAACAGACTTGCTTGATGTTGAATGGGATAAGGCTCACGACGTAGCCTGCCAGCTTGAGCACTGGATATCTAAAGATGTTACTAAAAAGATTGAGCGCGTACTAAAAAACCCCAAAACTTGTCCTCATGGGAATCCCATCCCCACGGAGGAGGGTGAAATATTCGAGGAAAAGTTTTATCCGCTTATGGAATTAGAAGTTGGCGAAGAAGGAGTAATTGCGAAGATAATTGATGAAAAATCTAATTTTCTACGATACTTCAATGAGGTTGGAATAAGACCAGGTAGGCGTATTGAAGTGATTGATAAGTCTCCTATGGATGATTTGATAATGATTAGAGTTAATGGAAAAATCTCTGCCTTAAGCCGCAATATGGCTTCGTTAATAATGATTAAAGAATCAAAAGATGATACTTAGAGGGAGACGCTAGTAAAATGAAGGTACCTTTAACAGCGCTAAAGAAAGGCGAAAGTGGAATAGTCGCATCCATAAAATCCAGTTTAGGGCGGGGAAGATGTTGGGGATGGGGATTTCAGAAAAGACTTGTAGATATGGGCTTAACACCGGGCACAAAGGTAACCATGATTAAATCA
>CAYSKG010000057.1:2095-7125 GCA_964431725.1 uncultured Candidatus Bathyarchaeia archaeon | reverse complement strand
ATCTTAATTAGGCGGTCGTAATCATCAAATATGAATTCGCCGGGTTTAGGTTCAATCCAGCTCCATAAAACCCAGAGCTGCACAACATTAAAACCTGACTCTTTTATCCTCCGCATATCTTTCTCCCAGTATTTTTCCTCGGGAAAAGGGGGACGATAATATTGAACACCAAGGTTCATACAATCATTCTCCCCAAGACGGTGACAACTAAAAAATAATTATCGTTGGTTGGTTTATTTATATAATTGTTTATTATCATATTGTTTTTCAGTGGCTGATTCTTTAGCTCTTATTGGAGAGATATTAGAGAAGCCCAGCTCTAGAACGAATATAGAGGGCATGGAGCCTAGAGATCTTAACTTATATAATTGGATGGAAGAAACATTAGTAAAAGCTAAAGATGATGGTAGGCTATAATGATGGTGTTTTGATTTGTATTTGAAAATTGATCTTCACGTTCACACTGTTTACTCGGATGGGAAAGGCTCCGTCAGAGAAGTTCTTGAAGTAGCTAGACGAAAGGGTCTAGATGGATTAGCTATAACCGACCACAATACGATTGACGGATACTTTGCAGCAAAATCTTATGGGACAGACATTTATATTTTACCCGGCTATGAGGTTACAACTGACGCTGGACACATTCTTGTTTTAGGTTTAGAAAGAACGCCGCCGGCAATCAACCTTGCACCTTACCCTTACGAGTATCTTATGAGATGGGTTAAACGTATGGGCGGATTGGCGATTCTAGCTCATCCAGCGGCTGGAAAAATCAGATTGAACAGGTGGATGCAATATAAGCCGGATGCTGTTGAGGTTTTAAACGCCTCATACCCGCTTTTTCATCCTTTAGTGGCTAGGGGGTTAAGTGTGGCTTCAAGACTTAAAGTAGCCTCTGTCGGCGGGAGCGACGCGCATGACCCACAGAGTGTTGGAGACGCGTATACAATTGTGGAAGTAGCCGATAACTTGGATGAAGAAGGGATTATAGAAGCCATAAGAAATGGAAAATCTAGATATGGTGGCGGATTATCGTCATTTTTGATTAGGTTAAGGATGGGATTAGGGTATTTATTGTCTGGTTATAACATATAACGTTTATCCATTCATTTCACAACGTATAATTTGGGGAACATCATTAACTTAGTATTCCGATAACAATAATAATCCTAATCGAAGGGGATTTCAATTTTACCTTAGATTTGTTATCCATTTAATGAGAACGAGATTTCAGTGAATCCATCGAAATTCTACGATTTTAAAGAATCCTGAAAGATGTTTCATGAAAAAAGATAAAAGGGTAAAGGAAAAATGATGAATTCTTCCATCTCAAAGGTGAATAATGCTTCGTTTTTAGGTTAATTCTTAACTTGTTTCCCGGCGGTGCTTCCCAATCAAGATGACCCTCTTCATCCATATATGATGAAATATCGATAATTGAATTAGGGTCGATAGCTGAGCCATCGGGGTCCTCAACTGTCTCCTTAGATGGCGGAGTTGAATCCTCAGGGATCAGTGTTGGATTTATAAAGTTGGCTTTAACAGGCCAGTTTTCAACCCGCGCAACCCAGAAAATCTGGATTTCGAAAATGCGGAATGCTTTGGGGGGGAAGTTAAACGGAAGTATTTTGCTTTTACAGCTGGAAAATTCGCTGCCACAGGCGCAATAAGTCTCCAGCTGAAGACAAATGGCGTTTTTAACTCGCATATTTTATGAAAGCGAACACAGTCCTCCACTCAAGGACCATCCGGGACAGTTATGCATAACTAATTCCAATCCTAGTTGATCGGCTTCTTTCACCACATGTTGCAAAAGCTGAAGGTGTTTGGAGCTTCCAAAGTTAACTGGACTCTTAGGGATGCCGGCGCCAACTTGAAAGAGTTGAAAACCTATAACGCCTATTTCATTCATCGCTTTGAGATCGAGAGTTATTCCCTCGGCGGAGACATTTCCATTCATCCAATGCCATCAAGTTTTGACAGCAGCCTCCCTAGGCGGCTTCCGAAAACCTTCTTCCAAAGAAATATCTTTATTTGGAGAAGAGTCACTTGTTTGACATATCTTATTCACTTCGATCTGCAGTTTTAGGATTCTGTGCATATATAAAACTTGTGGAAGACATGGAGTAGCCTTTGGCAGAAATTAGCTAGATAAACATTATCATAATATAACGTCACCGCCAGGTTTTCAAGCATAGAATGGAACTAAGAAGATGGTTATTAAGATTATGGTTAGCACCATGCAGGTTATCGCCAGGTATAATCTGTCGCCTTCTTGAGCAAACACTATTATGCTTAATATCACTCGAATGATAGGTGTAGCTATCAAAATCATAAGTCCAAGAAGCATAAATGATAGGCCTTCAAACTTTGTTAGACCATTATATATGAGGTTGTAATTTATGGTTTCCGTATTCACTAGGCTATGTGGATCCGCAAGCAGATCCACAGAGTATCCTAGAGTTGAATTGCTGAGGAAAGCTGAAACTATGCCTAAAGATATGAGGAGCAGGCTGAGAAAAACGCCTATTCTGAGAGTGTAGGCGGTTAAAAACTCTATCTTCATCTTGGGTTTCACTTTCGCTCAGTCCCTCCATAGAAGTAGTAAAGCAGAGTTATAATGGAGAGGGCGGCTATAAAACTGATCATATACTGGTAAATTTTGGGCACGGACATATATACGCTGAGATCGATTCCCCGTAAAATCATGTTAACAGCCAAGTATCCGAGAACCGCTGTGAATATCCATCTTATTTGCTTATTACTCATCTTGGAGAGAAATTTTGTACCCGTCATGGCTCCTAGAAGCACACCTATAGCGGTTGCGGAAGCCAATAGCGGATGAATATAACCTAAGCGCCAATATAATGAGCTGCCAGTCGCCGCTGTAACACCTATCATAAAATTACTTGTGGCCGTTGAAACCTTCATTGGGAGATTCATAGCCCAATCTAAACCTAAGACTTTGAGGGCGCCTCCACCTATACCTAGCATTCCACTTATGAAACCTGAGAAAAACATTATGATTTCAGCCAGCCACCATCTTACGCCGTGATAACTAACTTCCCTCTTTAGAGCCGCATCATAATATTTGCCTTGGAGCCTAAATATCCTAGTGGTTCGATCAGGAGGCTTCTTTTCAGGTAGCTCTATTCTTCCTCTTCTCGCTGTGGATATCAGTGACATCAGGAGTGTTAACCCAAAAATTATGAATATTATCCATGTTAAACCCCAAGAATACACGTAGTGCGCCGTTAAAACTCCGCTTACAGAGCCTATGGTTGTACCTATCTCGAGGCTCATACCTATTCTCACATTTGTTATTTTATCTTTAATGTAGACGCTGCCAGCCCCACTGGAAGTCGCTATGGTTGATATAAGCGAAGCGCCAGCTGCATAGCTGATGGGTACACCTAGAAATAGTGTGAGGATAGGTGTTAGAACCGTTCCTCCACCAAGCCCTGTGAGGGAGCCTATTAAACCAGCTATGATCCCCACTACAACAGTCTCTAAAATCTCTATTAACGCGAATATGGACGCCATTATACACCCCATTAAAGCTTAATCAATTTTTTGTTATGTTTATTCTTTCATTTGGTTTAACTTGTTTGTTATTTAATATTAACTGAACTGAATTAGAAGATATTTTTACCTTGGAATGAATTTATTTTTTATTTGAATTGCGGCATATATTCAGCGTGGGCTTTAAGCAGCAGCTCCTCCGTTATCTTTTTGGCGGCTTCCATATCATGAACATAGGGTATGCGAGAATCACTTGATACAGTAAGTCCTTGTCTCCTGTGAGCGCTACATCGACTGTCAGCTCCTGCCAATTTAGGATATGCTCGGTTATCCCTAGAAATGGCTTAGGTAATTCGCCTATAACTATGGGTGTGATTCCACGCTTATCAACTATGCAGTGTGCCTCCACCTAATATTGTGATTTTTCAGACAAAATTATACCCCATTTTGAGAGATAATTTTTAAATTTAAATTTTTAGTTTTAGTTAAAACTCTACGTTTTACGCTTAACAAGGCTTCAGAATTTACCTTTTAAGCGGTTCACTGATAAATGACATAATGAAGCTGCTGAAGCCGTTGTTTCCTTTGAGGGCTGCCATAAAGATGCTCATGAAAACTATTTCAGCCCAAGCCTTCGGCAACACAAAAACAAGGATGCTGGCTACACCGCCTCCAACAAATAGAGGAATTAACACCACAAAATATAGGATAGTATAGAGACACTCAGGAATATAAGACGCTAATACTAGGGGAACAACTATAAGCGAACCCCGTCTACTCTGATTGATTCTTAAAGCTTTAGAGAGCAACCCGGCGGTTAATCCCGTTAAAGACTTACCCAAAGGAAGTAATATCACAGCAATCCAGGAACCGTGGGGAGATAAAGGACCATACTGAAAACCCGGAAGCACACCGACTAATAAGCCAGTTAAAAAGCCCAGGAAGGGACCACCGTAAAGCGCCGCTATAAACGTTGGAATATGAGATAAGTCTATTGACACACCGGGGATTATTTGACCAACATAATTTGATATCGCAAACAATATGTTTCCCAATGCCCCCATCAAAGATACGAAGGCAACTGTCTTCGACTTTAATCTCATATGTTCTCACGTCCCTTTTCATTCTATTAGAGCGGATAACCTATTTAAGAGTTATTACTCAAA
The DNA here is from genome assembly GCA_964431725.1 of uncultured Candidatus Bathyarchaeia archaeon. Classification (GTDB taxonomy): domain Archaea; phylum Thermoproteota; class Bathyarchaeia; order Bathyarchaeales; family DTEX01; genus DTEX01. The sequence continues at coordinate 2,437 of CAYSKG010000057.1, read as the reverse complement.
AATAAGTAAAATATTTTTTACTGCCTCTTCCCGATTATGGAAAAGCCTAATCTCTTTCCGGCATTTATTCTGCTTTAAAAAAATTAAAAAGGAAAAAATTAGGGGTTATGTTTTTCTTTTTGAACCAACAACCCATCCTACCGCTACGCCTACTATGAGAGCGACTATTCTGGCTCCCGCAACACTAGCAACATCCATCGTCGGCACGGAAAATTCTTTTGTAACAGTTTCAGTAACGGTTTCAGCGCCAGCCGTCACCGTTGAAACCGAGGTTGTTGTCGTCGTAGACGTTACTGTTGCCGTTGTTGTTGACACAAAGGGTGGTGGTTGTTGTAACAGTTG
>CAYSKG010000057.1:0-1995 GCA_964431725.1 uncultured Candidatus Bathyarchaeia archaeon | reverse complement strand
GTTGGTTTCACAGTCGTAGGCTCTATTCTCATGAGTATGAAGAAGAAGATAGGCCACCAATTGAAGGGAACAATATACATATTTTCCTGTGAGACAGCTCTTTCCAATATTTGGTGCTAAATGTTTGCACGAACGTCTTTTCAACTGCTGTAACAGTTATGCAGTCTCTCCGGATAATGTAGAAGGCTTCTTCCAATAATGGTGGAACCTTCGGATCTTCTAGAGTATTTTATTTTAGGTCTTTGAGGAAGATATGGTTTTATTAGGGAGGCTAGGGAACTCGCTGAAAGAGCTCTTAACATTATGTCTTTGGGGCCTACATGTAATGAAAACTATAATAGTTTAACTGGTGAGCCTCTTGGAGCCGTGGATTTCAGCTGGTCAGCCTTAATGATCACGATTTTGATGGATATTTATGGGCGCCAGATGACGTGAAAACCTTGATTAATCATCAGTCTCCCATTTTTCTTAGTTTTTAGGATCTTCTTTTCTAGCTAATTGCGCTACGCTTTTAGACCCGTAATGTTGGATTTCAATTATTTGCCTTTTTTAAAGCAAAGATTTTATATGTGATAATCTAATCCAGGGTTATGTCTCGACAATTTAAATTGGGAATAGTAGGGTTGGTCCATGATCACGTTTGGAGCCTGCTTAGCCAGTTCAAGACTATAGAAAAAGTGAAGATGGAAGCCGCCGCTGACCCCAATCCACCCTTACTAGAAAAAGTGAAGAAGATTTTCGGAGTAAATAGGCTTTACACCAGTTTTTCAGAAATGCTTAGCAAAAACGATCTTGACGCAATTTTATTATGCACGGAGAACAGTCGGCATGCAGATGTTGTGGAAGCTGCCGCTGAAAAGGGGATTCATATAATTATGGAAAAACCCATGTCCGCTAACCTAGAGCAGGCTGAGCGAATAGTGAGAGCGGTTGAAAAACATAAGATAAAGGTTGTGGTTAATTATCCAACAACATGGAGCCCCGCCATACAACAAGCGTACAAAATGGTTAAAAATGGGGAAATAGGAGAAGTCTTCCACATACGATTTAGAGGAGCCCACGCGGGGCCAAAGGAGGTTGGTTGTTCACCTTACTTTTACACATGGCTTTACGATAGGGAGCTTAATGGCGCTGGAGCGCTTATCGACTACTGCTGTTATGGTGTAAACTTAACATTATGGTTTATGGGATGCATGCCTAAGAGCGTAATAGGGGTAACGGGCACTTTAGCTAGAACCTATCTGGAAGTAGAGGATAACGCTATGATAATAATGAACTACAAGAGAGCTTTCAGCATAGCTGAAGCATGCTGGTCTCAGGTGGGTCCGCATCCCATGCATGGACCAATCATAAATGGTGTTGACGGGTCTCTCGTGGTTGATGAAGAGGGGAAACTCCGCTTCTATTCGGTTAAAACTAAAGGAGACTATAGAAGCATACGGAGTGAAATTATAGAGACTCCTACACCGCCTAAAGGTTGGAGAAACGGTCCTGAATACTTTATAGAACACATTGAAAAAGATGAAGAAATAGGGGAACCCCTAAATGTAAGATTTAATAGAAACGTTCAAGAGATTCTGGAGGTGGGATTGCGCTCCGCTCTTGAGGGAAGAAAGATAAATCTACCCCTATAGAGAGGAGAGAGATGAAGAAAGTACGTTTCGGCATAATTGGATGCGGAGGAATATCCAACTATTTTCATATTCAAGAGCGAAAAGCCTAAAAGGGCGAGGCTCACCGCTGAGAGACACGGCATCAAATTCTGGTATTCTGACTACCAAAAGCTTTTAGAGAGAAGCGATATTGACGTTGCGGTGGTGGCAACGCCTCATCCAACCCACGCTGAAATCGCTATAAACGCGATCGAAGCTGGAAAACATGTGATTATCCAGAAACCTCATATTAAATTGCCCAGTGATTCACTTAAATCGTTCCGCTATTTTTAATACGCTGCGGGCTTCTTTCTCTGTGCTACATATGGTGCATAGGAAAAGA
>CAYSKG010000056.1:0-7210 GCA_964431725.1 uncultured Candidatus Bathyarchaeia archaeon | reverse complement strand
TTAGAGATTGCCACAACTTTGATAGAGGCTTCGATGGATGGTGGTGGATAAGAGGACAAGAACATGATCGATATATGACTAACCCAACCGATGACCCTGAAGAAAGACAGCGAATTTTTGATCCCCAATATCTGCAAAATATTTCTCTACGAAGATTTGAAGAGGACTATTTTGTCGCTCAAACAATGAGATCAGCAATCAAATGGCTTGAACTGAACTATAATAAGCATGAGAAGTTCTTTCTGCATATTGACACTTTTGATCCGCATGAACCTTGGGATCCACCAGTATGGTATGCAAACATGTATGATCCTGAATGGAAGGGTGGGGATGTCCCGGGAGTAGCTTATGTTAGGGGAGTAAAGCGGCCAGCAGCATCAGAATTAACAGAAGAGCAGCTAAAGCATTTAAGGGCACTATATGCTGGTGAAGTTACATTGGTTGATCGGTGGGTGGGAATGTTACTGCAGAAGATTGAAGATTTGGGGCTTCTAGAAAATACTGCTGTGATTTTTACAAGTGATCATGGAACATATCTTGGAGAACACAATTATGTTGGAAAAAACCCTCCCTCTACGAAGAAGTGGCGCACATACCATTAATAATTCGATTGCCTGATTCTCTCGGCGTGTCAAATGGTAGATGTGATGAGATTGTCCAGCCTCCGGATATTATGCCAACAATCCTCCAGCTAGCGGGAGTAGAGATTCCATCATCAGTTCAAGGTCAATCGCTTCTACCAATCATAACTGGGGAGAATGATGAAGAAAGAGAAATAGCAGTAAGCTCAGCTAGCTTAATAGAAATGAAAATCCCAACGCAAATAGTGTATAAAATAACGGTGACCTCTAGGAGATGGGCTCTTTTAGTTCCCCCGCCGGAAACTAGAGCTGAACCGGAGCTTTATGACCTATCAAAGGATCCTCAGGAAACCAAAAATCTCGTCGAGGAAAAACCTGAAATCGCCGATCAACTTCATTCTAAAATGATCAAATTTCTGGAAGCCTTAGGGACAAGCGAGGAAATCTTACAAAAATGGAGAAAGAACGGGAGATAACAAAGACGATTAAGAATCCACCCATCTTTTTTATGTCCACAAAAACCTTTTCCATCACAAAAGAAAAATTAACCAATTGTAGTTTCACATTAAATTCCAAAAAGTAGGATTGCAGACAATAGGGGGGAGGGGAGCCATCTAATAACTAAAAATTCAACCATTAGATGCGTAAAGAAGATGCTGCTATCGAAAAATTTAAGGGTTCAATTCTACATTTAATTTTATGGAGGTTTCGACTGAATATAGGATTTAATGAAGAAAGCGGGTATTGCTGAAGGGTTAACCCGATGATGACCATTTTTGATATAAGTAGAGTTCTTAGCATGTTTCTTTAGCTTAGCTTTAGCATGGTCTTCAGAAATTTTTTCTTAAACGCAGTGATTTGAGCGCTTAGCTCTCTAGCAGCTTTCTTCGGCATACCCTGCTTAATAAGTTCTCTCTCAAAGATTCTTCTAATCTTCCAGCATCTCCAATATAACGTTAGCCATGTCCACAACAATTTAACTGCGAGAGATGCTAATAGAATAAAAATGTAAAGTATATTGAAAGCGGTAGCGAATTTAGAGCGGGCCTTTCCCCTTAGATTTCCTCTCTTTAAGTTTTTCTTATTCTTTCTGTGTCCTTTACTCAACTTTCTTCAGATTTTTCTCTAATTTTGACTTTCTTTAATAAATCTCCGAAATTTGTAAAAACAGATATGTAATTCTCAGTCATTTTTATGGCTGTTTGCTCCGGAATACCTGACTCTATGAGGCTTTTATAGAATGCGCCAGCAGCTTTACCCATTTCTCTGCCAACTTCCTCAGAGAAAATGCTTGCAACAATCTCCCTTATTAACTTCGGTAGTAGAGTTGATAGAGTGCTTAAAACTTCTTTCATTTCTTCAACGTTTTCGCTCATTTTTGGTTATCTCCGCCTAAAATATATGGTAACTTTATTTATTTAAGATTTAAAAAAGATCGCCTAGAACTAGGGGTTTAAAAGGCGTTTTTCATGCTTTCTTACGTTTCTTTAGAAGAATCTTATTTATGCCGTTTATCATCGCCTCAACACTTGCCATAACAATATCCTCTCTTGCTCCACGCGCCGAAACAACATTCCCATCCTTATCCTCAACCTTTATTATAACCTCAGCCACAGCATCAGAACCCCCAGTTAAGGCTTCAAGCCTATACTCAGTTAACCTAACATTAGCTAAGCTATCCGTTATTTTTTGTATAGCTTTTATTGCAGCGTCTACTGGCCCAACTCCAGTCTCGGCGGCAACATACTCTTTTCCATCAATAATCAGTTTAACCGAGGCTGTTGGAATAACCCTTATACCGGTGACAACCGCTAAGTCGCTTAACTCAACAATCCTTTCTTCGAATGATGCCCCCATAACAGCCCTAGCAATAGCAAATAGATCGGCATCTGTAACAGTCTTTCCCTTATCGCCTAACTCTTTAACACGTGCAACTATCTCCTTCAACTGCTCTTCATTCGGATGGAACCCTGCCTCCTCGAGTTCAGCTTTGACTCCATGTCTGCCAGCGTGTTTTCCAGCTATGAGTCTCCGCCGTCTGCCAACTAAATCCGGACTGAAGGGCTCAAACGTTGGAGGTTTAATGACAACCCCCTTCGTGTGGATGCCGGATTCATGGGCGAATGCATTTTCACCGACAATAGCCTTATTGGGCTGTATTACTACACCCGTTAAGCGGGAAACCAGCTTCGATGTTTCGTAAATAAGCCTAGTATTTATGCGTGTTTTCTTTTTATGGAGTAAATGTAACCCCATAACAACTTCTTCTAGGGCTGCGTTCCCAGCCCTCTCACCCAAACCATTAACCGTAACATGAACTTGGGTTGCCCCACCTTCAACACCAGCTAGCGAGTTCGCTACGGCGAGACCGAAATCATTATGGCAGTGAACGCTTAAGGGAACCTTTAGTTCCTTCTTTAGCTCCATAATCATCTTCTTCATGGAATTAGGGGTCATTATGCCAACCGTATCCGGTATATTTATGTAATCGGCTCCAGCCTCCTCAGCCGCCTTACAAACTTTCTTCAGAAAATTCATCCGCGTTCTAGTAGCATCCATCGGCGAAAACTCGCACATGGCTCCATGATCCTTAATGTACTGAACTGAGCTCATTGTAGCCTCAATAACTCGTTCGGGAGTCATATTTAGAGCATACTTCATCTGCACTTCGGATGTGGAAATAAAAGTATGAATATATTTTACATCACATTGTAACGCCGCATCAATATCGCTTTTTAACGCCCGGGCTAAGGCGCAGACATGGGCTTTTAAGCCAGCGTTAGCGATCTCCTTTAGAGCCCTCTGCTCCCCTTTGGATGCTGAGGGAAAACCTGCTTCAATTACATCTACACCTAGCTTATCAAGCTGAAGGGCGATCTCCATCTTCTCCTCCGGCGTAAGTGACACTCCGGGTGTTTGCTCACCATCACGCAGAGTAGTATCAAAAATCCTTACGTATTCAGCCTTCAAAACGTCTCTTCCTCCCCAATTAAATTTTCAGCTGCATTATTTCATTACCTATTGCCTCACCCATTTCCTCGGTTTTAAGTTTTCCACCTAAATCTGGAATCGTTAAATTCTTCTTTAGTGCTTCTATTAAGCCGAGCTCTATTGCCTCAGCAGCCTTTGAACATGTTTGATCATTATATTTTTCGCCAAGCCAATCAAACATCATTTTAGCTGCAAGTATCATTGAACATGGATTAGCTGTGTGTTTACCGACTCTCGTGGGAGCTGAACCGTGAATTGGTTCAAAAATTGCGAATTCATCACCTATGTTTCCCCCCGGCGCCATCCCTAATCCGCCTACTAACTGCGCAGCCTCATCAGACAGTATGTCGCCAAACATGTTGGTTGTTACGATTACATCAAATTTCTGCGGCTCTTTTATAAGTCTCATTGAAGCTGCATCAACATATTGTTCGTCAAACTTTATGCTTGGATATTTCTTCGCTATTTCACGGCATACCTCAGCGAATAAACCACATGTTACGCGCATAACATTTGCCTTATGAACCGCAGTTACCCTCCTCTTCCTATTTCTTTTTAAGGCTATCTCAAAGGCTTTTTTAGCTATTCGCTCACATCCTTCACGGGTTATAACTCTCAAGCCAACAGCAGTATTTTTATCAAGCTTAAATTCAAAACCCTTGTATAACCCTTCAGTATTTTCTCTAACAAAAACTAAATCTACATCATTCCTTAAACATGGAACATTTGGATAAGATTTTATTGGGCGAATATTGGCATATAAATCAAACATCATTCTAAGCCTAACAATCACATCAGCAGCTGTCTCACCAACCGGACCCTTTAAACATGCATGTGAATTACGTATAGCTTCTATTGTTTCTTCTGGCAGAGCAACCCCCCTTTTCTCATAGCATGCATCCCCCGCCTCCAACTCTATAAACTCTAAATCTAGGTTAAATTTCCTCCTAACAGCATTTAAAACATGCATTGTTGTCTCAGTTAATTCAGGACCTATTCCATCCCCAGGTATTAGGGCAATTTTATACTTCAACCTCTATCACCTCTCATAATCTTTATTAAATGCTCAATTAACCCTCCATCACGGATTATTTCCAAAATAAAATCTGGAAGCCTATTTGCCTCTATAATTTCATTCTTAGTTTCATTCAGTATCTTCCCCTCATTAAGAATCACCGTCAGCATGTCACCCTCTTCAATCTTACCTGAAACGCCTGTCGCTTCAAGGACGGGTAAACCTATATTTATTGCATTTCTATAAAATATGCGAGCAAAAGATTCGGCGATTATGCATTTTGTTCCAGCATATTTGAGCGCTATGGGCGCTTGCTCTCGGCTTGATCCGCAACCGAAGTTTCTGCCAGCAACTATTATTACACCAGCTTTAGCCTTTTCCGGAAATTTAGGATCTATTCCTTCCATAGCGTGTTTAGCAAGCTCATTGGGATCAAGCGACGTTAAATATTTGCTTGGAATTATCACATCAGTGTTTACGTGATCCCCAAAGATAACCGCTTTTCCGGAAATTCTCATCTTCATATCATCGCTCCTCCAAAAATCTTCTTGGATCTGTTATTTTTCCCTCTACAGCTGATGCTGCAACAGTTGCGGGTGAAGCCAAATATATCTCAGCTTCCGGACTACCCATCCTTCCAACGAAATTTCTATTTGAAGAGCTTACACATACTTCTCCAGCTGCAAGTAAACCCATGTGACCGCCAAAGCATGCTCCACATGTTGGATTGCAAACGTAAGCTCCAGACTTAATGAATATCTCCAGAAGCCCCCTTTGTAATGCCTGTAAATAGATTTCAGATGAGGCCGGCGTAATAAGCATTCTAACTCCTTTCTTTACATGTCTACCCTTTAATATTTTAGCTGCCAGCTCCAAATCTTCTAGGCGCCCATTTGTGCATGAACCTAGAAACGCCTGATCAATTTCAATTCCTTCAACCTCCTTAACTGGCTTAACATTATCAACCGAATGGGGACATGCAACCACAGGTTCGAGCTCATCAACATTAAATTCCAGAGTTCTCTCATACTTGGCGTCTGGATCGCTCCTAACTACTCTAAAAGGCTTATTTGTTCGAACTTTCAAATATTGAAGTGCTTTTTCATCCGGCTCCATTATACCAGTTTTCGCACCCATCTCAACAGCCATATTGCAAAGCGTTAATCTACCACTAACACTCATATTGCTTACTGTTGGACCAGTAAATTCTACAGCCTTATAAATGGCTCCATCAGACTTAATCTTACCAATAATGTATAATATTAAATCTTTCGGTGTAACAAACTCTCTGAATCCTCCGGTGACGTGAATCCTTATTGTTGATGGAACCTTAAGCCAAAGTTTACCGGTTGCAAAAACGGCTGCCATCTCGGTTGAGCCTATTCCCGTTGCGAATGCTCCTAAAGCGCCATAAGTACATGTATGCGAATCTGCGCCAACAATAAGCTCCCCAGGTCTGACGTGGCCTCTTTCAACCATAATTTGATGGCATATTCCCCCATCACCAATATCGTATAAGAATGGTATATTTTGTTCTTTTGCAAACTTTCTCATGATTTTATGTAATTCAGCGGACTTCACGGAGTCTGCTGGAACCTGATGATCTAAAACTAGAACTATACGCTGGTTATCCCAAACCTTCTTTAAGCCTATCCGTTTAAATGTTTGTATGGCCAATGGACCTGTTATCTCATTTACCATCGCCATGTCGACTTTTGCCTCTATTATTTCACCTGGTTTTACATGATCTTTTCCAGATGCTATAGCTAAAATCTTTTCTGAGATATTCATGCCGCTCAAGGTTCCCGCACTCACTTAGCTTGATTTCATCCTTACTTTTCCAGTCCAGACATCTTACGTATGAATGCGCCAACCTTCTCCAGCGGATGTTCCTCAATCTCTTTCATAAGGGCTTTAAGGGTTTCCTCTCCAGATGTATGTTCAGCTATCCATTCTTGAGCAAATTTTCCGCTTTGAACATCTTTGGCCGCTTTGCGCATGTTCTCTTTAACATTTTCATCGATTATTTTAGGTCCAATCGTTAAGCCACCATACTTCGCTGTGTCAGAAACCGCTTTGAGCATTCCAGTTATGCCCCTCTCATATATCAGATCCATAATTAGCTTAGCTTCGTTGCAAGCTTCAAAATATGCAAGTTCAGGTGGATACCCACATTCCACTAAAACTTCAAAACCTTTTTTGATAAGCTCAATAAGTCCGCCCACCAAAACCGTCTGCTCGCCGATTAAGTCGCTTTCAGTCTCATCCTTAAACGTTGTTTCCAAAACACCGGCTCTAGTGCAGCCTAAAGCCTTAGCGATTGCAAGCGATATCTCCCTAGCTCTGCCAGAATAATCTTGGTGAACCGCTATTAGCGCTGGAACCCCAAAACCACTTAAATAGGTTTCACGTAATCTAGGTCCAGGGCTTTTAGGCGCAACCATTACTACATCAACATTTTTAGGTGGAATTATCTGTTTAAAGTGGATATTAAAGCCATGTGCGAAATCTAGAACTTTTCCCTCGGATAAATGCTGCTCAATATGCTCCTTATAAACGGTTGGTTGAACCATATCTGGAATTAGCATAAAGATTACATCGCCCTTCTCAGCCGCTTTTGATA
>CAYSKG010000055.1:0-7311 GCA_964431725.1 uncultured Candidatus Bathyarchaeia archaeon | reverse complement strand
GAGAAGCGGAACAACTGAAATATACTATACAAAGATTAACCCATACCTGGATGACTTAAGTGGCGATGCAGCGGATCCAAGCACCATAACCATTATAGATGACACGAGGCTAAGCGAGGAAGATGGTTACAAATCTAAATGTCCAGCAGTCACCATAGACCAATACGATAGGCTAAGCATAATATGGTGGGATGAGAAATGGCTGGATGCAGCGGACTCAGAGCTCAGCTACATGGCTTTAGACTCAGACGGTGCGACACTGGTTGAGGAAACAAGAATAACTTGGGATGGACCCGACGTAGATAAATATGATAGCTGGTTTGTACCCTGGATTGCAGCTGGAGGTGGAGTGCGCGTTTTCATAACCTACACTGCTGAATCCAACGATAATTATAATGAGGAAGTCTGGCTCATCATACTGGAGTTTCCGCCCCCAGGAGCTCTGCCAGTAGGCGGCTACATAACTCCAGCATACGAAGCCCCAACCTGCGGAACCATATCGTCAACTACATGGATAAGTTTAATAGCATTAGCGACAATTGTTACAACATTTCTCTACACCAAATATAGAAGAAAATAAAAAATAACATCTCCCCCCTTTTTCTGCGGCTGATTCCACAAGCCTTTTTACTCGTAAAGATTTAGATCATTGTGAGTTTATGATAGTAGCGCCCTGTGTAGATTGCCACCGCTTTCCTCATCCATTGTACATGAGTTCTTCCAGCCTCTATACTCTAATTTGATATCGATGTCTCTTTCGATGAAGACGTTTAATTTCCCAAGGAGAAAAAGTGTTAATAGTTTGATTGTGGCGCCGCCGGACGGACTCGAACCGTCGACCCACGGGTTAACAGCCTCAGCCCCCAAGGCATCTTAAGCCTCGGAGCCCGCTGCTCTACCGAACTGAGCTCTCGTCCATGCATCGCATGGATGCATGAACGGCGGCTCGCTCGGCTAGTTTTTCGGCGGCGCCATAGCTGAATATTTTTTCGAGATATTTAAAGTTTAAGTGAACTTTAGTTTTTAACATTGTTTCTTCTTTTTCTCTTTGGTTAACTTAGCTTATTGTTTATTTAACTAATTTAGGAAAGTTTAAAATGAGAAGAAAGTCAATCATGAATTTACTGTTGTAGTTGGCTTTTCAATCTTTCGGATAAACTACGGGCTGTTTTCTGAATAATTGTTATTGCTACTGCTAGAATCATGGAGACTAAAAAGCAAGCCATTTTTAGCTATTTCCTCCGTAACATAGAAGTTTGCAGCAGTAATCGCAACAGTCATCTGGTATTCGAGAGCTGAGATGATAAATATATGCTCAAACTCCTATGTTTAATTCTTTGGGGGTGCAACAATAATGATCTTTATCGACCATATCATAAGCTACCTCATGGAGGGCGGGAAATTCCTTGAAATAAACGTTGACGCTACAATTTTGGGCGTGGTTCTGCTAATCGCCGTGCTCTAATATGGGAAGCATTACTTCTCGTTAAAGATCCTAAGGGTGTGCTCTACAAAAAAGGCTTTAGTTGAGGTTAAGGGAAAAATCTTAAGTAGGAGGCTAACCAACAATATTTATCTTGAGGATAACTTGGGCCCGTAGCTCAGCACGGTTAGAGCGGCAGGCTCATAACCTGTTGGTCGCCGGTTCAAGTCCGGCCGGGCCCACTAATTTTTTATTTTTTAATGAAAATCTCTTTGTTTTTGGCTTATTTTTTGGGTGGGGGTTTGAAATTATTTTTCTGGGTGTTTTAGGTTTTCGATATTTTCCAGATTATTATTGTCGTGGGGTTTGTTATTTATTGAAGCTAAGTTAAGTGAGTCAAATCATGGGGGGATCTCTTCTCTTTAATTCTTTATTCATCTGGTAATTGTGATTTACTGGCTGTAGTTTTCATGATTAAAATGCTAACAGCATTTCTAACCATAGTCTTCGGCGAAAAACTTTTAAAATCTTTAACGCACTTGCCTTCAAGTCTACTGGAACCAAAACTTAAATCCTAAATATGAGTGAAGGTTTAATTTAATGTAAACTTAGACGATAAAGCTCCTCTGATTTCTCAGAGGGAGGATTAGAGCTTGCTTTTCGTGATTGAACATTTAGAGCCCGAGATTAGTAGATGGCTTTACATAGAGTATTCGTATGCCTCAAGAATTGTTGGTAGAAGAAGACTTATTTTCACGAACGTTAAGAATCCAAGAGACGCCAAGGTTCTCTCTAAGTTTGGATCTGTTAGAAGTAAGAGCTTTGCGGAAATCTTTCACCCGAAAAAAATAGTGATCCTCGATCCCAAAGCATCAGAGAAGTTAAAACCGGAAGATCTGAAGGATAAAGAAGCAATCATAATTGGAGGAATCTTGGGTGATCATCCGCCTAGAGGGAGAACGCGAAAGTTCGTAACTGCAAAAGTCCCAAACGCCTTATCCAGAAACATCGGTAGAGGCCAATTTTCCATTGATGGAGCAATTTACATAGCTAAACTGGTAAGTGAGGGTGTAAGGCTAGAGAATATCCCTGTCAGGAAGGGCTTACATATACGACTTAATGAGAAGGTTGAAATATATTTGCCTTACCTATATCCGCTAAAAAATGGAAAACTTCTCATAAGTGATGAGCTAATCCATTATTTAGCGTCGGAGGAAATCGTTAAAGACGAGGAAAAGCTCTTAAGAGAGAGCTCAAGCTCTCAAAAACAAAATCAAGCTTTAGCTGACTACTTCTAAAGTTTGAAAACTGGATCATTCGCATTCAGCCTTATGGTTTTAGGCGGCTGAAAAATCGCCTTCAAAGTGAATATTTTCACACCATCTTTTATGGCCTTTCTTAGTAGCTCTGAGAATCGAGGGTCGACCTCTACATTCGGCTTCAAAACTTTCGCATCAGACCTCTGAACTGAAAATAGAAGTCCAGCTTTAAAACCGCGTCTTGAAAGCGAACTTAATTGCATTAGATGCCTTCTCCCTCTAGCTGTCGGCGCATCTGGGAAAAGAGCAATATTATTCACAGCATGGGTTACACTTTTAACTTCCATATAGAACTTCTCTGAGTTCCTTTCAAGTAGGAGATCTAACCTAACCCTTGAATCTTTATCCAACATAAAATTTTCCTTAACCACATGATATCCCACCATATCGTCGAATAAACCTTGCTCTATAGCTTCTCTAGCCAAAATGTTAGAGAACTGCGAGTCCACGATTACTATTATGCCATCATGTTGAACAGCAAAAACACTATAAGCGCTCTTCCTCAAAGGGTTTCTTTCACATCTCCTAAGATATGCCTGATCTCCCGGATGAAGCGCCGTCTGTAGCCTACCTGAATTTGGCAGATGCGCATAGGCTTTTTCATTATCTACTTCAATCAGAGTCATAAACCGATTCAATCTTTGGATGATCCTTCCCAAAACCGGATTAAAATCGATAGAAAACTCTATTTTCCTCATTTTAAACAACCTTCTTCCCTCTTTAAGTATTTCTAAAAAGGCTCATATTAATATCCAACAATTTCCAAATAACAAACATATGAGTATATCCGGCAAAGAGAGATGTTGAAGAAAGAGCGTTCATCAAAATTGTTAAATGATGACGGAAAATTTAAAAGAGTCTGCCTATCCTTTTTAGATGGTTCATCATGCTCAAATAGCAGTGGGGTTAAACTATAGGAGCACCATTCCATGAAGATTTTGAGTAAGGATTTTAAGCATGGACGCGTTACGGTTATCCCAGAATTCCTCGATGATTTCTGGGTTCTCTATAATATAATCCAGCGGAACGATATTACTTACGCTAGAACAACTCGGGAGGTTCGATTGGGAGATCGATATGAAAGACCTGAAAAGGGTAGAAGAATCTCTCTTGTTTTAGGTGTCAGAGTTGAGAGAGTTCTCTGGGATCGAAGCCTAAATCGCCTTAGAATCCATGGTGTTGTCTGCGATGGGCCGGAAGATATAGGGGTTGTAGGTTCACATCACACATTGAATATATCCCTAAACACTCCGCTAACAATAATTAAGAAACGCTGGATGAATTATCAGATTGAACAGTTAAAAAGAGCCACTGTTAGGAGAATTACTCCAATAATAATCATATCCATTGACGATGAAGGATACTGTATTGCCACCCTGAGAGGATTTGGCGTAAATATAATGGTTGAAGAACGCATAAACTTGCCGGGAAAACACATGGGAAGCGAACGCCTAAGAACGCTTAAAGAAATGTTTAAGTCCGCTTCAAAAGCTCTCCAAGATGTAGTTAATTCTGTAGACGGTTCAATAATTGTCATAGGATTGGGGTTCATTAAAAATGATTTTCTAAGATTCTTAGAGGAGAATATGCCGTCTATACGTAAAAAAATAGTGGATGTAAAAAGCGTGAACAGTGTTGGTAAGGCTGGCATCTACGAAGCTATGCGCTCAGGAATATTAGCTAAAGCGTTCAAACACGCCCGCATAATTGAGGAGAGCTCTGTTGTCGAAGAATTCCTTAAGCGTTTAGGTAAGGGGCGCGGCGATGTTGCCTATGGCTTAAGTGCTGTCGAGAGAGCTAGCTCTTTAGGTGCAGTTGAAGAAATCCTAGTGACCGATGAAGTGTTTAGAGAATCATCTGAGGAGGTTATTGAAACCTTGGAAAAAATTATGCGAGAGGTAGAAGCAAGGGGTGGCAAAGTTAGAATAATCAGCGTTGAGCATGAAGCTGGAGCTAAAATAAAGTCATTAGGCGGAGTAGCTGCATTATTACGTTTTCCAATAAATCAACAATTTTAGAACTAATGTTTGTATGCTTTAATTTTTTTGAGAAGCGTCTCCTCTGCATACAACTCCAATTTCCTAAGATTCTCTTCATCCCTCGCTTCAACCGTTAATCTTATTAGTGGTTGCGTGTTTGACGCCCTTATGAGAAACCATCCATCCTCAGTTATAACCTTCACGCCATCAATAGTTATTGTTTTATATCCAGCGGCTTTAAATTCTTCAGCTAGCTCTTCAACGATCCTAAACTTCTTCTCATCTGGGCAGCTATAAGTCTTTCCCGGTATCCGTGGATACCTAGGCAGAGAATCAACTATCTCTGAAAGTTTTCTTCCATCTTCTGACAACATCTCAGCCATTTTAAGGCTAGTATATACGGCATCGTCAAAACCATATATGTCTCTAAAGTAGAAGTGTCCGCTTGTTTCGCCACCCAAAATAGCGTTTTCCCGCATCATCTTATCATAGATATAGGTGTGCCCAACTCGGCTTAAAACTGGCCTGCCTCCATAAGATTTTATAATCTCCTCAACGCCCATTGAACAGCTAACCTCGTAAACAACAGCTGCTCCCCTATTCTTCTTCAAAAGATGCATGGAAAGCACCATGAGAACCATATTGCTTGTTAGCCTACGACCCCTATCATCAATAAAGAAAGCTCTATCTCCATCTCCATCAAAGCTCACGCCGAAATCAGCCTTTTTCTTTAAGACAAACGATCTGAGTTCACTAAAAGTTCGCTCATCCGGCTCCGGCGGATGCCTTGAAAATGACCCGTCCGGTTCACCATACATCACATAAACATTCACGCCAGTTTTCTCAAAGATTTCAGGCATTAATACAGTGCATGAGCCGCCCCCAGGATCAGCTACGATTTTCGTTTCTTCTTTAATATTAACCCTTTCTGAAATATGTTTTTTATAATCTTCAACGGCGTTTGGATTAACCTTGACAATTCCAGTTTTCGCTTCCTTAAAGATTCCTTTAATCGTTATCTCCCTCAGATCCTCCATTCCCATTCCTATGCAAACAAACCCTTCGTCGAGCAATATTTTAAAACCGTTCCATTCCGGTGGATTATGGGATGCCGAGACCATGACTCCACCGTCTAGACCATAATGTTTGGTAGCAAAATATAATAGGGGAGTCGTCACTAAACCTATATCTTCAACATTTAATCCGCAAGAAATCATACCATCTATAATTGCATTGCTGAGAGATTTGCTGCTCAAACGTACATCTCTGCCAACAGCGAAGGTTTTGTTTTCGCCCACATAAGTCGCTAATGCCTTCCCTATCAACCTAGCTACTTCATCATTCAAGTCTAAGCCGTAAATGCCACGTATATCATAGGCTCTAAAGATTTTTTCTGAAATCATCCCTCATCCGCCAAAGATAAATTTATAGACTAGAAAAAATATATGGTTTGGGATTTATAATCCTAAATTAATAGAAAATTTTTCTTTGATTTCCAACAATCTTTTATGATCTAAATTCATGGGTGAAAAAGATGTGGAAGAACCCTTAAAAAGGATGGAAAAGATAATTGCTTTTGGACATAACCTCATAAAATCAACTCATAAAACAACGTTTGAGATAACAAAAGACTCCTATTTAACAGAAAGAGGAGACTGTATAATAGCCATCAAAGCCAATAAGGCTGCAAGGGATTTAAGCGACGAATTTAAGGAAAACGCCAGAAAACCTAATGCTGAAATAATAATAATTATTGAAGTAGCCGATGAAAAGGAAATAATCAGAGCTTTCGGAGACCCTAACCTGACATTTACGCACCCAACAGACATGGTTATTAGAAAAAGTAATTATATATGTGATAGAACAATAGCTATTAAGGCTAATAAGGCAGCGTGTGATTTCTCAAGAAATTTTGTTAAAAAACTTAAAAACCCGGAGCAGAAGGTGAAAATAACGCTGATTGTTAAATAAAGTATGAGTAATATTCAGCAGATTTCTCATTTATTTAAGAATCTTATCTAGCTCGCTTGGCTTATAATATCTAATGCCATAAGAAAGAGCTCTTTTCCTAGCTTTCTTAGATAATTCGTTTGAGACAAGTACGGGAACAACCATTATGCCGAGTTTTTCCTCAAGTAAATGCTTAACATACTCATCAAAATCCTTCTTAGTCTGCGTAATAGCTTTGGGACCCGCTGGACTCAATGAATCTTTAACTTGGACAACTAAAACTAATCCGCCTCTTCGAAGAATAAGATCTTGAATTCGGTTTCCATGTTTCTTTCTAAGTTCAACGTGCCACCCGTTGGCTCTGGCTTTTTCAGCCACCTCCTCCTCAAGACCCAACATCTCACCTCTTAGTTTAAGAAAATTATCTATCGTTTCTATAATTATTATCATGTAGCAACTGCTTAAAGGTTCTTCATAATATTTTTAGGTTTAGCCCATATCTAGTTATAGGATTCTCAGATACCCCGGGATCCTTCATCAATCAGGATTCCGGCTTTCATCATCGGCAAAATAAAATAATATTCGGTGAGGAATAAATTTTTTATTAAAGAGAGGTGGAAAAATGAGAACGAAAAGTGGT
>CAYSKG010000054.1:4967-7493 GCA_964431725.1 uncultured Candidatus Bathyarchaeia archaeon | reverse complement strand
GATAGGCCAAACGAGGGAGTTCTCACAGTTAACTCAGAGTTTGTGCCTTTAGCGTCGCCTGAATTCGAAGCTGGGCCGCCAAGCGAAGATTCCATTGAGCTTGCAAGAGTTGTTGATAGAGGATTAAGAGAGTCTCGAGCTATCGATCTTGAAAAGCTCTGCTTAATTCCCGGAAAGAAAGTTTACGTAGTGTTTGTTGACGTTTATGTTCTCAATCACGATGGGAATCTCATAGATGCGTCAGCCCTCGCAGCCCTAACGGCTTTGTTAAACACTAAAATACCAGTATATACGATCAAAGATGGCGAAATCGAGAAGACGTCAACCTCCATGCCTCTGCCGATAAAGAACTATCCGATCGCAATCACATTCGCTAACATAAACAATAAGCTTGTTATTGATCCATGGCTGGAGGAGGAGGAAATCATGGACTCCCGGCTAACCATAACTTTCGATAAGGATGGAAAAATATGTTCAATACAGAAGGGCGGTCAAGGAATATTTACACCGCAACAAATTATAGAGGCGATGTACATAGCTAGGGAGAAAGCTGAGGAATTAAGAAAATTGGTGGTGAAGAGCTAGTGGGCAGAAAAACTAAAAAGGTTGGTCCAGCCAGAGGTTTCGGCCCAAGATACGGTGTATCCGTTAGGAAACGGTATGTTAGCATAGTCTCTGAGATGAGGAAGCCGCACACTTGCCCGCGATGCGGATTGAAGGCTGTACGTAGAGAAAGCGTCGGCATATGGGTTTGCAAAAAATGCGGCTTCAAGTTTGCTGGCGGAGCATATACGCCTACAACAAAGATAGGTATAACAGCTGAACGTATAGCCAAAAGCGCCTCCACATAGGGATAAACCCTAAATGATCCTTCTAACAACATCGCATAGGCCTACAAGAAGAGTTAGAAGCTTATGCAATGATCTCGCTCGCTCAATACCGGGTTTAATCAGAGTTAACCGCGGAAAAATGAGTTTCCTAGAGGTTGCTGAAAAAACAGTTCAGCTGGAGGCTGAAAAATTCATTATTGTTGATAGATGGAAGGGCGGTCCGGGGAGAATAAGGCTTTTTAAGGTGATTGATGGAAGTTTCAGGGAGTTTCCACCGCGTCTTTACATTTCCGGCGTGAAGCTGCGGAGAGAATTTAAAGTTCCTAGGAGCATGGTTAAAGAGTCGTTTTCCTCATTGTTTTTGGAAGTAGCTGAAATGGCTGACCTAGATTTGGAGCGATTCAGAACGAAGCTATCCGAGTTTCTTGAGGTTCCAGCATTTAAGTTAGAAGATAAACCTCCATATTATAGAGCCTATATGCGTATCGCGGAAGGAGTGGACTGCTGGGCATACATTTCCTTCTTTACTTTACCCAAGAAAGTTGAGGTTGGACCACGTATAAAAATTTCCCATATAGTGTGGAATGTATGATTAAAAAGGCGTATGCAGTTCTGCATCTTACATTTTCATCTGAGAGGGAAGCTGACATTATATGTAAGTCTATTAGTCCAGAGACTAAGGTGACCATCAGATATCGCTCTAGGGTTAAGATTGCCCGATACGGGAAGAGGATTTCACTAATATTTGAGTCCAGAGACACCACAGCTCTTAGAGCGTCAATAAACTCTTATTTAAGCTGGCTTAGACTTTTAAAATCCGTCTATAATTTCTTGGAGTCCCAAAAATAGTCGCATAGTAGGTTAAAGTCATGGGGGATAAAACTAAAGTTAGGGAGATAGCGCTAAAAAGAATTAAAACGCTTTTTAATCTCGCTGTAGAAATGCTTCATGAAAGACCGGACCTGGCCCAGAGATATGTTGAAATTGCGAGAAAGATTGCGATGCGCGCCAGAGTTCGCATACCGAAGGAGAACCGTCTCCTAATATGCAGACATTGTAAAAGATTCATTTTTCCGGGGGTAAGCGCCCGCGTTCGCATACAGCCTAGGAGAGAACCGCATGTAGTTATTACATGCTTATATTGTGGTAAATATATGAGAAGACCGTTGAGGAGGAAACGTAGATAATGAAGGTGCATTCAGCTTCAGAAGGTCAGCGTTCCTTGAAGCCGACCATTCGCATAGGTAAAAAAGGAGTGACGGATGAGCAGCTAAAAGAGATTTTGAAGCAGTTAGAAGCAAGAGAAACCGTTAAAATTAAAGTTTTAAGATCAGCCTTAGCAAACGAAACTGTGGAAAATATAGCTAAAAGAATATCTGCGGAAACGGGTTCAAAAATAATTCAGGTAATAGGTCACACTTTCACGCTATTTAAGCCTAAAAAGAAAAAGTCGTCGAGGATTACGGAAACCATAAAATGTTGGTAGTGTAAAGATGAATATTATTCTCATTGTGGTGGATACTTTAAGAGCTGATCATCTAGGATGCTATGGGTATAAGAAGCCGACAAGCCCTAACATAGATAGGCTTGCCGGAGAAGGCTCTCTCTTCCTAAATTGTTTCGCCGTTGGCATACCAACACATCCAGCCTTCACAACGATCATGACAGGGATTCATCCCCTAATCCACAAAATAGT
>CAYSKG010000054.1:0-4867 GCA_964431725.1 uncultured Candidatus Bathyarchaeia archaeon | reverse complement strand
CACAAAATAGTATGTCACGCCGGAAAAGAGAGACTTCCCCCAACGATAGCCATGCTGCCTGAAATATTAAATCGCCATGGCTACCTAACAGTTGCAGTGGACAATTTAATCCACACGGGAGCTGAATGGTTTGCAAGAGGATACGTTCACTATGTTAATACCGGAGGTATAATCGTAATTTCTAAGGGAATGAAGATTAAGGCTGAAAAAGTGAATGAAGCAGCGTTTGAAGCCCTAGAATGGGGCTTAAAGAAATGTGGAAGTAAAGGCTTCTTTATGTTCATTCACTACTGGGATCCCCACACCCCGTATCTACCTCCCCAAAAGTATGTTGAAAAATTCTATTGGGGCGACCCCTCTAAAGGCGATCTGAAAGAGAGATTAAACAAGACTCCTTGGGGTAGACATCTACTCCATATATTCAAGGGATGGATGGATGAACTTATTAAAAGTGGGGTCAACGATAAATCCTATGTGGATGCATTATATGATGCTGAAATACTCTATGTGGATGAAAAAATAGGTGATCTCCTCACTAGAATAGATGAGCTGGGATTAACTGACGACACGGCTATAATTTTAACCTCAGATCACGGAGAGCTCCTCGGAGAACATGAAATCTACTACGACCATCACGGATTATATGAAGAAGACATAAAAGTGCCCCTAATCATCAGATATCCGCCACAAATACCGCAAGGAACAAAGATTGATTCCATAGTCTCCCATATGGATTTACTGCCCACCATACTGGATTTGACTAATATAAAATCCCCCAATAAAGTGACTGGAAACAGCCTACTAAAACTACTCAATAAAGAGTGGTCTGGCTACTCTATGCTCTGCATAATTGAAAATACCAGGATGACCAAAAGGGCTCTCAGAACCAAAGAGTGGAAGCTAATAGAAACCTTAAGACCAGACATTTATGGGAATCCCCCCGGACACCTAGAGCTCTATAACCTGAAAGAAGACCCAAAGGAAAATGAGAACCTAACCGAAAAAGATGAAGAGACAGCCCTATATCTCTTAGGAAAATTAGAAAGGCTGTACAGATCTATACTCGAAGGAAAAGGAGACCCACTAATAGAGCAGGAAATAAGCATGCCCATACAATAAACCAGAAGATCAAGAGCCCTTAAAAGATATAGCCGATAAAATTTCAGATTCTCCTCCAAAACCAACAACAGCAACACCTCGTAATCTAAGGGATCAGACGCAGGTCTATTCTCAAATCTCCAGAGAGAGCTAGGGTTAAAGTCTTCCTTTTAATCAGAAAATTAGGTCTAAGGGGGAGGGGGTATATTCTATTGCTTTGGAAAATGACCTAATTTTGAATAAAATTTTGAGTTAAATTACGCCCTAAAATTTGGGATTAAAAACAATTAAAATTAGCAATAATAAACCTGATTTTCATATTTTTGATCAGCAGGCTGATTTCTCCGCTGTTAAACCTACCCCTCCTCTCTCTCTTAGACCTAATTCTTCATGGATTCCAACAGTATTAATACCAAAAAACCAAAAAAGACTTAAAATGATGGGGCTGGGGAGATTTGAACTCCCGTCACGGGCGCCCGAAGCCCGTAGCCTAGACCAAGCTAGCCCACAGCCCCCTTGAGTTTCTATTCTTCTTAGTTATTTATTGGTTTTGAGTTTTTGCTGGTTGCCACCGGTAATATCAGTTCTTTTTGTAAAATAAAAATTTTAAATAGGAACTATATGGTATTCTATTTTTTGTGAATTTTTTCTCTGATAAAGGCGGCTTAAGGTATTCTGTTAGGGAGTTTTCTTATGAAGGTCTAGGTTTCTACGTTCTTAGTGATGTTTATGAGCCTGGTGAAGACACCTTTCTGCTAGCTGAAAACTTAGATGTTAAGACGGGTGATAGGGTTCTTGATATGGGAACCGGATGCGGAATATTAGCCGTGCTATCAGCGCTTAAAGCCGCATGGGTTCTCGCTCTAGACATAAATCCTAGGGCTATAAAATGTGCCAAAATAAACGCTGAGAGAAACAAGGTTTCAAAAAAGATTAGTTTCATATGTGGAGACCTATTCAGCCCTTTAAGGAGAAAAACCATCTTTGATTTAATACTCTTCAATGCACCCTATCTGCCCGCTGAAGAAAAACCTAGAGAATGGATAGATTACGCTTGGACTGGAGGACGTAATGGAAGAAGAACCATAGATCGATTCCTCAATGACCTACCAAATTATCTAAAACATGGTGGAAGACTTCTGCTTGTGCAGTCATCTCTATCAAACATAGAGGAAACCCTAACCATGCTGGAAAATAAGAAATTCAAGGCTGAAGTCACTGATAGAAGAAGATTTTTCTTCGAGGAAATAGCCCTAATAAAAGCCATTAAGCATTAAATCGAAAATAACCATGAAATCTCGCTTCTAAATGGATTAAATCTTAAATTTAGGGTTCAATATATATAGTGATTCGGGTTGTGCATAATTTTGCCAGCGAGGAGAAGAAGAAAGCTAGGTGCAAGAATACTCAAAGCCGTATCCTCAAACCTAAGATTAAACATACTTAAACTGCTTTTCGATAAAGGGCCCCTCTCCTACACTGAGATAATGAATCAGCTGAAATTAAGTCCAAGCAAAGACGCTGGCAGATTTGCATATCACCTAAAAGTATTATTAAACATGGATCTCATAGAGCCTGACGTAGAATCAAAGAAGTATCTGCTGACCGATCTAGGTAAGTCTGTCGTTGACTTCGCAAGTAGCCTAGAGGAGAGAACCTTCAAGAGAAGAATGCTCGTTAGAACATCACGCTTAGCAATAGAACGTTTCGACAGAAACAAAATAGCTGAATCACTCATCAAAGAAGCCGGTGTACCCATAGATCTAGCGCAGAGAATCGCCCGCGAAACAGAAGAACGGCTGCTCAAACTAGACACCAAATATTTAACAGCTCCCCTCATCAGAGAGTTTGTAAACACCATACTTATAGAACGCGGCTTAGAAGAATACCGCCATAAATTAACACGGCTAGGTCTCCCAGTGTACGATGTAACCCAGCTAATAAAGGCTATGAGTCAATCCTCAGCCGACGTTGAAACTGTTAGGATGGTTGCTGGAAACCATGTAATCGAGGAATACGCTCTCATAAACACTCTCCCACGTGACGTCGCTGACTCTCATCTTTCAGGCGCACTCAACCTAGATGACCTAGCATACTGGATTTTAAAATTAAACAGCTTCATGCACGACCCAAGATACTTCTTCAAGCATGGATTAACGCTTGGAGAAGGATCCTCCGGGAACATACCTATCTTCCCGCCTAAAAGCTTCAGAGCAGCCCTGCATTTAATGGTTAACGCCCTGAAGATAGCGTCCGCTGAAGTATCATGCGAGCAGGGGATAGGCTTCTTCAACATATTTTTAGCGCCATTCATCAAAAACTTATCCGAAGAAGAAATTAGGGAGAATCTTAATTACTTTATTTCCTCAATAAATCTAACAGTTCCAACAGGAGTCTCCCTGGGAATAGAAGCTGAAATACCCGGGTTCATAGCTGAGAGTAGAGCTATAGGTCCCGGCGGAGAGTCCGTCGGCGTTTACGGCGATTACGTTGATGAAGCCCATATTCTAGCTTCACTAATAACTGATAGCCTCAGCATTATGAGTAAGCCTAAACCAGTTTTCAATCCAAGTCTCATAATTAAATTCAGCCCCCGAACATTCAGAAATAGTGAGGGGGAGACCCTCCTCTATAAAGCTCATGAGCTCGCCGTTTACGGGCTTCCCTACTTCGCTACTCCCCCCTCAAGACGGAAGGAAGTTTCATACCTAGCAACCGGACACATGTTTTCAGCTGATTGGAGGAGGGATTGGGAGCTCGACACCGTTAGAGTCGGCTGTATGGGCAGCGTAACAATAAACTTGCCGAGAGCCTTCTATGAATCGAAAAATAAAGAATCCTTCTTTGAAAACCTCTATGATTTTTCGGAAAAGGCTCTCAGAGCGTTAGAAATAAAGTATCGGACAATAAGGCAGCGCGCCTATGAGGGATTATTACCGTTTTTAACTCAAGGGGCAAAAATAGACTCATACTGCAGGCTTGACAACTCCTTATTCCTGCTAAGCCCAGCCGGCTTAAACGAAACAGTTCAATTAGCAACCAAAAACAGCATTTACAAAAGCAGCAAATCCTTAAGATTCGCTGAAGAAATATTCTCGTACCTACAAAAAATAGTTGAAGGATACTCTAATAGACGTGGAATGCGCTGCGCAATCTCCCTAACACCAAACCCCGAAGCCCTAAAGAGAATGGCAGTCCTCGATATTGAACACTACGGGTTTGCCCGCGTGAAGGTAAGCGGTGGCAGAGAAAACCCATATTACAGCGGCCTAGAAAGCATACCATCCGACCCTGAAATCCCAATTGAAAGATACCTAAGCATAGAGGAAAAACTCCACAGATTCCCCCTAGGAAGCCGCCTCACAAAAATAGCGATAAACGAGAAAAGAGCGGATCCAGAACAGCTATTATCAATGACAAAAAAGATAGTCAGCAACTTCAAAATACCCCTATACACCTACAACACAACAATAACCTACTGCAGTAGCTGCCGCAAAACCTTCCACGGCAACCAGCTAAAATGCCCATCCTGCGGATCAGTCAACACAATAACCAAATTCACCCGAAAAAACACAAGATACGAAATCATAAGGTAATAAAAACCAAAACCCTTATCCGAATGAAACCCATTAAAAATTCTCGGCTGGTGAGCTGGCGGACGGCTTCCGAGCGCCTCCCAAAAAAGGGAGGCGCTTGAGGAAACTCCGCCCACCACACAGCCCGCAACGCCGCAAGGCGTGGGGTGAGAGCCCCGGCTCCGGAACAGAAA
>CAYSKG010000053.1:0-8600 GCA_964431725.1 uncultured Candidatus Bathyarchaeia archaeon | reverse complement strand
TTTTCTTATGGCTTCATTTCTTGTTAATCCTTGTCTTTGATATTCTTTTATCTTAAAGGAGCTATCTCAATCGGAATAGTTATTCATTCTAACTGCGTAACTGCTGGGCATGGTCCTGGGGTAACAACCATATTGACCTCTAGAAGCAGAAAAATAACTTCAATAATTGATCCAAATGCAAACATAGCGAAAATTTTAGGTTTGAGAGACTATATACAACCACAATTTATTTCTTCAAATCTGTAAAATTTGGTATAAGAATGGGATTTCAACATACATCCAGACGTAAATAGATATCAACAGCATTGCAAAAGAGAGCAGAATAAAAAGATAGTCTCTTCTCTTCATTTTAAGCACATATAGGTTAGTACGCTTTTTAGATGCGCCCCAAGCTCTAGACTCCATTGCTTCTGCAAGCTCTAAACTTCTCCGTATAGCATTAACAATCAGCGGAATAAGGATAGGTATGTAATTTTTAACTCTCCTAATGAAGTTTCCTCCCTCAAGCTCCAATCCACGCGCTTTTTGTGCGTCTATTATGATTTGTGCCTCCTCAGCTAGAACCGGAACAAAACGTATCGCTGTTGTGAATGCAAAGCAGAATTCATAGGGAACGCCGATTTGCTCTAGGGATAATCCAAGCATGTCTGGTGATGTTGTCAGAAAAAATAGGGAAAAAGATTCGATTAAAACAATAAAACGAATAGTCATAGCTAAGGAATGCTCTATAACATAAGCAATCGAGGAATAATTTCCATAGAAATATAAGGAAATAACGTTCATTACGAAAATCAGCACTGCGAAAAAGATTGAGCCCTTAATTAGACGAAGCCACTCCCTCTTAACCTTAGCTATTATCACAAGTGGTACTTGCAGGAAAAATAAAAATAAAAGTGGTATTATTTGATTGAAGAGCACGGCTGTAACGAATAGAACGCATACGTAGATGAATTTAGCTCTGGGGTCAATTTCATGTATAGGTGAGGAAATATTTCTAAACTTTAGGCCATCAAATACGCTCATTTATCCTAGCTTCTCCGTTAAGTCTTTTTAAGCCTTTCAAGGATTAAGCGTTTAGCTTCATAAACACCCATAACGTCTCTTGGGAATCCCAAATCATTAAGGTTTATGAAGACTTGCGTTATTTCGGGGAGTATAAGAGACGACTTATTTATTAGATCTGGGTCAGTTAGTACTTTTCTCGCTTCTCCATCAGCGATTACTTTTCCATTAGACATTAAAATTACCCTTGGTTCACACTCAACAACAAACTCTATGTCATGAGTTACTATTATTACGGTTTTACCTTGATGATTCATTTGAATTATAAATTGACGGAGTCTTTCTTTTTGGTAGCTATCTTGACCTATGGTGGGTTCATCGAGTATGAGTATTTTGGGATCCCATGCCAAAACTGATGCCAAAGCAACTCTTTTTCTTTCTCCTCCGCTAAGCATGAAAGGTGAAACTTTCCTATAACGAGCTAAACCTAGAAGGTTAAGTGCCCAATCAACTCTCTCTCCGATAACTTTATTATCAAATCCGAAATTTTTGAGGGCGAAAGAGATTTCATCTTCAACTGTCTCACTAAATAACTGGTGATCTGGATTCTGAAATACGAAGCCAACCTTTCTAGACAATTTTGCCACACTCACCTGTTTTGTGTCAACTCCATCAATAAGAACTCTACCTTTTGTAGGCTTTAATAATCCATTAAAATGTTTAACTAATGTTGTTTTTCCAGCCCCGTTCTGTCCCATTATAGCAACAAATTCGCCTTCAGCGATTTTTAGAGAAACCCCTCTAAGAGCCTCAACGCCATTAGGATAGGTGAAGTAAACGTCTTCAACCTCTATCAAATGTGAGTGCCTCCGCTATTGATTGAGAAGCTTCCTTAGGGCTTAGTGGAACTCTATTCAGAGTAACGCCTTCTTTCCTTAATGAGATATATAACCTGACAACTTTAGGTATGCCGACGCCGATTAACTTTGTTTCCTCTTGCAGAAAGACTTTTCTAGGCTCTCCATCCAAAACAATTTGTCCATCCTTCATGACTATAACTCGATCAGCATATCTGCTTGCTAAATCCAATCTGTGCTCTACAAGAATTATCGTTATATCTAAATCCCTATTCAGTTGATGAATTACTTCGAGAATGTTTTTTGCACTCTGTGGGTCAAGAAATGAAGTTGGCTCATCAAGCACAATGATCTCCGGTTGCATTGCTAGAACAGACGCTATGGCGACACGTTGTTGTTGACCACCTGAAAGTTCAAAGGGAGCTCTATACTTCAAATCATATGTTCCAGTGATCTTAAGTGCCCAATCAACTCTCTTACGAATTTCCTCTCTCGGAAGACCGAGGTTTTCTAATCCGAAAGCCACATCTTTCTCAACAGTTAAAGCAAAAAGCTGATTCTCTGGATTCTGGAAGATTAATCCCACGTGTTTAGCTATTTCATAGATTGTATGCTCGGTTGTTTTTAATCCGGCAACTGTTAACTTCCCCTCGAGTCTGCCACCATAAAAATGCGGTATAAGTCCATTAAGGCATCTGCAAAGAGTTGTTTTTCCGCATCCGCTTGGTCCGGTTAAAAGTACAAATTCACCCTTCTCTATCCTAAGACTTAGGTTTTTAAAGGCTGATTTCTCAGCGAACGGATACGTGTAAGTTAGATCCTCAGCCTCAATTATCGCCAAGGTTTAGTTACACCTTAACTACTTTCATTTAGAGTTATACTTAAAAATAGCGTAGAGTAAAGCTAATAATTAAATTGCATGTTTGAACATTTAGAATTGTTTATATGTGAAATTTGACAGAAACTTTTTTAAACCCCTAGAAAAAAGCTTGGGCGCTGGTTGTCTCCCTTGAAAATAGCGTGGAGAAACGGAGTATCGATTAGGTACAAAGACACGAGAATAATTCTAGACCCTCAATCTAGATGTTTAACTCATGAAGTAGCGTTTATAACACATGCACATGTAGATCATTCAAGAGCCTTTAGAATTAATTATGTATCTAAATTTTCCTCCGAGGAAACAATGAAACTTGTATCTATAGAGGGCGTCACTATCAGAAAATGGCAACCTCTAGTAAAAAATAAGAAAACAGTTGTAGAAGATGTTGAAGTAATACCGCATTCATCAGGGCATGTTTTAGGCTCTTATGAATTTGAAGTAACCACGCCTGATGGAACGGTTTTGTTTACTGGCGATCTAAACACGAAACATGAGAGAACGGTTGATCCAGCTGAACCAGTGGAATGTGACATATTAATCATAGATTCGACCTTCGGTTCTCCAAGTTTCGTTTTTCCGCCAGATGATTTAATCATCAAAGAAATGACAGAATGGGCAAAGAAAATCTTAAGTGATGGGAGAATCCCGGTTTTTCAAGCTGATCCTCTTGGCAACGCCCAAGAAATAATACGTGTTTTTAATGAGTACACAAACATACCGGTGATTTCGCATTGGAAAGTCTCAAAAATCAACAAAATATATGAGTTTTATGGACATAGAATGAAATACGTTGATGTGAGGACGGAAGATGCATACGACCTTATATCCCATAGAAATGCAGTAATAGTGGCGCCTAAACGTTTAGGTTCATTTTATAGTCCCGGTTTTGTCTCAGCATTTGTTTCTGGATGGGCGCTAAAGTTTAGGCGGAAATCTTTTCCCTTAAGTGATCATGCCGATTTTCCAAATTTAATAGAGTTCATTAGTAGGTGTAATCCGAAGCTTGTTTTAACTTATCATGGAGGAAAATTTAACCATATACTGGCAAAATACATTGAAAGGAAACTCAACATAAAGTCTTATCCAATCAATTTAATTCCGACAGATTTCTCCTCATGAGAGGCGATAAAAACACGTAAATAATGGAAATCTTCTATGAAAATTATAAACTAATTACTTATCTCCTGTGAGGGATGAAATTGATTAAACCAGTAACCTTTAGTAATAAGGGACAGCAATTAATCGGTATTTTTCATATGCCGGATAACTTAAAGAGTGAGGAGAAAGCTCCGGGAATAGTTATGTTCCACGGTTTCACGGGAAACAGAACTGAAGCGCATAGACTCTTCGTTCAGGTAGCCAGAAGACTCTCTAAATCAGGTTTCATAGTCTTACGTTTTGACTTCAGAGGTTCAGGGGATAGCGACGGAGAATTCGAAGATATGACGGTACCAGACGAAGTATGTGATGCTGAAAAAGCTTTAACTTTCCTCATAGAACAAAGGAATGTCGACAAAGAAAGAGTTGGTGTTCTAGGTTTAAGTATGGGTGGAAGAGTTGCAGCTATACTTGCCTCAAAAGATGAAAGAGTTAAGTTTGCGATATTATATTCGCCAGCTCTTGGTCCACTTAAAGAAAAATTCTTTTCACAAATGGATAAGAAAAAGCTTGAAAAGCTAAATTCCGGCGAGCCAATAGAGGTTTCAAGCGGCTGGTACCTAAAGAAGGAATTTTTCGAAACTGTTGATTATATTATTCCGTTGAATATTATGGATCGCATTAAAGTGCCTATCTTAATTGTTCATGGCGATAAAGACGAGATTATACCATTAGAGGAAGCTTTAATGGGCTATGAGCTGATTAGAAATTCGAATGAAAAGAATGAGCTTTATATAGTTAAGAGCGGAGATCACACATTTTCTAAAAGAGAGCATACTTTAGAGGTTATAAGGAAAACATTGAATTGGATCAATTCGCTAAATCTTAAGTAAATGCTAAAGCGTTCATCGGCGTGGTTTATTTTTTAGCTTTTCTCTAAGAAGTTTCGTTGCGTACTTGAAAGCTGATTCTAGCTCTCCAACTCCATTTACCCCAGCTGAAGTTGAGTGGCCGCCTCCCATCCCATTTAGGTATTCGCCTAAGGGCCTCGCTAAATCTCTTCCCAAATGTACTCCGGTCTCAGTGTAAAATTCACGGTCAGCTCTCATACTAATCGATATTTCATTCTTCTCCTGCGAGCCAACAATAGCTAGGTTTGCTCCCACATCAATGAGAGCCCTTGCGGCTGAAGCTTGAAAGGATCCAACATGAGAGAAAACAATCAGCCAGCCGTAGATTTTCATAAGTTTCATTCTTCTGCAAGCTTTAAGGCGGGCTATCCGCTCTGAAATATCCATGGGGGTTACCAAAAGTTGCAGAGCGTCTTGGACCTTAACTCCTAAATCTATTAGGTTCGCTATCATCTTGAAGGTTGAAGCATCTGCTAAGGCAAAATGTTTAGTATCGAAGGCTGCTCCCAGAAATAAGGCTTCAGCTACATCCTTTGAGGGAGCAACATTCGCCCCCTTAAAAAGATTATATATTATCTCGCATGTGGAAGATGCGTTTTCATAGCATATGCATAGGGTTGCGATTTTTTTGGTCTCAGGGTGAGGAGCATGATGGTCAATAACTATCACTGGCGATGAAGCCTTAAGTACATATCCGCCCCACTCACCAAGTTGTTGCACAGTATTTGTGTCTACCATAAATATTGCATTCGCCCTATCAAAGCTAGGTTTGTCATTCACTATTTCTATATGAAACCTTTCTGCTAGGTTCTTTGATAGTTTACTTATGCTTTCAGGTGATGCTATCTCCACCTCAATCTCGGGTTTAAAATGCTTAAGTAATTTGGAGAGAGCATAGGATGAGCATACAGCATCTGGATCAGCATTATGATGGCACAATATAAGGATGAATTTAGCATTTATCCCATCAAGAAAATTCTTTATTTTATGAAAATCTTTACTTTTATACATTCCATGATTTCCTCAAGCTGACAACAATACTTTAAGCGCCCCTTTTTAGGTCTAGTTGAAATATTTTTCCGCTAAGACCTGAGTTTACTCAAGTATTTTTCAACAGCCTCGAAAGCTGCGTTCACTGAACCCTCAGCTATTTCTTTAACATTAACTTTTCCGTAGAGCGGTGAAAGCCTTACCTCAACATCAACATCCACATTAAGAACCTCAGATTTCTTCTCTACATCGACAGATATTGTTAAATCCGTTATCATCTCCTTGGGAACCCTAGACATAACGTATTTTCTGGCCGCTTCCTCAGCTATAGTGCAAATATTCTCCAGTTCTTCGTCAGATAGGGGAGGTAAAGGATGTTTGCTCAAAGAGGAGCACCGTTTTTAATTTAATCTTCCCCCCCAAGTTTATCTTGGTGAGAGTGGACGCAAATCCTTCTGAAGTTTCTCTTGAAGCTCCTTTATTTGGCTTCTAAGTCTCTCCTCCTGTTTTGTGAGTACTGATATTCTCATGTTTGCAAGTTCCTTCCGCTCATTAAGTTCGTTAGTTACTTTAGCTTTATCAGTTTTAATGAGTAAGGAGCCAATAGACTTGTATATCACGGCTTCATCGGGCGTTTTTTCAAGTTCACTTAACGCTCTATTAATCTCAAGAAGTTCGATGTCAAGCTGTTGCTTCTGCGCTAAAACTGTTCTAAGAGTCTCCTGAAGCTGCTGAAGCCTGAGAAGTCTTTCCTGAACAGCTGGCGGAAGCCTAGTTTCCCCACTCATAATTCATCATCACCATTAAGCCGCCAAATTTTAATCTTCCCATCCATCGATTAATATAATTTTGTTACAATTAAAGGTTTCCAGATGAACATGTACTATTTTTTATTGCTTAAATTTGAAAAGCAACTATATGGTATAATTTTATTGAACGTCATATTCACGTTTGTCTTCTCTAAACCATATCGTGATAATGGTTTAGTTAAATGTCTTTCTGATCTCGGTGGGGTAATATATAATCCAGCTTTCAACGATCTCTCAACTCTAATAGCGTCTTTCTTAAGATTTGGCCCGTGAAAACCGCATTTGTAACACTCGAAACCTTTATTTCTCCCCATGGATTTCATTCTTTTGCCGCATACTGGGCAAAGTGGATTTCTAAAAATAACTTTCTCAGCTAAGCTTACAACCTTAATTTTCTCTATGTTTATTGTTTTAGGATTCTTTCTTGAGGGTGGGCGAACACCACCATAAACCTCAACTACATCACCTTCAATAAGCATATTGGCGATTTTGCGTAAATTACCAGTCGGCTCATAGACTGCGCAATCTATTAGGCCGGTTCCATCCTGAATCTGAAAGATTACATGTCCACCAGGAATTATCTTTGGTTTACCTATAACTTTCCCCTTAACTATCACTGGATGATAGGGTTTTACTTCGCTTATAGAAAAGACTTTCCTTAAGTGAGCATCAGTTCCAT
Organism: uncultured Candidatus Bathyarchaeia archaeon; assembly: GCA_964431725.1. GTDB lineage: Archaea > Thermoproteota > Bathyarchaeia > Bathyarchaeales > DTEX01 > DTEX01. The sequence continues at coordinate 1,374 of CAYSKG010000053.1, read as the reverse complement.
GGTTTGTTCTGAATATAACCCAGCGCTCTATAGGTTCATAGGAGCGAACAATGCTATGAGCAAGCTTAACAGCCTCGGGGCTTTCGCCTCTAATACCATAGAGTATTGGATCTGGGCCTCTAGGGGTTATTAATATTCTACCTGTTTCCGGATCAACATTATTAAATGTTAAATTCCCCATTTGCTTATCCATCTCAATAACGGAAGATTCATCAATTTTCCTTGGAGTCCCCCAATTTTCAGGTTTTCTATACGCTATTAACTCGAAGGTATGATCTCCTCTTAAAGTTTCTCCGATTGCAGCTAAACCCCCAATTATCCCCCGCCCCATTTTATAGCCGATTGCTTCAGCTCTGAATTTTTTAATTAGTTTTAGCGCATCCTCTATTTTTACTAATCCTTGTATAGTATTTTTAGCGAATATCTCCAGTTCTTCTGGTACATCTCCGCTGAGAAAGACTGCTCCAGGATCAGTCCCTTCATAATCGAAGTCTGCATTCTTTTCTATTGTTTCAATCACGCTTTCCCTAACATCCTCATATAAGCGGTCTTCACACTTTATTCTCAGGCAGAGGGCTCCATTACCGCGAGTTTTCCAGGGAACATTAGGATTTAACCTTATCAGATTTGGGTAGTCAAGAAATTGGATGCCCATCTTATAGAGTTTTTCAATTAGTAGGGCTGCAACGTAGGTTGTGCATCCAGTTCTAGGCGAATCTGTATCATCGAACCCTATATGTAACTTCATGTTAAGAGCACACTACATCTTAAATTACCTAGATGACTAAAACCTTTACGCTATAATTATAAGATTACAACACGAGAGAAGCTCTTTCATGTTTATTTAATATATTTTTTGAATAGGGCTCTTGAAAACAATGTTAGGAGGGCAAGCAGAACCGCGACGGCGGCTAGCACATAGTTTCCGACGCCTATCGTCAGCCCTATTGCCGCGGTTATCCATAGGCTTGCCGCTGTTGTTATTCCAACTACTCTATCTGGCTCAGCGATTATTGCTCCTGCGCCAATGAAGCCTATTCCTGCAACTATTCCGGAGGCTATTCTAGCCGGATCGGCGGCGAACTCTAATGAGATGATCGTGAAGAGGCATGATCCAAGGCAGACAAGCATGTGGGTTCTCAATCCGGCGGGTTTATGAGCCATCTCCCTTTCGAAGCCAACTATCATCCCTAAAATCACTGCTAAGATTAAACGTAGAACATTTTCTCCGTAAATTAAGGAGTCCACAAAGTATTTTATGTTCTATTCAATATAAAAGTTTGAATATCCCGCCACGCTGGGAGAGCAACATTAATATTTGTTCTCTGCGAAGTATTTATTGCCGGATGAAGAAAAGGCATTTGTCTGATTCGA
>CAYSKG010000052.1:4682-8849 GCA_964431725.1 uncultured Candidatus Bathyarchaeia archaeon | reverse complement strand
ACCTCACAGTATGCCATAACAACTTCTGAGGCTTTCGGCTGGGGCGTAGAACACATAGCTGATGGCATAATAAGATTTCGAAGATTCGTTAGAAATGGTGTTTTAAAGCGTTATATTCTCATTGAAAAAATGCGCCAAACAAATCACAGCTTACAAATGTATGAGATAGCAATTTTACCCGGAAAAGGCTTAACTATTGTTAAGCCGGTTGAAATGCGAAAAGAAGATATTTCACTGCCAAAACATGTTATAAGGCGTATTCAAAAGGCTACTGAAAGAAGGGAAGCTGAAATACCTTGATTTCCCCAGCTGAGCATTACTCGCGCCGGGACGTACAGAAAGAAATTTTAGATTTTTGTAGAAAAAGATGGGTGGCTCTCCATTATATCGATTCTTCCGGCAATTTAATCTTTAGAAGGTATGTAAGAGGGAAACCCATCAGAGTGGACACTTCAGAAGATTTGATTAAGCTTAATTTTCATTCACTGAGATCCATCTACGCAACTGCCAACCTTTATGGTAGGATTCAAACCCTAGAAGACGTATATGATTATACAAATATTGTTTATTGCACACCAACATGGGATATTGATAATGACCTATCAAACTGGAAGAGAACTATTAGAGTCGCTGAAAAAATACTTCGCTTTCTAGAAAAATGGGGGATTAAAAAATCAATCTATGTAAAATGGTCTGGAAATGGCTGTCACATTCACATAAATGAAAAGGGCTTCTCAAAAGATTTACTTAAAAAACATAATCCATTAGACTTAGCATACGCGATCGTTGAATACGTAAATTCTAAGCTTGCATTGAAATTCATGGAGCTCTCGCCTAAAGGAGGAATAATTGTAGAAAATAAAATGGATCCGACAAGAGTCTTTACATGCCCATTAAGCTTACATCGTGAACTTAATGTTACATGCATATGTATGAAAAGTAGAGATCTCGAAAAATTTACGCCGGAATGGATTAAACCTGAAAACTTTAGGCATAACCCCAGCTGGCGTGAATTTGAAGAGGGAGAAGTTGACGAGTTAGCTGAGGTTGCCTACAGAACAATAGGGGGCTATCCGCTTAAAGCTAGACGAAAAACCAGAAAGACCAAGCCTTTAGACAAGCAGATAATGGAGTGGTTACAGAGAAAATGAATGGGAAACAAAAAACCGGACATAAGCGTTATTCAAGTAACATTTTTTTATTAAATCGTGTTATTAATCAAAATTCTAAGGGGCGATAAGAAAATGTCCAATCAAACCGATAAAATCAAGAAAATTTTAGATGAAGCTATAAAATTTCATGGGCACCTCGGTCCCTTCCTGGTGTTAGGATTGAAGGCTGGATTATTCGCTAATGAGGTTCTTGGAAAAGATTATTTCAGAACTAAAGCTACAGTTGAAACCGAGCCTAGACCTCCATACTCATGTTTTGTCGATGGGATTCAAATAGCTACTGGATGCACAATGGGGAAATGCAATATTAAAATAAAGAGGGGAAATCCAATTTCACTAACAATAAGCAGAAATGGTAGAGTGTTAATAATGAAGCTTAAAGAAGAGGTTCTAGATTTTCTTGTAAAGATGCCTTCTAGAAAAGTAGTTGAACAAAAGGCATTTGAAATAATGAACAAACCAATTAACGAATTATTCGATATTACCTATAATAATGAATAGAAATTTTTAGAAGTTAATTAACGCTGAAGATTCTTAAATTTAAAAGCGACCCCCTTGGAGTATTCTATCTTTACACTTCGTATCTTAGAGCTTCCGCCGGGTTTAATTTGGCAGCATAGATTGCTGGGTATGCTGCTGCAGCTAAGCTAATTAGCGCAGCTATTCCAATGGACATGCCAATGATACGTAGGTACGCGAGTGCGGCGCCTTCAAAGAAAACATTCATGCCTTGGAAGGAATATAGTGCCACAGCAACGCTCCATCCGACAATTGCGCCTATAATCCCTCCGAGTATACCTAACAATAAGGCCTCTATTAGGAATATTTCTAATACAGCACTATCTGTCGCTCCTAAGCATTTTATTGTGCCTATCTCCTTATAGCGTTCGGTCACTGACATCAACATTGAATTGATTATACCAACGCCGCACACAAGCAAAGCTATTATTGCAACCCATATTTGGTAGGCTTCCGTTCCCTGTCCTCCAATATGCTTGAGTATTTCACCCATTGTCAAAAGGGAAACTAGGAAGGCAATGCTTAACAAGACAGATAATGAGGTTATCAGTGTTCTTGTGAAACGTTTTCTTATGCTCTCTATACAGTATTTAAATGCTTCGGTAATTGGAAACTTTATACTTCCAACCTCACCAATTCCGGGTTCTTCGCTCATTTTAACTCCACTTTCAACTTATTTTAAGAAGAATTAACCTTAAAGACATATTTAAGTTTTAAATTTTAATGCTTAATGAGCGAGCTGATTTCTTTTGGTCTTAGGGGCTACAATTAAACGTTTAAAAGGAAAAATCAGATTTAGGATAAAAGGTTTTGCGCTAATGACTGATAGTTTGATTTTATCTTAATCAAGTGATTAAATGCTAAACCAAGCTCCTCCGGCATTAATTCCCTAACTCTTCTATCGCAGAATGGCATTGAATCAATTATCTGCTTCGCATAATCCTTTGGGAGCTTAAGTCCAATATCATTAAAGAAAACCTGAACAGCATTCCTTAGCTTCTTATTTTTTTGCGTGAAAACAGCACGTATAAAATCGAAAAATCCTTCTTCACTTTCTACATGAAAAGGAGGTTTTCTAGGTCTCAAGCGTATAATCATAGAATTTACTTCCGGAGCTGGCCAAAAATATTCTTTTGGAATGAAATCTAGAAGGTCGCTTTCAGCGTGATAGTAAACTGACACAGTGAGCCTTCCATAATCCTTTGTGCCGGGTGAAGCGACCAAGCGCTTGGCAAATTCTTCTTGAAATGTTAGGACTGCACATTCGAATTTCCTTTCAAAAAGCCAAAAAATTAATGGCGACGATATAGAGTATGGTGGAATGGAAACAACCTTGTTAAATTCTGGAACCTTCATTCTCAAAATATTGCCCTTTAGGATCATTACATTTTTATATTTACGTAGGCGCCTAACCAAGATTCTAAAAAGCCTAGAATCTATCTCTACAGCTATTACTTGACCAGCTACTTTAGCTAAGCGCTCCGCAAGAAAACCTAGCCCAGCTCCAACGTCCAAGACAACATCTTCCTTCCCGATAGATGCGTAAGAAATCAACTTTTCTATAACGTCCTCTCTAACGAGAAAGTTTTGGCTAAATCTCTTTTTAGGGCGTATCCTATAGGCTTTAAGGATTCTTTTAGTCTCTTCCAATAATTCCATCTTTCAATAATGCCCTCGCGTAATATCCCGCTCAATGCTTCTCTGATTAAAATGAAGCTGCTATTAACCTCTTGTAAAAAGTCTGTATTTACTGCCTCCCGAAAGCTCTTCCATAATCCTTTTGGTGATGAGCTTAGCTGGGTTAGGTATGTTCGCGCGCTTCTGAAGATCCTGGAAGCTTTCAAAAGGTCTTTTTTCACGCTCATCTAAAATTTTCCACATATATTTCTTACCGATTCCGGGTATGAGCTCTAATGAATGCATTCTAGGGGTTATGGGCTTAGCCGTATTAAAGAAATTCACAAAGTCTCTCTCCCTATTTAAAACTATTTTTTCAATAACATTTTCGAGCTCCATCTTAGCATTAGCTGTAAGTTCGTCGTAGCTCGTTCTACCAATTATGTAGGATATTTCTTTACGCGTGTCTCTTCCAACGTAAACTCTGTCTGCAGGTTTAAGAACAACTCCCTCTTTCACCGCAGCCTCTAGGAGAGTAAAATATTCTTCACCGATCAACTGGACGATGGCTCCAACCCTACGTTTCAACCTTAAACCTGGTTTCCCATAAGGCAAATAATCTATTACGTAAGCATATTCTTCATAAATCTGTTGATGACTTCTTTCTCTACGCTCCATCACCTTCACTTTCTCCGCTTAAGATATACAGAAAATCTTAAACATAAAATAACAAAAGTCTGCTCTATCGCCCTACCTTTTTATCATCTTTCATAGTTATAAATAATATTGATGCTTCTTCAAAAAAGTATCTTCTAATCCTCACTACTCACCACCAAACACTAAAATTTAATAGTTTAAC
>CAYSKG010000052.1:0-4582 GCA_964431725.1 uncultured Candidatus Bathyarchaeia archaeon | reverse complement strand
TCTATATTTATTTAAGAGATTTAAAATTTTTTCCAGCTTTGATGTTTCAACTATCTTGCGTCCACCAGCCAAGAATGTTCTCAGTTCTTCAATGCTTTTGGGCATAATATTTACTATTTGAATAGCTTCCTCCTCTTCTAGTGTTCCTTCAGCTTTCAACTCTCCTAGAAGCTTTCTGGCTGAGTCTGGATCTAGATGGGACATTTTAGTTGCATAATCTAGGGATCTACGTTGAAATTGATCTAGATTTTCTTCGCCTAAAGATTCTAAAATCTCCTTGACTTCAGGGATGGTTATCGGCTGTATCTTTAATATTTTTCTAGGCATAATTTAGCTTCACCCCATAAAAGGTTTCAAATGTTCAGGTCTAACAATTATCTCTTTAACAGCATTTCCTTGAGTAACATTTATTTCATACGCCTTTCCTCTTCTGCCAACCACTACACCCACTTTTCCCTGATATCTCCGATGAGGCATACCTTTATGCACACTCGGATCTATATCGATAACCACTTTATCGCCAGGTTTATATTCATACAATAATCTGCTTAAGCTACTTTTTCCTCTTTCTCTAGGTTTCTTTCTTAAGAGCGCACGTGTTTTCCTACGCAAACCATGGGACGCAGGCATTTAAATTCACCCTTTTTTGGTTAATACATTTAATACGTCAAGTTCTAAGGGGATGGCTTTAGCATTAATTATTTCTGAGACGCTTGGACTAGTTCGCCCTTCATCTCCTGTCACAAGCTCTTTCACATATAATCCTCCTTGGCATCTAATTCTCATTTCTATACTGTTATTTGACAACCTTTTTATTTTGGTCTCATATATGTGTTTTTCCCGTAATCGATCAGATCTACGATGCAACACGCGGATAGGCGTACGCTGATATATGATGGTATCTGTGAGCTCTTTTTCTAGCCTCGCTATTTCCTCATCGGTAATTTCCCTATCAAATTTAACGATAACCCTATAAATTTTTTGGGCGTCTTCCATGCTCTTGATTTTTCTAACCGTACTTTTATCAACGTACTTAAGATTTAATACTTCAACCTTTCCTTTAGCGTGTTCATTGATTGCTTTTTCAAGCTCTTTCAAATCTAACTTTCTTTTCTTGGGTCTCTTAATCTCGATCACAAATGGTCTGCCGCGTCCAAGCATGCGTGCGTCTCTATCTTCACGTCCAGCGGCATGAAAGGCTGTTTCTTCACCGAGTGTCCTATCCAGTATTGGTTTAGCTATTAATTCTTCAACTGATTCAGGGTACATTTTTCCAGTCCAATTGCATCTTTCACATCCTTTTCCACCGCATTTAATACATATCCATTTGGATTGAGGTATTCCTCGCATGAGCTTTCGGTATCTTCCAGCTATGAAAAGAGAGTTGGATTGTATTTCCACCTCTTCAGTAAAGGGGTTTACAAGAATAACTATCTGCGGCTTCATGTAATCAACTTTCTTTTTAACTCTCTGAACCAATTCCCTTCCAATAACTCTGCTGAACTCATTCTTCATGCTCTCACCATACTGAACGGCGAACTCCGCCTTAAATTCATCCTCATGCTCCTCAATCCTGAACGGGAGCTTTATGCCCACTAAAAAACTATCATACTCATATTCTTGAAGGCTTTCAAGGATTTTCTCGATCAAAGCCTGGATGTTGCTGAATCTTCCCTCACAGAGAAAACATTTTTCTTCCTCACCCACCCTTCTCCTCATTTTTCTAAGCAGATCTGACGCTGGCTTAAATGAGCCGTGTGTAGCCAGCAGCTTGAGAATGGCAACCCCCTTCATCTTCGTTTTCCTCTCTTTTGAGAGAGCCATTTCATGAGCCGCCATTGTTAGAAGAGTTTTTATCGCTTCCCCCCGTTCATAATTGTCTAGGCCAAAGCCTAGAAAAGCAAATTGCCTACCTAAGCAGCTATTACATAAAGGATAATTCATGAGCATCTTAAGGGATACCTCAAGTATTTCCGCAAGTTTCCCACCATTAATCTCATTCACTTGTCAGCCGCCTCATCAATCCATGCTTTCTCTTATAATTGACGAACACCTAAAGAAAATGTTTCCGGTAAAAAATAAACCCTAAAATTTTTATATGAAACCCCATCATTAAATTTTTAGGCGCCGCGGTAGCTCAGTCTGGGAGAGCACCCGGCTGAAGAAGATAACAGAAAAGCCCTAAATCCTTCTGAAACCGGGCTGTCGCCGGTTCAAGTCCGGCCCGCGGCACCAACACCTCTAGTTCCGGCGTTCTTCACCTTATTTCTCCTTTGCAGAGTTTTCTGATGATTTATATTTTTGCATAAAAATATTTTCTATAGTTTGTATTCGACCTCACCATACATGAAAATTTTTTGGCCAACAACACTTTTGAGAGTGAGTGGTTGGTTTCGCTCTACTAAACCATATAAACTCTTTCATCGCCGGAAAGTAGTGGATATAAATGAAATGAGAACGAAGAACCAAAAGGGATATTAATGTTCAGCCTTAACGATATTTTAAATAATTGTTGGATTTAGCTTCATTTCAGCACGAGGGGGAGAAAAATTTATTCCACGAAGAAAATTTCGGTTTTACTTCTCCTCTTAGTCACATCATCATTTTTTCTTTTTGAGAAAAATGTTGCTGGCACTGAGGAAAAATTCTTTCACTGAAATTTACGTTTATGATTTTCCAGATTCTCCGAGAATGGGAAAAATAAGGAGCTACCTTAGTAAATTATCGGAGATTAGGGTTGTTTTTTGCTATCTAAATAACTCGGAGTATTTAGAGGAGTTAATGGGAATAGTCAAAATATTAATTCAATATCAGGTTCCAATTTTGCCTCCGAACGTATGTACCCCTTGCATGCTACAACGTGAAGATTGGCAAGAGATGGCCCTCTAAAAAGCAGAGATGGATAAACCTGGCTGGGGCCTTATTAATGATGTCTCTGAGCGTATATCTGTTAATCTATGCGCTTTAAATCGGGGTTTTCAGATTCATATTTTAGTAATGGAATTTAAAGTTTCTCAATAAGCCTAATTCTGTATCTTTCGCTTTCAAGCTTCCTCAGCTTTTTGACCTCTGATTCAGATAGAGATTTAGGTCCCCCTAGAATATTTGACACTAATAGAATCTTTGCGAAGTCTTCTAGGAGCTCGGTTCTCTGATAGGCTTGTTCAAGGCTTGCTCCCAACGTTATTGTCCCATGATTTGCAAGTAGAAGGGCATTATATTTTTTTGCGTATTCCGCCACCTTCTCCGCTAATTCCTCAGTTGTTGGAGTAACATACTCGACTAGAGGTATTTCCCCCACCATTGCAATGATCTCCGGAAAAACTCTGTAGTCAAGCGGTACTCTGGCGCAGGCAAAGCCTGTGCAGAAAGGTGGATGCGCATGAACAATAGCCATAACATCCTCCCTAGTTTTATAGATAGATGTATGCATAGGGGTCTCCGATGTAGGCTTGAGTTTACCTTCAATAACCTTTCCCTCTAGATTGATTTTCAGTATATCTTCAACCCTCAGGAAGCCTTTGCATAATCCGCTGGGCGTTATGAAAATTTCTTCAGTTTCGGGTATCCTAGCGCTTACGTTTCCTCCAGCCCCTGCTACTAAGCCTCTATTATAAAGTCTTTTAGAGACTTCAACAAGCTTTCTTTTTATTTCAAACTCATCCATTTCCAAATTCGATCTCTCCCGAAGGGAATAAACTACTATTAGATCTCCAAAAAATAATCTTTTCCGTTTTATTAATGCTTTAGTTTCCAGAGAAATCAAACTATAATAAACGATTTTTCGAAAGAAGTTTAGAGATAACAGAGACAAGGTTGTCGGACAACACTATGGGTAAAGCTCCCTATCAATATCCCTGTCCTATCATAATTTAATCATATTTGAATATCATTAGCCGCATAAGAAGGAATATAATTAGCACCCTAAACCCAGCTAAAATCATCACCAACCAAGAACTCCAACAACACCTATCAACTTTTCTCTGAATACTTTAGATTTATCTGTTTCTATGTTTCACTTTTGTGAACTCCATTATTGATTCCGCAATCTTATTAACTTTTTCAAAGTCTTCTCTGTCAACCGCTATGGCTAAGTATCCGCTTAAAGTTAAGACTTTACGTATTATTTTCTGTTCCTCAGGTGAAAGAGCTTGCAAACCCTTTGCTAAGAACTTCAGATGCTTCTTCCTAAGCATATTATAACTAAAGTCTTCTAGGGCTCATCTGATTTGGCCACTACACCAAACACATCAGCTAGCAACCGATTCGCAAGCTGACTTACATTCCCAGCGTAACCAGACTGAACAAGCCGCAATAAATGATTCCAAAGCTCATCATCCAAGTAAAGCGTTCTAGCACTACCAGACTTAACCACGCCGCTCACCCAGCAGAAAAATTATTATATACAAACAGTATCGAACGCGCCGAAAAATCAAAATGTATAAGAAACTCCTAAGAGAAGGGTCTTTCCAACATTATTTTTTCGGTTAAAGTATGTGACAAAAATTAAGTTAATGGGAAGGATGCGCTTTAAACTTCAAAAATATATTTCCTGCTGACGGCGACTAAAAGAACAGCTTTA
>CAYSKG010000051.1:0-9172 GCA_964431725.1 uncultured Candidatus Bathyarchaeia archaeon | reverse complement strand
AGAGCTGCTCTAGCTTCTTCTAGGCTCACGTTAGCTTGTTGGGCAACTAAATGAACATCCTCCTCCGGAATCTCGATTTTTCGTTTAATTTTTCTTTCTGATATTCTTCCACCAGATATCTGGAATATTTTTTGTCCTTGAACCTCTAAAACTGCTACTTCAGGCTCCTCGATTACTATTTCCTCATCTTTGGTTTTCAGTATTACTTCATTTACATCTAGAGGTTTCATGCTTAAGCCCATACGTTGCATGAGTCTTCTAGCTTCGCGGGGGCTTATTCTACGCATCACTCAACCCCTTTTTAATTAAATATACAATTATAGAGTTTGTTTCTTCCCTTTTTAATCTTCGCTTCTTCCTCGACGAACTTTAACCGCTACGCCTCTTTTAAAAGCTTTCATTTCTATACCGGAAAGCATAGCTCTACCAACCGCTACGACTTCACCTTTCCCATCTATAACTATTACTTCTTCCCCCGGACGAATTTCCTCGTCTAAATTAGTTATATGCTTAACAAAGACGTCACTTCCACGTTCAACGAAGGGAACTGCTTCATCACTTATTTGAACCCATAGATGCTTGAACCTCATGGCTGCTAGGACTCTCTTTGCACCCTCTATTGTCATGGTGAAAAGTCCGGTCATAGGGTTTAGTGTTGCTAAAAGCGTTCCATTGAGATAGATATATTTTATTCTACCAGTTCTTTTAGAGCGCACTATCTCTACTTCTTTAGGAAATAGCTTTTCACCTACTCCTTTACCGAACTGATAGTCAGCTATCTTCCTTATTCGCTCTAAGGCGAAGCCCTCGCTAAACATAGTATTTACTTCCAGAGAATATGAACTATAAGATGGAAAATATTAAGCTTTAAGTTAAATTTTTAGCTATTCAAATAAAAGGCACAAGCGGTGTTAACGTTTAAGTCCATGAATGTAATAAATAACTGTATAGAGTGCGGGTGCCGTTAGCTTGCAGTGTGAAGTTTGTGGACGTGAGATAATTGGAAAGCCCCATAGAGTGGTAATTGAAGGGGCAAAAATGATTACATGTGATGAATGCGCGAAATTAGGTTCAGATTACTGGACGCCTGAACCTAAAACTCTTAAAACTAGAACCTCGGTGAAGAGGACATTAAAATCTACCGCTAAGGTTTCTCCTTTAAAGGGAAGAATCAAGGTTGCTCCAGGCAACCTCTACGAGAACATGGAGGTTATTGATGGATATGGTCTCATAGTTAAGCAAGCTAGGGAAAATCTAGGTTTAACTCCAGAGGATCTTGGTAAAAGAATTGGAGAAAAGGAATCAGTTATAAAGAAGATTGAGAGCGAAAAAATAATGCCGGACATAAGATTGGCAACTAAGCTTGAACATGCCCTTAGAATAAAGATTCTAACTAAGGTTTCTGAGAAAGAAGAAAAGATTCCGATTTCTGCGAAACCTGATAGAGCGATCACTTTAGGCGAAATAGTTCACTTAAAGAGCAGAAAAAGGAGGAAACAAGGTAACGAGGGCAATAATAGTATATCGAAGAGATCCATTTGAAGAATCCAATATAGATGAGCTTAAAAGTCTAGCTGAAGCGGCTGGATATGAAGTTGTAGGTTCACTTGAACAGGTCAGGCGCCCACACCCACGCTATCATATAGGGCTAGGAAAAGCTAAAGAACTGGCGCGGATGGTTAGGGATCTTAAAGCTGAAAGAGTTATTTTCGGCAATGAATTGAAGATTGTTCAAGTCTATAATCTCGCGAAGCTGATAGGCATCGAGGTAATTGATCGCCTCCAATTGATTCTTGAGATATTTGTTAGGAGAGCGTCAACAAAAGAAGCCAAGCTACAGATTGAACTGGCAAGATTGCAATATGAACTGGCTAATGCTAGAGAAAAAGTTAAGCTTGCTAAAAGGGGCGAGCAACCAGGCTTCCACGGACTAGGAAAATATGAAGCTGATGTCTACTATGAAACTGTGAGAAGACAGGTTCATAAGATTCAGGAGAAGCTGAAAGAAATTAGGAGAACTAGGAGGCTTCATCGTAACCGTAGAGCTGAATTGGGTTTTCCAACGATTTCGTTAGCTGGGTACACAAATTCGGGGAAGAGTACATTATTTAATACGCTTACGAATGAGAGTGTTCTGGTAGATTCTAGGGTTTTTACAACTCTTTCGACAACGACAAGAGCAATAGATGTTTTTGGTGAAAAAATGCTGATAACGGATACGGTTGGCTTCATAGACCGTTTGCCCCTGACTCTCATAGAGGCCTTTCATTCAACTCTTGAGGAAACAATCTTTTCAGATTTAATTCTTTTAGTTGTTGATTTAAGTGAGCGGTTTAACGATGTCTTGAGGAAGCTATCTGCTTCTCTGGAGGTCATACATGAGATAGGGGCTACAGGAGTGCCAATAATAGGAGTATTAAATAAAATAGATCTGCTTTCTTCTAGAGATTTATACGAAAGAATTGTAAACCTAAAAAAGATTTATAGCCTAAAGTTCATTCCAATATCAGCCCTTTACGGGATCAACCTAGATCTACTTAAAGGAGAAATAGCGAAGATTCTGGGGAGATATGTAGATTCATTATTTATAATACCGATTAGTGAAGAGTCCATGTCATTTCTCTCTTGGGTTTTCGAGAATACTAATGTGCATAAAATCAAATACGATAATAATAGGGAAGCATTAAGCGTATATCTTAGCGCCCCACCAAACCTCCTAGATAAAATTAGAATTCAGGTTAAAAAGATGGGTGGCAAATTTGAACGAGAACCTTAGCCGATGGAGAGTCTTCATTCTGAGGCTTGGACATAGACCTGAAAGGGACAAACGAATTACAACCCATGTTTTTTTAGTAGCCAGAGCCTTTGGGGCCCACGGAGCCTTTTACAGTGGTCAAAGAGATAAAAGAGTTGAGGAAAGTGTTAGAAAGGTTGTGAAATTATGGGGTGGACCTTTCACTTTAGAGTTTGTTGAGAATTGGGTTGGTAAGATAAAACAGTGGAAAAAAAATGGAGGTGAAATTATACATTTAACCATGTATGGTTTGCCATTAAATGAGACTATTCAGAAGATAAGGGAGTCTAATAGAGATAAACTCGTGATTGTTGGAGGAGCAAAAGTTCCAAAAATAGTTTATGAACTTGCAGATTGGAATGTCTCCATAACTTTGCAACCTCACTCTGAAGTTGGAGCTTTAAGCGTCTTTTTACACGAACTCTATATGGGTCGTGAACTTACAAAGGAATTTAAGGATGCAAAAGTCAAAATTATTCCTCAGGCCAGAGGGAAAAAAGTGGTGAAAAATTAGAAAAATTTATTGGACATAATTATCCGATTAATTTAAGTTTCATTAATCGGATAATTATTAATTGAGCGCGATTAAATATGGCGATACCTAGCTTCGATACGATGGTCAAAGTTGTAAGAGTTATTGGTGGGGATGATGCAGTTAAAATCATCGAAGCTCTCAGTCAAGCTGAAGAGATGACCGAGGAGGAGATCGTAGCAAAAACCGGTGTTAGACTCAATGATGTGCGAAAGATACTTTATAAACTTTATGAACATTCCTTAGTTGGCTTGAGAAGGATCAGGGATAAAAACACTGGCTGGTTCATATTCTACTGGAGAATTAGGATGGATCAGCTGGAAGGGTTTATAATAAGCCAGAAAAAGCGTATACTTGAAAAGTTAGAGATGAGATTAGAATATGAGAAGAATCATGAATTTTACTACTGTTATACTCCTGGTTGTAAACGCATGACATTTGAAGAGGCAACGGAACACATTTTTAGATGCCCAACCTGCAATAAACCTCTAAACTATTATGACAATAGCAAAATTATTGAAGCCTTATTGAAAAAGATTGAACAAATCAAAAGTGAGCTTAATGGATAAGCGAATTCCCTCTCCCGAAGAAGCTCTTAAAATCCTTAAAGATGTTGGTTGCTCAGATAATGTAATAAAGCATTGCAAGGCAGTTGCAAAGCTCGCAGTTGAGATAGCTAAGAAATGCGCAAAAAATGGAGTTGCAGTTGATATTGAGCTGGTTCATATAGGCGCACTTTTACATGATATTGGTAGAGCGAAAACCCATAAAGTTCATCACGCTATTGTTGGTGCGAAGATAGCTCGATCATTAGGTCTACCGGAATCAATTGTAGCAATCATAGAGCGACATGTTGGAGGGGGAATATCACCAGAAGAAGCAATAAAATTAGGCTGGCCTAATGGAAAATATATTCCGGAATCAATCGAAGAAAAAATTGTTTCTTACGCTGATAAATTAATTGATGGAGCAAAAGTTATTTCGATTGATAAAACTCTAGAAAGATTTAAGAGGGAACTAGGTCCAGATCACCCCGCTATTAAAAGAATCAAACACATTCATGAAGAAATTTCAGCATTATGTAAGCCACTCCGTCTATAACACAATTTTCGCTTTCTTTTTGATGAAAATCCAAAAAACCTAAATAATAACTTAAAAATCTTTCATTAAAATAGAGAAGAGGAAGATAAGGGCATGGAAGACTTCGAGATAAGATCTAAAATGCTTGTTAGAGACGTCATGTCAAGTCCTGTGATAACTATTAATGAAAATGCAACTGTAGATGAAGCAGCTAGACTGATGAGAGACAATAAAATTGGTTGCGTAATTGTTACAACCAAAGATGGAAAGCCAATAGGTATGATAACAGAGAGAGACCTTGCTATAAGGGTTATCGCTGAAAATCTTCAGCCCAGTAAAGTTACAGCCAAAGAGATTATGAGTTCGCCGTTAAGAACTATTGATGCTGATAAAACGATTAATGAAGCAGCTAGGGAAATGAATCGCCTCAACATTCGGAGATTAGCCGTTATGTATAAAGGCCGTCTCGCCGGCATAATATCCAGTAAAGACATTTTATCGGTAACCCCTGAACTTATAGAGATAATTCAAGAGAGAGCGAGAATCACCACCACCGAAGAAACTGAGGAAACCCTTCCATTAGCTGGCTACTGTGATAACTGTGGAGAATGGTCAGATAACCTTCGAGAGGCTAATGGAAGCTACTTATGTGAAGACTGTTATGCTGAAATGACCAGTAGAGAATATTAGTGTAATTAGTTAGGTCGCGCTTAATAGTCAAACTTTATTTTTGTGTGATGCTTATAGCTGTTAGGCGGTAAGCTCCTTGTCTGTTGATTTAGTTCTGAAAGATGCGAAGATATATGCGTATGGTAGAATAGTTGATGCAGGCTTAGCGATTGATGAAGGGCGAATCGTTAAAATTGCTAAGGAATCAAATCTTCCGCGGGCTTCCGAAAAAATGAATTTAGATGGCTTACTTATTTTACCAGGGGCAATAGACGTTCATGTTCACTTAAGGGATCAAGATTTATCCTATAAGGAAGATTTTTATTCAGGAACTTGCGCAGCTGCTAATGGCGGCGTTACTCTTGTCGTAGATATGCCAAATAATAAGCCAGTAACCATGAGTCGAGAAGCCTTAAGAGAGCGTATGAGAATAGCTTCTAGGAGAATAATTACTAACGTAGCTTTTTATTCAGCCTTTCCAAAGAGAATAGAGGAAATAGAGGGGTTGGTTCAAGAAGGAGCGAAAGCATTTAAAACATTTTTATCTCATAAAGTTGGGGGCATCAACCTAAACAATAGAGAAACATTATTGAAAGCATTTATAGAAACATCGAAAAATAATGTTCCCGTAGCAGTGCACGCAGAAGATGGAACATTATTAAGCGAAAGAATCAGAGAATTGAAGATTAAAGGAAGAGATGATTTTAGAGCTTATTTGGAGGCTCATTCTCCAAGAGTAGAAGCCGCAGGGATCAGGCATGCAATAAAATTAGCTAGAAAGTCAGGCGCTCACACCCATATATGTCACGTAAGCACAAGTGATGGATTAAAATCCATATTTGAGGCTAAAAAAGTAGGCTTACTAATCTCATGTGAAGTTACACCCCATCATTTACTTTTATCAAATCAGCATTTGGAAAAGATAGGCGGCATAGCCTTAACTAATCCACCACTTAGATCTTCAGTTGACATACTCTATTTGTGGAGGGGGTTAGAGAGAGGCTTAATTGATATAGTGGCTTCAGATCATGCTCCCCATGCTTTCAGAGAGAAAGAAGGTTCTTCAGTATGGGATATTTCAGCTGGCATAGCTGGACTTGAAACTATACTCCCGCTAATGCTAACCATGGTTAATAAAGGACGATTATCACTATTAACGCTTGTTAGAGCCTTTATGGAAAATCCAGCTAAAATCTTCAAATTTAAACGGAGAGGATCTATCGTTGAGGGCTATCATGCCGACCTAGTTGTAATCGACATGAAAAGAGAGTGGATTATAGATCCATCGGAATTTTATTCTAAAGCAAAGTTTTCACCATTTGAAGGCTGGCGTGTAAAGGGAAAACCTATGAAAACATTTGTAAACGGCAGATTGGTCATGGATGATGGAGAGATTATAGGTAAACCGGGTGAAGGAAAAATTATTAGATGATGAATGAGAGAGTGATTTAGAAGGATGAAATTTGTTGTTGATGGAATGCTTGGCAAGCTAGCTAGATGGCTTAGAATGCTGGGTTACGATACTAAGTATTTTAATAATATGGATGACGATGAAATTTTGAAGGTTGCATCTAAGGAGAAGCGTATTTTACTAACTAGAGATTATCAATTCTTTAGGAGAGCAATAATTCAAGGCGTTAGAGCAGTATTTATAGACGGTGAAACGCATGCAGAAAGGCTTGCTGAACTTTCTAAAGAACTTAATGTTAAATTGGAGATAAACATTGATGAATCACGTTGCCCAAAATGCAATGCCAAAATAAGGTTGATCGATAAGGAAAAAGTAAAAAATAGGGTTCCCAAATCAACTTATAAAACATATGATGAATTTTGGATTTGCAGTAAATGTGGCCAAGTGTATTGGAAGGGAAGCCATTGGAAGAAAATAAATAATACTCTAAGCAAAGCTAAGCAGCTTATGCTGGAAATGAAAGAATCTCAACCTTAAAAAATTAAATTTAGGTTATTTCAACTCTGTTTCCGCTGAGAATCTTAATCTCGCCGAGCTTTCTACTTCTTAAAGCCTTATTTAAATTAATTATTCTCTCGAAAGTGTTAGGTGATGAAAGAAGCGGACAGATAATTACGTCTTCGCAAGGTTTGAAGCTGGCTATCATCTCCGCCACTAGAGAATAGCGTATCTTTGCGCCCAAACCATACTTTTCTTTTATGGCTCTATAAATTCTTTCTACATGTGGACATTTTTTATAAAATCTTTCAGGAGAGCAAGCATAATACTTAAAATCTTGAATTATTCTGCTCTCTTGAAGCTTCTTTTTATATACATTTAGGGTTAGCTTTTTACTAAGTTTTTCTTCGCTGATCTTATGATTCGCATAATCAAATAAGATTTTACTTATACTCGATGAATTTCTGTTAAAGATTATTTCTTCCCTGATTATTTGATTGCTGTGAGGAGCATATTCACCTACCCATAACCCATAATGTTCGCCATCCGCAACTGGTCTAATCATGAAACCCCATGATCTCTGAGTTGTTCTTTCAAGTAGCCATTCAGCGTCATCGGAGAGGTTTCCGTATCCCATAAAATCTTGGAAGAAAGATTCTCCAAAGTCTCTATCAAATAAAATAATCGTGCTACCAAGTTTTAAATTCTCCACTTTATTCTGAAGTAATTTCAACTTAAATCCTAAAAGTGAATAGAAACGTATCGTATAAATTTTGCGTAGAGAAAAGCTTTAAGCACTAAAAATTTAGTAAAATTTATATTCTGTTTAAATAATTTTTGTTTGCATTAAAAAATGGAGGATTAGTTATTTGTTGTTAAAAATCGCGGTTTTAAATTATCAGATAACTTATAGAACTAGATTTTTGAAGCTACTTAAGGGGGCGGATGATTGACTTCGACAACTGGGAAATATGAAGTGACAGACGTTAAGGTTGAAAGGAAAATATTAATAGGACCCCCTAAACTAACACGCTTTGAAAAAGCTAGAATTTGTGGCGCTAGGGCTCTACAGATAGCTATGGGCGCTCCAGTTCTAATACAAGTTACAAAAGACATGACAAATCCAATAGATATAGCGCTTGAAGAACTAAAAAAAGGTGTTTTACCAATAACTATTCGGAGAACTCTTCCAGACGGGACCTATCAGGATATTCCATTAAAGTGGCTTTTATAAAATCTAATTCGGTCATAGCGTATTTCGCCTTTTTGCTTATGATTATCAAAACTTAAAACCTGTTTAATTTTTTGATTAATTTCCAAAAAAGAAAAATTAGGGTTATGATTCCTGTATTTTATTATAGCTACAGTATGTTTGGAGGTTGGTGAATTTTAATGGGCTGGAAAAAAGGTTTAGCTCTAACCCTTTGTGTGATTTTATCTTTATTCTTTACAGGATATTTAGGTTATAGATATGGTCGTAGCTTAGGTTATACATTAGGTTATAAAGCTGGGTTTGTTGATGGTGATGCAAATGGTTATCAACGGGGTTACACTGAAGGAAACGAAACTGGATATCAAATTGGCTACGAGAGTGGATATAACGAAGGTTACAGTCTAGGTTACAGCAACGGATATAATAGTGGATATAACGACGGGAATCTGACTGGATATCAAATTGGCTATGATATTGGATATGAAAGCGGCTTTGATGAAGGATACTTAAAGGGGGTTGAGGAGGGGGCTGGAAGAGGCTACATTCTTAGAGATCCAACCTATGGAGAAATGCTTGATTTTATAAAAATGGATAGAACGGATAAGAACAAGTACTCAGAAAACTATACATGCATAAACTTTGCAGCAGACGTTAAAAACAATGCTTTTAAAGCCGGGTATAGGTGCGGACTAGTTTACATAAGGTTTCCCGAATTCGCTCATACAATAGTTGCATTCAACACAACCGATCATGAAATAGTATTTATTGAGCCGCAATTCGACGACATCGTAATCCTAGAGATTGGAAAATCATACTCCGAACTAAACGGTTACGAAACTCCACCCTTCAATGACACAATCCTATACTACATCATAATTTGGTAATCAACAACAAAAATTAGTGGATTGCCAGCTTCCCCAGCTTCGCGCGGCCGAAGACCGCACTAAAACCGGGGACGGAGCGCGGTTTAACTTC
>CAYSKG010000050.1:0-9344 GCA_964431725.1 uncultured Candidatus Bathyarchaeia archaeon | reverse complement strand
TCTCAAAACATCTTCGTCTATTGGCAACATAATCACCGATCCAGAACTCCATATCTGTGCATTATTAAGCCCTTCACAATGTTTGAGCCTATAAGTCTTCCCCCCATCATTCACCACAATTTTTAGCTATCCATTTATTCCTTAACATTACAGAAATGTTTTTCGTAATGTGGTTGCATAAAAACTTAAAAGCTAATAAATGCTGAATTAAGAATTCCCTAACAATTTATGATGATGAATTATGATTGAAGTTAAGAAGATTAAATGTTAAAAAAGGGTGAAATGATTATTTTGAAGTTGAAAAATTTAGGTGAGGTTGAGAAAGCCGTTCTGCCAGCTCCGTGAAGCATCCCCATCTCTAATGCCTATTTGTACTTTGCGGTTCCGGCGAGCGGAATCCCAGCCTTTTCCATCGATTCTCACTTCTCCTAGAAGTGCTCGGTGAAGATGGCGAGCATGCGGCCCCGCCCTTGTACCCATCAAGATCATAGAAGGCTCTCGCCATATGACAAATCAAGCTATTGAAATCTTAGTGGAGTCGGGGTAATGTTCTTTAATGATCAACTTTAAGAGCCAAGCCTCCAACCCTAGCTGGACGGATGGTTGTACGAAGACTAAGAGAGCGACCAAGACATATGTTTGATTCTAGAATTGTATAACTTTTTAAAACATATTACTATTATTTATAAATGATTTGGAGTGATGGAAAATGGCGTTTAAAGTGGTTTTCCTTGCCCATGCTCCTGACGCCGACGCTGAGAAGCATAAGTGCATAATTGATACTGGCAAATACAAGCTGTTCGTAGTGGTTGTTAAAAATCAAGACCAGGCAGTTGAGGTATGCAGAAAACTCGTCGAAGAGGAAGGCATTCACTCAGTTCTACTCTGTCCAGGTTTCACCCACAGAGACGTCGCGGAGATAGCGAAAGCAGTCGGGGAGAATGTCGGCGTTTTCGTAGCGAGAGGGGATGGTCCAAGCCACAGGGCTTCAATTGAAGTAATGCGGAGAGAAGGATGGTTTTCAAAAAAGATTTGTTAAGTAGATGGAAGGAAGGGGAGGAAGCCCAAACCCTCACAATCTTACTCATAAGAGTCTTCCTGAATGTGGAGATATAGCCTAACGCCATGTAACAAAAAACTTTATCTACATTGAAAGCCCCTTTCTAGGCTCGTAGGAGAGATTATAGTATGGAGTATTCTATGCCCTTAATAGGCGAAAAATTTCCTCAGCTAGAGGTGAGAACTACAAAGGGCACGCTTAAACTGCCGGATGATTATAAGGGAAGATGGTTCATTCTTTTCAGTCATCCCGCAGATTTCACCCCGGTTTGCACAACAGAGTTTGTTGCTTTTCAGAAGCGTTATGAAGAATTTCAGAAGCTAGGATGCGATTTGATTGGACTTAGCATTGACCAAGTTTTCGCGCATCTAAAATGGGAGGAATGGATAAAAGAGAATATAGGTGTTGAAATCCAGTTTCCAATAATCGCAGATAACACCGGTGAAGTCTCAGCGAAATTAGGTATGCGTCACAAACAGGCTGGAGGAACCCAAACGGTTAGAGCGGTCTTCATAGTGGATCCGCAAGGAACCATCAGAGCGATCCTCTATTACCCAATGGAGCTTGGCAGAAATATGGATGAAATCCTCAGAATGGTCAAGGGATTACAAATAGCTGACAAAGGATACGCGATTCCAGCGAACTGGCCGAACAATGAGATCATCGGCGACCACGTTATCATTCCACCAGCAAACACTACAGATATGATCAAGAAAAGAAGAGAACAGGAGAAAGCCGGGGAAATAGAGTGCCTCGACTGGTGGCTATGCCACAAGAAACTAGAGTAAACCCTAACAAAAGCGGAAAATCCCTTCTTCTCCCTCCTTTTTAACCTAGAAACCCATTGTAAGGTTTAAATTTAAAAGTTGGTGGGCCGGGCCGGACTTGAACCGGCGACCCTGCAGACACCTTTAAGGTTTTCTGCGCCTCCTGGATTTTGTTCCGTCAGGCAGACGTCCTAACCGAGCTAGACGACCGGCCCATTCGTTTTAAGGGGGATTTTAGCTCATTAATTTCTTGTGCATACTATTGTTATAAAGTTTATGTCTAGCGTTATTTGCTGAAACAAGGTTTTCATTATTGTATGCTGAAGCTCTATGGGAACATTATTTAGCTTGCTAACAATAAAGAGGGTTTGCTTAGATCAGTCTATAATCTCTTTTTGTTTTAATTATGTAAAAGCTTGGTGTTAGCTGCATTGTTGAGTATAGCTGGTTCTGCCTAAGTCCTAGGGCTATCTCTATAAATTCAGGTATCACTCTATAAACTAGCTCCGCTGAGGGTGCTCCCCAAACTATCCCTGGGCAGA
The DNA here is from genome assembly GCA_964431725.1 of uncultured Candidatus Bathyarchaeia archaeon. GTDB lineage: Archaea > Thermoproteota > Bathyarchaeia > Bathyarchaeales > DTEX01 > DTEX01. The sequence goes on along the minus strand of CAYSKG010000050.1, from coordinate 6,975 downwards.
AGGGGTCTACATACACATAGAATTTTCGGTCTCCATACTTAAAAGCGGCTTCCCTTGGCTTCCCATACTTCGGTTTACTGAGAATCTTGAAGGGCCACAGCTTGCATGCCAGCGGCTTATTTCTCTGTAACCCGCATAACCATCTTCCATCAGGAGCCCTATATAGAAAGATGCATGAGCCATCCGGCTTCTTACCCATAAAGAACTTATTTAACCCAATCTTCGTGACGCCGGCGCCGTAAGTATTCGTTATCTTTAACCATTCCTTAAACGTTAACACTACCTCAAATTCTTTGCAGCATAATCCGCAGCCATTACAGCGCCATGTATTAATGCGGCTCCATGGTATGAAGCCCATAGATGATCCCTTAATCTTTCTCTCTAATATTTTTCGAAGATTTTTGAATGAAATCTGCCTAATAAAGCTTAATTTTGAATGGAAACTGGTAAAGGACCTTATTCCTCTAGAATTTCAGTTAAGAGCCTCGCCGATTAATTAATGAGTCCTATCATATGCGGAGGGATATGTCTGCCTTTTTTATCTTTTGTAGAGGTAAAGAGTGTGGGTTGGGAAGCCTAGGAAAGAGTTTTCGCAGAATCGCTCAACCTTAATTGGTTTCCACCCTATTATCTCATAGTCATGGGATACAACTCTTGCGCCTTTTTTAAGCTCGTTTTCCAGCTTTGGCTTAACCTTTTCATTCGCGCTTGTTGTGAGATATAGGTAAACAACATCCGCCATACTTATATCAACATTAAATATGTCATCATGAATTATCTTAACTCTATCCTGCAACCCTAACTCCATAACTTTTCTCATAGCCTGTTTAACTAAATCCTCTCTTAATTCTACACCAATCGCTCTTGCACCAAATTCTCTAGCGGCTATTATCACAGGCCTACCGTCTCCAGCTCCCAAATCAACAAATATTTCTCCAGGCTTTAATTCAGCCATCGTTAAAAGTCTTCTTATAACTGATTCGGGGGATGCCACAAAGGGGGATATGAACAATCCAATTCACCTCTTTGTTTATCTTTTCAGTTTAATTGTAAAGGAATTATTTTTATCTTACGCTTTTCATTACCAGAATCTTCTCTTTAATGCTTCACGCTCAGCCTCAATTATCAATTCAAAGAATCTATCGTTAAGCCTATTTTCCTTAGACAGTATCTTTTTAACATCACTTAACTTAAGCTTTTTACCTGAAAGAGCTATAGCTGCAACCTTACCATATTTCGATATTAGCTTCGCTGTTTCAACAGCTTCTCTCTTGAGCTGTTCCTCGCTCCTAGTTAATTTTTCTCCTCTCTTCTCTATGAGCGAATACGCTTTGTCTTCCTCAATTCTAAGTAAGCCGAGATTTAATGAACCGCATCTTGGACATGTAGGTCTATCAGGTAAGTCCTTCATCGCAATCATTTCTATATATCTCCAACATTCTGTGCACACAAAAGTTCTTGTTTCATTTAACAGTCTAACCTTAGCGGATTCTATGAGAATCCGCCGCATCTTCTCAGGTGGTATGAGATCGGTTTTCATGCTTACGCGCTCTATTCCAACGCGGGCTATTGGGGTTGCCTCACCATCTGTTTCAACCCTGACTATCTCTATTTCACCATGCCTAATCATTCTGAACACGTTGAGCAAGTTTTTAAGATCCAAGTCTTTCGTGAAAACTTCTTTAAGCGCTTCCTCATAAATCACTGTGCCCTCGAAGCTTTTAATCAAGTTTCTTAGGCTCACGCTTCCGAAGTCAACCCACTTTTGTATTGCCCCAAATCGTCTTGCAACATGTATCATACGTCTCTTAAATATGCCTGTTTTAATGACCGCTCTGGTAAGCTCTTCTTTAATGAAATCTTCGGTTGCATTCTTGAGATCTGAAAAAACCTTTATTATTGTCTCAGCATTCACTTCACCCATGGTCTGTATAAATATCCTATATGGATCATGCTGAACAACTATGGAGTATCCGGTTAACTCAGATAATATGTGACCTAAAATTTGCGCTAGAGCCCTATTTGTTAAGGAACCGAAGTTGCATTGCAATATAATAAAGTCTTCCCACTCCTCAATGGTTATGCGCTTGTCAGTTGGAGGCGGATACCCCCTTTTAATATGCTCAACAGTTTCAGCTATTGCATCTAAAATTGTTTTCTCATCAGCCGGATACTTTTCAGAGAGCTCCTTGGCTATGTTCTCAGCTGTTAATCCCATTTTCATTCTTTCCTCAACAAAACCCCTTATTGCGCCTACTTCTTGGGCAACCTCAAAAGGTACAGGTATTTCTTCACCCACCCAGCTTGGGATAGAACCCGTAGGATCATCAACGGATTTCACATAGATTCTGTCAGCGTCCATATGCACTATTTTCCACGGGCTTCCACGTATTATGAATTTGATCCCCGGTTTACCGTATTCGGCTACAAAAGCTTCATCCAGAAGCCCAACCGCCGTATCCGCATCTCTGTCAACAACGAGATAATGCTTCTCATCTGGTATCATAGATAGGTTTTCAAAGAAGTATTCGAAGAGAGCTTTTGATCTTCGAGGTTTAAGAACAACCTTATCATCGAATGAAACCCAAGCTAACCTGGGGAAGCGGTTGTGCATATACTCTAAGACGCCCTCTATATCCTCCATTGTTAGGTTCCTGTATGGATAGGCTTTTCTGAAAACCTCATATATTTCATCAAAGTATAGACGTTTCTTTTTCATGAGGAGAGCTGCTATCTGATGCGCTAAAACATCTAGAGGCTTATCCGGTATATCCACTGGCTCAAGCTCCTCATTATAAGCTCTTCTGCCTATAACCATAGCCTCTAGAGTATCATCCGAATCCATGGTTATGATTACGCCTTTAGCCATACGCCCTATCCTATGACCGCTTCTGCCAACACGCTGTATTAGACGAGTAACTTGCCGTGGGCTCATATATTGAATCACAAGATCTATTCTCCCAACATCTATTCCAAGCTCCAAACTGCTGGTGCATACTAAACCGCGTAACTCTCCTCTTTTTAATCCTCTCTCAGCCGCAATTCTGGAGGGCTTAGCTAGAGAACCGTGATGAATTGACACTGGGAAATTCACATCCCATATTTTAAATCTGCTTGCCAGAACCTCGGAGATTGTCCGCGTATTCGTGAATAGTAGGACCGAATTATGTTTTTCAATGAGCTGACGCATTATGCGGAGTCGGGCTGCAACTTCAGGGTGAGTGAACAGTATTGAGGCTAGTTCATAATCTTGAGGTTCAGGCTTAGGATAGAGTATCTGTAGTCTCATTGATCTGGCAACAGGCACTCTCACTATTTCGACGGATCTCTCATTTCCAACAAGGAATTGCGCAACTTTTTTAGGGGTGCCGATGGTTGCTGAAAGCCCAATTACTTGGAAATCTCTGCCAACTAAATCTCTTAATCTTTCAAGTGCAAGTGCCAATTGACTTCCACGTTTGCTATCCGCTAGCTCATGAACCTCGTCAACCACAACCCACCTTATTGATTGGAGATGGCGGCGCATGATCCAGCCGGACAATATAGACTGAAGGGTCTCAGGAGTTGTGATGAGCATGTCAGGCGGGCTTCTCGCTTGTCTTGATCGCTCCCTTGTATCAGTATCTCCATGCCTAACAGCTAACTTAATATCTAAATTATTACACCACCATTCTAAGCGTTCAAGCATATCTCGATTTAGAGCCCTCAAAGGCGTGATGTATAAGACTTTTATTCCCGGTTCTCTTCTAGGCGTTTGAATCAAAATGTTTAATATTGGGAGAACCGCGGCTTCCGTTTTGCCGCTGGCAGTTGGCGATATTAGAAGAACATTCTTCCCCTCAAGAATTTTAGGTATAACTTTCGCCTGCGGTTCGGTTGGAGATTTAAATCCTTTCTCAACGATAAGTTTACGTATGGGGCGAACTAGCATTTCAAATACGTTATCTTGATTTTCCGATTCTCCTGATTGCTTTATCCTTTGAATTTCTTCAGCTGATAAATCCATTTTCTCCCTCATCAACTAAATCTAAATCTCAGAGAATAAAGGGCTATCAAAAGTAAAAGTGTTTTGTTCAAGTATCTTTAAAAACGCATTGATAAATGTATTAAGTTAATTGCAAATATGATGAGGTAAAGAGCGAAGGCGATGAGAAAAGCCGAGCTTATGGAAAGTATGATCCGTATGATCTTTCTATTTAGAATTTTCTTACCTTTATAAACAGAGTAGCTTACAAAACTGAACCATGAAAGATCAGCGGCTGCATGTCCAATTAAAAACGATGCAAATCCCATAGCTCCGGCTACGGATAGAGAACTCATCATCATAGGAATCCCCATCGTTAACCACCATAAAAAGACGTGGGGATTTGAACAGCTACTCAAAAAACCGGATATAACCAAGTTCTGTGAAGTCCACTTGTCCTTATTTAGCCTAGAGAACGATTTTTCATCTATTCTTAACTGTAGAGCAGACTTCATTAATTGTATGCCCATAAGCATCAGTACAATACTGCCAATACAGCTAACTATTATCTTAGCGTAATCCGTTTCTAGGAGCGGTCTCAATCCTAGAAAAACCATAAATATTATAAACCATTCGATAAGAAAGTGTCCAAGCGTAATGAGAGGACCAGCTTTTCTTCCGCTTCTTAAAGATTCAGAGACTATGAGAGCGAAGACGGGTCCTGGAATAACGGCTCCGGAAAGTGCGGCTATGAAGGATGTCGATGCGATTCCCAGAAGATCAAGCATCAGTCTTCTCCTTCTTTATTCTTAAATGCGTAGTTAGTATACTGAAACTTTCGAAACGCCTTTTATTTTTAGCAATTCTGGTATAAGGTCGCCGGGTATTTTTTTCTCGGCTATAAGGGTTAGCTTCGGCTCCGGCGTAAGTTCGGGGTCATCAACTATTGCCTGTCTTATGCTTATGTTCTTTTGGGCTATCAAGGATGCTGCCGCAGCTAATATGCCGGGTGTTCTAGCGTCCACCGGGGTTATTTCGACAACGCCTAAATTCAGGTATTTAGCTACTTCACGTAATGATGGACCGGATGGAGTTATGCCGCTGAATATTATTTTCAACTCAGGATTGCTTTCAATCATCTTTATTGTTTGGGTAACGGTTCTTCTATCAACCCCCGCTACACGGCTCACTCTAACAACCGGTATGTCTATTTCTCCACAGTAAATTTTTCCATCTCTAACGCTCAAACCGTTTTTAATCAATATTTTTGCAACTTTAAGTCTTTCCGGATATCCCTCCAAACATTTCGCTATTTTTTCCCACATTATTAATCTCTCATGAAAATACCTTATTTTTTCCCGGAATTATACAAATTAATTATAAATTATGGATAATTCTTGTTTTTAATTTTTCTGTCTTACTTGTATTAGAATGGAATCCATTTTGCTTCAGCCCTAAACATTTCGTCAACCATCTTCTCGATTTCTCTGGGTGTTAGAATAGCTGAGGTCAGCGGGTCAAACATGATAGCTTGCAAAGCTGCATTCCTATCTCTTTCCAGAGCCGCCCTAACCGTTAATTCTTGAACATTAATATTCGTTCTGTTTAAAGCTGCGCATTGAGGCGGTAAGTCACCTACATGGCATGGATGTATACCGCCTTTATCAACAAAACATGGAACTTCAACGCAGCATCCATATGGAAGATTTGTTATTAGCCACCTATTTTCAACGTTACCGTTTATGCGGCATGGTTTACCGGTCTCCATCGAGTATATTATGTCTACGCCGTATTCATGAGATCTGCTTAATTGGATTGGAGCTTCACCGCTTATCTGCTTTTTTATATGCTCGAAGTGAGGTTTCCAAGCTTTTTTGCATATTTCTAGGTAAAACCATCTTGGTTCGCAATATTCTCGTAGTCTCTCCTCGGTTGTTCTAAAGTAAGGGACATACTCGCTTAAGTGATGGCTTGACTCGGTTATAAAGTAGCCGAGATACTTCATCATTTCAAAACGAACTTTATCCCTTTCATATATCTCCTTATTCTCCATAGCTTTCCAGAGAAGGGGATAGGCATCCTCGCCTTTATACTTAAACTCTAGGAAGAAGGCTTGATGATTTATCCCAGCAACCCAATAATAAATGTCTTCATATGGAACATTAATGTAATTTGCGAGCTGCATAGCTGTTCCCTGAACGCTGTGGCATAATCCAACATTCCTAATTTTAGTTGCTTCATTCATAGCCCAACAATTAATCGCCATAGGATTAGCATAATTAATCAACAACGCATCTGGACAGAGTTCCTCCATATCGTGACATATGTCTAAAAGAACTGGTATAGTTCTTAGACCTCGAAACACCCCTCCGGGCCCGATTGTATCACCAACCTCTTGGTTCACGCCATACTTCAGCGGAATATTTATGTCAAGTTCGAAAGCCTCTAACCCGCCGACTTGAATCATAATTATCACGTAGTCAGCATCCCTTAACGCCTCTCTACGATTTAAGGTGGATTCAACCTTCATGTTAGGTGCATACTTTGAGGTTAACACATGCGCGAAGCTGCTTATCGTTTTAAGTCGTTCAGCATCAATATCCATTAGGGCTATTGTTGAATCTCTTAATTCAGGATGATAAACAATGTCGGTAAGCAGTCGGCTGGCGAATACAACGCTTCCGGCGCCAATAAAAACTATTTTAGTCACGTGAACCACCAGGGAAAGAATGTTAGGTTTTTCTTCTTAAATAATCTTTTTAGGTTAACAATTTTTCCTAAATTTATTGAAAGATCACATTTTCTTTGGAATAAGGAGACGCTTCCTTCTCTGATTTTTCAATTACCAACCCCAATCCTGAATTATCGGCGGCTAAAGCTTTTAACAATATATTTTCCTTTTTTCTCCGCGATGATATTCTAAAGAATTTCTAAAAGAGTTATAGGATGAATGAATGGCGGCTAGAGAATAAAGCCTAAACAAAGCTTTTAAATATAGACATGTATTCTTT
>CAYSKG010000049.1:0-9615 GCA_964431725.1 uncultured Candidatus Bathyarchaeia archaeon | reverse complement strand
GAGCTTCTTCAAATCATCAGCTATCAAAGATTTAATAAGTGGAGAAAAGATCAGCGTAAAAGAAACCAATAAAAAACAAGAGTGCGTAATTAACCCTTCAAAGTGGGGAATCAACATCCTAGTGGAAGAATAAAAATTAAAGCATTATTAGAAACAACAAAAAATAAAAGCAGAACTGGTTCCAGATGAAATTATTAAGAGGTTAAGGACAAGCTAAGAGTGCTTGATTTAGAGCAGAAGGCTCCATAAGGCTTAGGCGGAAGGGGAAATAACAGCTGAAGAGCAGTAGAAAAAGCTGGTAAATCAATAGAGGAGGAAAGTGGAGCGGAAAAGAAGAATTGAGTGGACTTATTCAGATAGTAAAACGGCTCTAGCAGACTTCCAGTCTCTCCTTACTAATCAAATAATAAGTCTCTTTGGCGAAACCCATATAACCATCAAAAATTTAATTTTCTGTATCAGGAATTTTCAGGTTGGCTGAATTAAAAATGAAACTTGATCGATTTGGAATTTGTACCGCCACCTTAGATGGAGAAGACTTTAAAGTGATTATCTCAGATTCTAAGCGGGAGATGACCCATGCGCGGGTTTCACCAGATAAAGAATGGATTACTTTCTCACGTTATAACAAGATGGGGGAAATGGGATTTGCAACAGAACACACAACGGAGGGATTCAGGGATACTGAAATAATGATTGCCCGCATAGATGGTAGCAGCTTGAAAACTCTGATTCCCCCTAAGGAGGGGGTGGTTTCCTGTAACAGCTATTGGACTCCTGACGGAAACCTTCTTTATGTTTCAACCGATAATCCGGAAAGAAAACCTGAGATCAGACGTATAGATTTAGATGCGGACATGGAAGTAAAGGAGATCACAGTTTTACCCGTGCCCAAAAACCTTCTGCCTTCAGATCCTCATCAAGTAAATAATCTAATTGTTTTCCCAGCGGTTGAGGTTCCAGATTTTATTAGAGGCATATGGATTATGAAGGAGGATGGAAGCGACCTCAGACAGATCACTGTGCCCAGAGATCCCGAAACTAAAAAGCCAGTGAGCATGCGTCAAGATAAATTTAACGGCGACGCCGATCCAAAGCTCTCTCCTGATGGAAGTAAAGTAGCTTTCATGCGTCATGTGAGAGGCAGATACCTTTGGCATATCTTTGTTGTAGATGTTGAAACTGGCGAGGAGATAGATCTCTCTAAAAATTATATCCCACATGGTTATAAGGCGGCGGATGCTATGCCTGAATGGTCCAGCGATGGAAAGCTGCTGGTCTTCTGGAATTTAGACTTAGAAAATGGTCGAACAGACCTATATAAAATAAAGCCTGATGGCAGTGAACGGGAGATAATCCCCCTACCAAAAGAATATAATTATAAGATGCCAGCCTTCTTTCCAGGGGAGGGGTCGGGAAATAATGCCAGAATCATCTTTTGCACCCGACATCGCTCCATCCCAATCACATCATAGGGAAACTTAACGGAACAGAGCCCTAGATGTTGAGAGAGGAAGGATGAAGCCTTTTTAGAAATAAATTCTTGAGTAAATGTTTTCAAAAATTTCCGAGGAGGGAACCATATGGAAAAAGATGAAAGCTGCATGAAATTAGATGTGTCAGTTGAAAGGAAGATTGATGAGCTGCTTTCTAAAATGTCTTTGGAGGAGAAAGTTGGCCAGCTAAAGGCGAGGTTTTTCTTCCCTTGGGTAGGGTTTTTAGAGATCCTTGAAGGGCTACCGCAGGATAAGGTAAGAAGGTTTTTCCAGCTATTTGGTGAAAAAGTTTTTTCATTATGGGAAAACACGGAGGAGAGGGATCTAGTTGAATCCATATCAACTAATTACTTAAAAAAGCACTGGAGAGGGATCTTGGAAAGAGAGAAATATGGCATAAGCATATTGAGCTGGTTTCTCCACACGTTTCCCCCGAAGGAAAGCGCGCAGCTGGCTAATCAAATCCAGGAATATGCCCTTAAAAAATTTGGGATACCGATCTTGATCCATGATGAATGCTTGCATGGATGCACGGCTAAAGGAAGCACGATTTTCCCGCAGGCAATAGCTCTAGCCAGCACCTGGGATCCAGCCTTAGTTGAGGAAGTAGCCGTAGCAATAGGGAAGGAGACGAGGGCGCGAGGCATCCATCAATGCTATTCGCCCACCATTAATATTGCTAGAGACCCAAGATGTGGAAGAACCGAGGAGACTTACGGTGAGGATCCTTATCTAACTTCAGTTATGGCAGTTTCCTTCGTTAAAGGCGTTCAAAGTCAAAAGGTTGTTTGTACACCTAAACATTTTGTTGCCAATTTCGTCGGTGATGGAGGGCGAGACAGCAACGCCATTCACTTCTCAGAAAGACTGCTGAGAGAAATTTATTTACCCGCCTTCAAAGCCGCCGTCCAAAAGGCAAACGCCCTATCCATTATGGCAGCCTACAACTCTCTGGACGGCGTACCCTGCTCCTGCAATAAGTGGCTTCTTACCGATATACTTAGAAAGGAATGGGGCTTTAAGGGCTTTGTTATCTCCGATTTAGGCGCCCTACCACAGGCGTATACCCTACATAAAATTGCGGAGACAAAGGGTGAAGCCGCTAAGAAAGCTATAGAAGCAGGATTGGATGTGGAACTCGGCACTAACTGCTACGAAGAACTTTTAAGACTAGTTAAAGAGGGAAAAATCTCTGAGAAGGTGATCGACGAGGCGGTTCGCAGGGTTTTAAGGATCAAATTTTGGTTGGGTCTGTTTGAAAATCCCTACGTTGACCCTGAATACGCTGAGAAGATTTGTGATTGCGAAGAGCATAGGAGACTGGCTTTAAAGGCAGCTAGGGAAGCAATTGTTCTATTGAAGAACGACGGGATTCTGCCATTAAATAAGAATTTAAAATCCATAGCTGTTATAGGACCAAACGCTGACAAGATAAGAGTTGGAGGATACAGCGGTTATGGTGTGAAAGTGGTTACGCCTCTGGAGGGGATAAAAAACAAGGTTTCCAACGGCACGAAGGTTCATTTTGCTGAGGGATGTAAGCTAACTGGAAGCTCTAAAGAGGGATTTGAAGAAGCTATAAGAGTTGCCAAAAGATCTGATGTAGCCATTTTATTCGTTGGAAACTCTACGGAAACCGAGGGTGAGGGAAAGGATAGATGCGACCTGAATCTTCCAGGCGTTCAAGAGGAGCTAATTAAGGAAGTCTGTAAAACTGGAACACCTGTAGTTGTCGTGCTTATTAATGGAAGCGCCATCACCATGTCTCGATGGATAGATGATGTGCAAGCGGTCGTTGAAGCATGGTATCCTGGAGAGGAGGGTGGAAATGCCATTGCTGATGTTTTATTCGGGGATTATAATCCCGGCGGTAAGCTGCCAATCACCTTCCCGAAAAAGGTCGGTCAATTACCGCTCTACTATAATCATAAACCCACGGGCAGAGCATATGATTACGTTGATTTAAGGGGAAAGCAACCGCTATTCCCATTTGGACATGGACTAAGCTACACAAAGTTTGAGTACAGCAACCTTAGGATAGAGCCTGAAAAAATAAGTCCCAAAGGAAGAGTGAAGATTAGCGTAGACGTTAAGAACGTTGGCAAATATAAGGGGGATGAAGTAGTTCAATTATACATTCACGATGCTGTAGCGTCGACAGCCAGACCTGTAAAAGAGCTTAAAGGATTCAAAAGAATAACTCTTGAGCCCGGTGAAAAGAAAACCGTGAACTTCACCCTTACCTCAGAAGACTTGGCCTTTTACGATATCAACATGAACTTAGTTGTGGAGCCAGGTGTCTTTGAAGTTATGATCGGCAGCTCCTCTGAAGACATAAGGCTGAAGGGAAGCTTCGAGGTTCTTCCAGAATAGAATACAAGCCATCCAATTTTCCCTAAAAACGCCTATGACCAAACCTTAAGCTTCGCGTGTAATGAAAATACCGCCGCAAAGCCGCTGCAGACTAAACGACTTAAAATTCCGTTCGTTGAATCTCCAGCATGTCCCATTCTTGGAAAGCATCTTCAGAACCGTTAACGTGCTGCTAAAGCACCTAATAAAAACTATGATGCTAAGCAAGGTAAACCCCAACGGGAAAAATAACCCTAACAGAAAATCCCATTCAAAATAGGCCTAATTTTTTGGTGCGGCCGCCGGGATTTGAAACCGGGTTGTCGGCGCGGGGGGCCGATGTCCTCAACCAGGCTAGACGACGGCCGCATTAAATTCATTTTTGAATTATGTTTTGAGGTTTATTTAATTTTCTCTTTGATGTTTTTGGATAATGCTTTAAGTATGTGGGATGCTAATTTTTGAGTTTAGTAATGGAGGGATTAGGTTTGGTGGATGAAGAGTGGGAGATACTTATTCGAGATCTTATGAGGAGGGGTATACTTAGATCGACTAGGGTTATTAGGGCTATGAGGCTTGTTCCGAGAAGTATGTTTTTACCTGAGGAGCGGAGGCGTTATGCTGCTATTGACACTCCTTTGCCTATAGGTGATGGGCAGACTATCTCTGCGCCACGGGGCTAGCCTCTACGGTTAGCCCGGCGAGACATGGTTTCGATAATGAATGAGGCTTTGGAGCTTGAGGTTGGACATAAGGTTCTTGAGGTTGGGGCGGGTTCAGGATGGCATGCTTCAACTATTGCTGAAATAGTTGCTCCAAGCGATGTTTCTAGGGATAGATGGGGTCACGTATATACAATTGAAATAATTCCCAGATTAGCTGAGTTCGCTAGGAGAAATATTGCTGAAGCCGGCTACGGTGATAGAGTTACAGTTATATGTGGTGACGGCTCCCTCGGATATCCGGAGGAGGCTCCATACGATAGGATACTTGTGACCGCTGCAGCGCCTCACATTCCTGATCCACTTAAGAATCAGCTTAAACTAGGCGGAATCATGGTTATACCAGTAGGCGATATAGGATTCTATCAAACTCTAATACGGTTAAGGAAAAAGAAGAGTGGTGAAATAACTGAGGAAAACTTGGGTGGAGTGGCGTTTGTGCCCCTAGTTGGCAGGTATGGTCACAAAAGGGGATATTGGTGAGATTCTTACATGTTAAATAGAAAACTATATTTTGTAAGTTAGTAGAGCATATATATTGTTACAGTCGCATGCTTAAAAAGGGGCTCAGAGGGTTTGCCGGAATACATTTGGTTTTATCTGGCTGTGGTCTTCGGCGTTATTGCAGTAGCATCCATAATCCTCCTACTCATGGAGATAGAGAAAAAGAAGAAAACTGTTGTAGAGAGTGAAAAGAAGCCGGTTGAGAGCGGCCTAGCTGAAGCGGCTTTACCCTGGGCTGTTAGTAAATCTGTTCCAGATGAAGCGGTTAAGGAAGCCAAGGATAGATTACGTGTGCTCGATTTGGAAAGGGAAATTTTAAGCTACGCCATCAGAAGATTATATGAGGCTCAAGCTGAAGGAAAAATAACGGCTGAAGAACGCGACAGTCTAGCATTAAAGTATAGGGAGGATTTGGAAAGAATAAAGCGGGAGATCGCCCGTGGCGAATCAATTATAGCATTAAGCGAGCTAGAAAGAATGCAGGAAGAATTTATCAAAATGTTTTCTGAGAGATTCGAGGCTTTAAATAGGAGGATTGAGGAGCTAAGGGCTATTGCTGGGTTACCGTCTCCGGAGCCGATTGTTAAGCCAGAAGAAGAAAAGGAGGAGGCAGTGGAGGAAGCTCCCGTAGAGCGTCCAAAGAAGATTGCGGCGAAAAGAAAACGTGAAGCTGGTAGATCTAAACCATCCGTTCAACAGAAGACTTCAGAGAGCAAGATTGAAGAGCGGAGTGAAGCTGACAGAAGGATTGAACGGATAATGGCTGAAATCGAGAAGGCTCTTAATAGGCTTAGTCAAATAGAAATCGAGGAGTAGAAGAGGGATGGGAAGGTATGAGCGTAGGGTGGATAGAGGATGCTAAAAGGAGAGCTGCTGTGGAGGCGGTTAAGGAGGTTAAAGATGGCTTTGTTGTCGGTCTTGGCTCAGGCTCCACAGCTGCTTACGCCATAAAAGAGATTGGGCGGAGGATCAGAGAGGAAGAACTACATGTAATTGGGGTGCCAACATCCTTCCAATCGTTATTTCTAGCGATCAAATGCGGCGTTCCAACAACTACTCTTCACGAAAAACCTGTAATAGATTTAACTATTGACGGTGCGGATCAAATAGATGATGAACTAAATTTGATAAAGGGTATGGGTGGGGCTCTAACAAGAGAGAAAATTATAGCAGCATCCTCGAAGAGGCTTATTATAGTCGCTGATGAAAGAAAGCTTACCCGTAAACTTGGTTTACGGCAACTTCTACCAGTTGAGATCTTATCTTTCGCTAAGCCTCTAGTGACTAAAAAATTAAGGGAGATTGGGGGGATTCCCCGTTTACGGGAAATCGAAAAAGGCGTGCCCTACATAACTGATAATGGAAACTTTATCTTAGATGTTGATTTCGGAGTGATCGAAAACCCTAAAGAACTGGAAGAAAAGTTAAAAATGATTCCTGGAGTTGTGGAAACGGGTTTATTCATAGGCATGGCGCACACAATCTACGTTGGCACGGAAAAGGGTGTAAAGAAAATAGTTAAGCGCTAGGCGGATTAACTAAAAATAAGATGCTGGATCTAAACTTTGAGAAAAACTTGGTTTTATTCATATTGGCTCTTTTAAAGTTTGGGGAAGCTGATTATATGAAGCGATCTTAAGATAGTATTTTCGCGCGCAACGTGAAAGATACGTGTGTAACTGAGTGATTAATAGGTTATTGGAAGAAAATTTTTTATTTTCATTATTAAATTTCCTTTTTATGGTTATAGCGCTTCAATTGAAACGTTATTCGGTTGAAGGAGGTTTTCTTCGGATTAAAAACATTAAAACATAAAAAAATTATTAATAATGATGATTATAAATAATATTTTAGAGATTTTAAATATTGATTTTGGGGAGGGAGAAAACTTGAGTGTTAAACAACAAAGGTTTAAGATTTCGCCGACAAGTAGAGGAGCCATCTTCAGGCTGAAAAGATGGTTTTACCTCACCTTCTACACTAGGGCGCCGAGTGAAGTTAGAGAAAAGAATAGGGAGGAGTGGCTTAAGCTCTCAAGAAGATTAATCGAGGAGATAAGTGCGAGGAACGCTTCTGATAAACCGGCAAGAATAACTTTAGAATATCAGGTTGGACCTAATGGCGAATTTATACCCGTGTCGGTGACTGTTGAGTTAATGGAAATAAAACCGTATGATGTTATCAAAGTTTACATGAAGGAAGAAGCGAAAGAAGAGGGTAAAGAAGAGGAAAAAGAAAAGTTGAAGGCTCAGATAGCGGAATTGCTCAAAAGGGCTCAGGAATTGGGATTAACGCTTGAGAACCTCACTAAGTAAGATTCTGTTTAGCTTGAAAGTAGCCTATGAGCCTCCTTCAGCATTTCCGGAATGTTCAATCCATAGGGGCATTTTTCAACGCATTGTTTACATTCAATACATGAGTCGGCTTTAACCTCCACCATCTTATATCTCCATTTAGCCCACTCTTTTAATCCGTAATATTTGTAGTATGCCAGCTGACGTAGAATTATTGGTATGCGTATTTCCTGGGGGCATGGCTGGCAGTATCCGCATCCGCGGCAGAATTCTCTGATGGAGCTTTCAATGGCTTCTCTCAGAGCTTTCATTTCATCCTCACTCATTTTGGTGAAGTTCTCGCCTATGTAAGCGTTTTCTTCAACTTCCTCTAGCTTCATCATTCCGGGGATTGCTGTGGTAACCGCGTTGTTTGACAGAATAAATCTGAGGGCTGTTTCAACGTTTATTGGAATCCTAGTTTTTTCAGCGAGCTCTGGTGGGGGTGCCGCTAGAAAGCCTCCTGCGAGAGGCTTCATGGCTATTACGCCTACATCCATCTCTTTTGCAAGCGGCAGAATACTCTCTTCAACCAGTTCATCATTCAGTATGTTGTATGAAACCATTATTGCTTCGAATTCTCCGGATCTTATACCCTTCTCCATGGTCTCATGGAATCTGTGGCAGCTGAAACCTATATGTCCAATTATCCCTTCTTCCTTAGCTTCCTTGAGGGCTCTTAGAGCTCCGTTAGGGCTCATAACTTTTTCATAATCATTTTGATATCTCAGGTTGTGGCATAGGTAAAGATCTATGTGATCTGTTCTAAGGTTTTTTAGGCTTGTTTCTATATCTTTCTTCATCTCTCTGTATGTGCGGGCTGTGCTTTTTGTTGATATGTAAAATTCGTTTCGTCTATCGCTTATGGCTAATCCTATCTTCTCTTCGCTGTCGCCATATGCTCTAGCGGTGTCAATAAAATTTATGCCTAAATCTAGAGCTCTGTTTAATATGTCGCTTGCTGTCTTTTTATCTATTAGTGGCAATTTTATCGCGCCGAAACCAATTATTGAAACCATGAGATTTGTTCTGCCGAGTCTTCTCTTCATCATCGTAATCCACTTATCACTGAAGCTACCTATTTCTAGGTTTAGCTATAATCTCCTTAACGACCATGTCAAATATTCTCGATGAGTTTGCTGGTTGAACAACTATGGCTGTATCCGCTCCCCTGCCAGTTCCAGCTATGCTTATAACCTCCCTGTTCACAGGTATCAGACCTGCATCAGCAGCCATCGCTACTATTTCAACCGCAACCTTCATCCCTTCGCCGAATAACCTTAAAGTCTGAGCCATTATTTCAGCGGGGTAGGCTGTGTTGAATTTGCTTCTTATGGCTCTTTCAACGCCCATAAACACGTGGGTTCCAGTAAATATTTTACCGCCATTCTCCTCTATTATCCTACGGTTTTCCTCCCTAAATTCCTGTTGACCTGGTTCTCTGAATCCAGTATAGTGGGATACCACTACGAGATTGTAGTCTCTAAATATTTTTGAGGCTTTGACTCCGGTGTTGCCCCTAGTGGAAGCCACAACTATATCCTTTATTCCAAGCTCTTCAGCTCTCTTTTTCGCTAAGGCTAGGACATGATCGGTGTTTTCTTCTCCGGGACTGCTAAAATAGACTATACGCTTTTCAATCTTTCCCATAAGCGGACTCCCCTTAAAATATTACGCATTCATCTATAAAATATCCGCTAATTAATTTTTCTAATTTAAAATTCACTAAAGTAGAAAAAGATTCGCGTCCAACAGAAAAATAGGGGAATCCATTCCCCGTGAAATTTATGAGCCTGAAAAATTAATGTTTTTGAATCAGTTATATCATTTCTATATCGATTTTTATGCCATTATTTTTAGGCGTATTTTACCCAAATTTTTAATCATTTTCCAAAGCAATACAGACCTACCCCCTCCCCCCTATTACCTAACGTTGATATATCAATGTGAAGATAGAGTTTTTGGAGCATATTTGGAAGAACCTTCTCCTATGATGCTTTGGTTCGCATCGAACCGGGACAGCTGGGAAATGGAACAATAGTTCCCCCACTCAAGCGCTGATGGAAAACTCACATGCATACTTAATCAGACAATAATTAGTCTCCTAAAATGCCTAAAGATAAGGGCGTTTTCATCTATCAAACCGTAGATTTGCCATTTTTTAGGGTTAAAACTATATCTAGCTTTCAATTCTCTTTGTGAGATTCT
>CAYSKG010000048.1:0-9850 GCA_964431725.1 uncultured Candidatus Bathyarchaeia archaeon | reverse complement strand
TTTTGGATTTATCTAATATTTCATCTATTTTCAGAGTAATCTGTTCATCTCCCTCTAGTATTTGGAAGACTTCATTTTTGTTTTCAACTTCAACTTCAAATTTAGGAATTCTCTGCCAATTTTCAATAATTCTCTTTTTTTCTTGTTTAAGCTTCTCTACCTGTAAGATCTTCATTTTTATCAGGATGTCTACCGCTTTTTCAAGGGGAATGGCTTTAAATTTGAGAGGTCTCCCAAAAATGGAAAGAATTAAACCGTTTTTTTCTAGGTTTCTCAAAGCCCGATAAACTTCAGTTCTGTAAAGCGAGAGCGCATCTGAAATTTCTTTAGCTTTCTTCTCTCCAGTTCTAGCTAAGAAAAGATAGATTTTAGCTTCGTTTCTTGAGAGTCCGAACTTCATTAAAAGTTCCTCTACTGTGCTAAGAGGGCTTAGAACATTTTGTTTTTCTCTAATCCGGTATATTCTTGTTTCAGTAAACTTTTCCATAGGGACGCACGGAACCCGATAGTGATAGTATAAGGTAATCTGAGTATTGTTATTTCTTACTTTTGAACTAAAAATATGAATCCCGCAGAGATATAACCTATCCATTATTATTCTTCATTTATTTATTCTAACCGCTATGTTTTCCGCAAGGATTTATTTTGGTTATAATGCTAATTCCAGAACTATCTTCTTTCATCTAAGGGAAGATGCTTATTTTCAAGTCTGACGCTTCTTTCTCCGCTGAAGTAGAAGGGGGCTCTCGATTACCACTCTATTAATAGATTTTCAAACCCTTCTAGTACTTGTCCAAACATTATATCCATTAGCTTTTCGCCAGCAAACCATGAGATCCCGCTTAATATTAACAGAAGCCCTATGTAGAAGAGACTGGTTCCCCAGAATCCTCCTTCAGCTTCCCTAAGTGCAAGAGCGTTCAAGGCGGTTATAAAAAGGATCATAAGAATGTTCCCAGCTTCGACGACTGGAAGGGGGATCTCTCCAAAAGTGAAGTAGGGTAAGGAAACTAAGCTTTGAGAGAAAAAATTACATAAGTAGGTTAATATTACGAGTAGAGAGACGGTTATAGGCTGAAGAATGAAGATAATTGTTTTGAAGCTTTTAGCCACGGAAATTCTTCTTTTTCTGAATTCTAGAAATTTTATGCAGGCATTCCCTAGAATCTTACCGACTTCCATAAGGTCGCCGCTACAGTTTATGGAATCTAGGAGCATTCGATTCATTACGTAAACGCGGAAGGAAGCGGATTCAGAAGATAATAGACTTATAGCCTTTTCTGTTCTTATTCCAAGTTTAATTCTTGCAAGCGTTCTCTCTAATAGCTTTCTTAGAGGCCCAAGCTCCATATGGAGAACGTAAGATATTGCACTTTTAATGCTTGATGTTGAAGCCATATTCTCGCATAGCGCCTTAATGAACGTTGGGTAATACTCATCTATTTTAGTAACTGAGGATTCAAGTTTGTAAGCAAACAATCCCGCAGGAATTAATGATGCGCCGAAAATTATGAAGCCGAAAGAACGGTTGACTGATAAGCTTACGTATACTGCGGGAAAAACCATTATTAAAGCCGAAAGAGCGGAAATTCGAAATAGTTTATATAAGTTTGGCGGGTCCTCTCTATCGATGTATACAAGCGTTTCTTTCGGTATAATGGTTTTGAAACCGAGAAATAATATCCCTATCACAGCAGCGGAAATCACATAAGAATAATATACTATGTTAGATTCGCTGATGAAAACGGTCATAATGTCTAGGGTCATAATTATGAAAATGGAGACGCTTTGGAATGTTCCGTAAACACCGCCAAGAGTTTTTATTCCTTCTATCAGCCGCCCATAATAGCCAGAATATTCCTCAAAAAGAGTTGAATTCTCCAACTCAAGATATTCTTTCGGCTCTGGACTGGAAAGCGCCTCCGTGCATCTTATAAGAATATCTTTTAAGGGAGACTTTACGAGATTGGCCATATGCGACATCGCTTTAGCGAATCCATATCCGAATTTCTTAGCTATCTCCAGTATTTTACTGAATACCCTGCTGTAATATCCATATTCCTTCATTCTTGCAATTGAGCCGACGAGCTGATTTGGTCCTACCTCGCCTTGAGAAACGACGTACATGTGAAGAATGGATAAAACCAGTTTCTCATCAACTTTTCCACGTGAACCTTTAGGTATTGTTTTATAACGAGAAATAAAAAGCATCACGAAAAGTGAGCAAAACGACACTAATGCTAAAAGAATTGAAAATACATCTCTTCTAGTGATCAATGAAAATGCGGAGAACATCGCTATTAAAGATAGAGCTAATGTTAGAAGCTGTCTCCCCCTTCCTAGCGAACCTAGTCCTCTGTTAGCCAAGGCATCCTGCCTTCCTTAACCATTTTATAAACTTTTTCAACGCCTACTTGTTCGGCTTCAATAACAGTCTTCCATACGCTTCTAAACTTCGGAGACCTTTTAGATAAAGCTCTTAGAATTTCAGCTCTCATCTGAAGTTCTTTATAGAGTTCCGGGGTCTTATCAGTTCCCCACCCTCTGTAAGGGAGAATCTTTGATTCAAGAAATATGCTTGAGCCCCTAAATCTAAGTCGGTCAGCATCGGGATCGTATACGAATACTGGAAAATAATTTAGGCTTCCCCTGTCTGAATCGTATGATATTATTTCATTGACTGAAAGCACTCGCCTAACAAGTCTTAGACCCCGCTTAATTCTGTTCTGGAAAATAGCTAAGTTTAATCCATTAATATGTGTCTTCGGAACATTTATCGGTGGAGACGTTAATCTCTGAAAGAGCGTCTGTAAGTCTCCAGCGTGAAAAGTTGAAAGAACAGGATGTCCTGTTTCAATTGCTTGGAATGCAACTTGCCCCTCTTCGCCTCTGATCTCACCTACAATTATGTAGTCAGGTCTCTGTCTCAAGGCTGCCTTAAGCAAATCAAACATTGAGACTACGCTTCCAGAATGAAGTCTCGTTACTTCTCTAACCCAGTTTTTATGCGCCAAGTTTACTTCAGGTGTTTCTTCAATGCTTACAATTTTTGAGTCTGATCGAATAAGACCTGTGAGAGCGTTCAAGGTGGTTGTTTTCCCAGAGGCGGTTTCTCCGCAGATAAAAGCTGATATTCCAACTTCGAAGAGCATCCACATGTATGCGGCAAACTCAGCTGAGAAAGTGTTCCAGCCGATGAGATGAGCTACGGAGATGGGTTCTTTAGGGAATTTTCGAATTGTGAAGTTGCTTCCTTTAAGACTGATGTCTTCTCCATATACGACATTAAATCTAGATCCGTCGGGTAGATGGATATCAATGATTGGATGGGAGTAGCTTAAGACATGTCCATATCTCTCAGCTAGGCTTCTTAATATGAGATCTATTTCTTCTCTTTGAATCTCAATGTTGCTTTCAAGCGGTCCAAAAAATTTATGGTAAACGTATACGTGTCCAGCTCCTGGCACGCTTATATCTTCAAGCCATGGGTCGGCGAGAAATATGTCGATAAATCCATGTCCTATTCTTTCCCTCAGAAAATGGTAGAGATAATAAGTCTGTTTATCTTTTGGTAGTTTTATCTTATTTTTTCTGACAGCTTCATTAAAAAGTTTAGCGAGCGCTTTTTCCTTCTCTTCAATACTTTCAGCAACTATTGTTCTCTCACTTATTAATTTCGCAATGGTGTTCTCAATTTGATCTAATATTTCTCTTTCCGGCTTTTCAGGTTCAATAATGTTATATTTGCCGATTTCCCCGCCAGCCTTTATGTGAATGAATATTCCGCGTTCAAGAGGATATATTATGTCTAAAACATATGCTGCGGACATTAAGTCGGCTTCGGTTCCTAGCGCGCTTGGATCCACTACATAAAATGGCTCTAAATTATTTTTCTTGATGTATTCAGCCAGATAGGGATGTTTTTCCATAGCCTCTTCAAGAGTTTCAGGTAATCTGGTTTCTCTGAAAAGCATTAACCCTTCTTCTTTCGGTTCCTCCTCTTCACTTCTTGAGCCGAATAGAAACCGCCTAAATTTTAACACCTCCTAGAGGTAGGACTCTCAATCCTACATGCGGATTTATCTCTAGGCTAACGGTGTCTTTTCGCTCGCCGCTTGTTCCCCATAATTTGACTATTTTAAGCATTTTTATTGATAGACCTGCCATTTTAGTGTTTGAGAGAACAAAATAGACGTCGGAGGCTGCCTTAAGCTTCATAATTATGTTTTCTGGAAGAAAGTTTGGGTGAAATGTTAAGATTATTGTCTTTCCATCCGAAACAAGATTCTTCATGCGTGTTATGAATGTTAGAAACTCGTAAGATGGGGTTTCGGTGGCTAATACGCTTAAACTGTCAATGACAACAGCATCATAGCGATTCTTGTAAATCTCCAGGAAGCATCGCGTAACCTTAAGAAATAGGGATGAAAGGAAACTACTCCATTTGCCTCCTTCGACATGTAAAGGATAGATCTCAAGCTGCCTCCCAATATAATAGGAAACGGGATCCAGCTTTATTGATTTCATCTTTTCCAGATATCCTTTGACATTTGTTTCGCTGGTGATAACGCATACGTTCAAACCTGCCTTCAACATGGAGTGAACTATGTGCTGGGAAAAAGCGGTCTTTCCAGCGCCGTAATCCCCCTCTATAGAGGCTAAAGATGGATGCGGGAAACCACCGCCTAATGAGTCATCTAAATCTTTAATTTGTAATGATATGAAGCTCAAACTTTTCTAACACCCTCCTTCATGGCTGAAATCCCATAATGAGAAAAGAAAACAATAATAACGGTTTCATTATTGGGAATGATGGGAGCATGTTCGGGCAAGGAAACAAGTATTTTCGCTTCTTCCCCTGGGTTAATATAACTGTGGGATGAAACATCGAACAAAACA
The DNA here is from genome assembly GCA_964431725.1 of uncultured Candidatus Bathyarchaeia archaeon. GTDB lineage: Archaea > Thermoproteota > Bathyarchaeia > Bathyarchaeales > DTEX01 > DTEX01. Next base: position 4,951 of record CAYSKG010000048.1, on the reverse strand, counting down.
GATGAGTTTTGAACCTTAATCTCGGAAATACTATAATCTTCTATTAAATACGAGTGCCAAGTATTATTTCTATAAGCAATGATGACACTGTTCCAGTTAAAGCCCTGATTCTTCAAGAAAATAGTCTTTGATCCTACATTTTTCACATAAAATTCTATGGTGGAAGCATTTATGCTTACTATACTAAGTTCAATTTGAGCATCCATACCCTGCTCATTTAATGTATTCAATATAATGGTCAGCTGATTTATTGAATATATCAATGAAATAGTTGTGACTCCCATGAAGGTTGCCAATCCTATTAGAACAATCATTGACGCAACGGTTACTGAGAACCCCATTTTTAAACCACCTCATGGAGGAGGTGGAAAGAGATAAGTGGAAGGTATGCCCCTAAATGGGACTATTTTCACCTCATAGATCGAGGCGTTAATGTCGACTGATGGATATGCCTTTATAACTGCTGTTTCACCGATCTCCCAGACTCCGTCTCCATCAGCATCGGTTAGGCTGAATCTTCCGCTTCCAACAGTTGCTTCCTCACTATAGTAGCAAAGCATAGCCCGACCGTATTCTCCAACATAAACGTCGATAACTGAAAAGTCTGTGATGGGCATTAAACCAGTATTTTTAGCATATATTATAAAGTATCTGGGATTCGTTGTCTCATTAACGGTTGCATACCCTATGTCAATACGTGTATTTAGATCTCTTTTGGAGATGTCGATTGTCTGAATTATGTTGCTTTGCAAAGATAAGCCAGCGTAGATGGCTTGGGCTGAAAATCCGCTTGCCAAAATTACAGATGCAATTAACAGAACTATTTCACTTACTGTTGTTGAGAAACCCATTTATCCTCCCTTCATTCTTTCAATTCGTTTTCTCTTAAGCATGCTCATAACCATCTCACGGATTTCCTCAGTTTTAATGCCTACTCCAAAAGTTTCAGCAGCCATATATAGGATGAGCATTATATCCTCCTCTGAAAAACCCTTGCTTCTAGCATCGGCGAGCGCATCGATTATGCTGGAGATGTAAGCGCTGGAGCCTTTTGGAATAATTCCAATATATTCGCAGCATTGGCAGATTCCCTTCAAGTTATCTCTGTCAAAACCTAAATCAAACATATTATAGATCCATCGTACTAAAGAGAAACCATGTCGGAAGTCGGGGATCCCCTTTTCAGGGAAGACTTCCACAATTTGTTCCTTTAAGCGCTTCTGAGATTTTGCAGCTTCTTCGTTGATGGTTGCTAAAGTTTCTTCCTCCTTTTCCTTTATTTTTTCTTTTTCACTCTCTTCCTTCACAATCTGTATTTTTTCAGTTATAGGCTGAGCTTTACTTAATCTTTCAAGATCTTTTTCACTTGTTATAACCCTCAATAAATTGAATGGATTCTCGATTTCACTAACAGCGGAGCGGATATCGACTACGGCCCTCTTTAAATCTTCAACTGTTTGTTTTATCTCTTTGGAAGAGTCCCGAACATCCGCTTTAAGTCTTTCAATTTCTTTCTCTAGCTTGCTGACTCTATCCTCGCTTTCAGTTCCTTCGTTTATAACCTCTTCTTCGCTCATTTCTTAAGCCCCAAAGGTAAACATAGTTAGATAAAATAAAAAGAGATTATGAACTAAATACATGGGCGATGAGTACGCTCCTAGATCTCAGGCTATAATTGTAATATGCGGGACAATGCTAGTAGACTAGTGAAACGAACTTTTCTTCTGAACCAAACGAACGTTTTATCTTTTCATAATTCATTTATAGGCTGAATTTATTTAAACCCCAATTGAGGGGAATAGAATGAAGAAACGTTCAAGATTGGAGATCTACTTAGATGTTTTAGAGGCTACCTCCAAAGTTGGGAAATTGACGCATATCGGAAATTTAGCTAACCTATCTTGGAAGGATACGGTCAGACATTTAAGATTCCTGGAACTAAATGGTTTTGTGAGAAGAGAAAAGAATGAGGCGGGAAGTGAAGAGTATAAATTAACTCAGAAAGGGCTAGAGGTTCTAAAGACTCTCAGGAAAATAGCAGAGGCTTTAACTCTTAAAGCTAGAGTTTAATTTAACGTGAATATTGTTTATTCCCCTTTTTAGGAAGAATTGCATCATAGTAGAGGCAACAAACATTAAATTATTTCTTTCTCAATTGTTTAGTAGGTTTTCTAAAAAGTTTGTTATTTCCTATTCTATAAATGTATGGGAGCCGCTTTTTCCATCCATAAATGGGTAAGCAAGTGTTGATTTTGTGAAAATCGATATATTTTGCTTATTTATTAAAAAAGAATTGTGGGGGCGAAGGAATTTAAAACGTTATTGTTTAGGGGCGTTCCGAGGGAATTATTGAGTTTATTCCTTCACCCATTCCACTTCCTTCTATTGGAAGATTTTTCTTATTGTTTTGACTTTAAAATTTTTATGAACTCTAGCTCCGTTTTATTTTCTGTTGACATCTGATGCAAATTCATTAGTAGCTGGAATATAAAATAAGTATTTTCTGGTTAAATGTTTGTAACGTTCTCTTCTAAGATTCCGTAGCTTCGGGTAGCGTTCATTATTTCATTAAACAGATTAATTAGTTCTTGGGTTCCATTTACGCCATCTCTCATGATAATCCGTTCCATATCTGATGGGTCATAATTGTAGTTAGGGTCATCTCTAAACTTTAATGCTATTTCCATCATATCGCATAAATCATCTAGAACATCTTTGTAACAATCATCTAATCGGTTTATGATGTTCAAATACTCTTGAAGTTGAATCGGAATTGTAGTGGCTAATACAACTGAACTGGACAAGAGTGCGAATAATGCCAATAAAGAGATAACTTTCATTCCTCGGAACGCCCCGAATGACCTCAAAATAATTATTGCTTAGTATCGCTATATATCTGTTAGCTTTAAGTATTATTAAAGTCTTAAAGTCGGGGATTTTCTCGTTTAGAGTGAGATGGATCATCAAGATGTAATTAACGAATGTTACATACTAATCTTTATCATAAACCCATGGTGTAATTTTATGGTGTCAAAAAATGGTGTATGGGCAGGTTTTATGTATGAAGGGATTTCTGGCGGATTTCAAAAATATAAAGGTGGAAGAGGGAGAAATGGAGTATTATCCAAGGAGTCTTCCACCTTGGGATGAGAAGGGAATCCAAAATTTTATTATTGAAGCTGAAACCAAAAGAGATTTCCTATGGAATCTTTTTAGAATTACTAGGAACATGAAAATTGATATCTGTTCCATAAACTATTTTAGGGTTAAGGCTAAAACTCCGTACGTATATGCAATGCTCTCCCTAGATTTTTCGAGATCTGATGTGAAACCTGAAGAAACACTTGAAATTATAAATAGGGAACTTAATGCTCGTAAAGCCCATCTGATAAAGGCTGATGAAGACATGTTTATTCGAAATTGCTTCTTTCCCTCAATCGCCGATTATAAGAGGGAGGATGAGAGGGCTATAATATTTTCTAGAAGGATTTATGAAGCGCTGTTTAAGGGGATGAGGAGGAAATTCGGTTCAGCTGGAAAGGCGATACTTTATTACGAAGGTTTCCAAATAGGATATGAAACATGCGAAAACTACGTAAGTATTGAACATTTAATTAAGCATATCAAGTTTCTCCATATGAAAATGGGCTGGGCGATAATTCGAGACATTAAAGCGAATCTTGAAAGGAAGAGAGCTAATATCCGTGTATCCAAGAACTTTGAGTGTGAACTAGGTAAGGGAAGCAACGAGCCCTACAGCTATTTCTATAGGGGTATACTAGCCGGTTTCTTCGCAAAAATCTTCAGAAAAGAGGTTCAGGCCGAAGAAACAAAGTGTATAGCGAAGGGTGACCCATACTGCGAGTTTGAAATAAAAGCAATAATCTAACATGTATTTTTTCTTAGCAATTTTAGTCGTCTAACAGACTCTTTTTAGTTTTAAAAGTCTTTCATATCCTTGTGGACTAGAACTATTTTTCTCCCGTCGGTTTTATGTATTTTATTAGTCCAAGTCCCGCTGTTCTTCTTACACCCATGTTTGTTAGCTCCGCCATCCTCAGTAGGGCGGCTAAGGTTTTTGCATGCTTCTCATTGTAGAGGTCTTCTCTTACCGCAAACCTTACGGTTCCTATGAAGCCCACTATCCACTTGTTGGTTGTGGGGTGCTCATAGACTCTTACAGTTCTTATTCCAGGCTTAGGATACCCAGCCACTAGAACAGCGTTTTCAGCCCAACGCGCAGCCTCCCAAACGTTTAAGCGTGTGTCTGAGAAGGTTGACCATATCCGGGCGAGGTTCCTGAACATTAGTGATGGCGTTGGTAAGGGTATGATTGTGCCGCGGCATGAAACAGCATACTTACATGGCTTCTCAATCTTATTTCCCTCCTTAGCCTTAAGCAGGTACTCAACATAGTTTGGGCAGGCTGGACAGCAATCGTAGACCGAACGCCTAAAAGCCGTTGGCGTAAGAAACTTTATGGCGAACCTTTCGGGCAGAGGCTCAGCATCCTTAGCTAACTCAGAAAACCTACGCATGCTGACAGCCACGCTGACAACCTTAGCCTTAGCATTAACCAGCTCCACATCTAAATTAGGCTTCAAAAGAGTCTCCCTAAAAGCCTCAACAAGCTTGCCGTCCATAATTGAGAAGGAAACATCCACTATCGATGGAGCAGGCAAAACACGATAAACAACACGCCGCGGCGGAGGAGCCTCAACAAAGAAGGGCGTAGCAGCCCAGGGAGCCAAACGCCTAGAAGAATGAAGCTCCTCAGCCAAACCCTCATCAAAACCCCTAACAATATTATAGAAAACCCCACAGGCAGCAAAACCCGAAAAACTCTGAAAAACAACAGGCTCCTCAACAACCAACCTAAAAACAAAAGAAACAACCGAAGACATACTTTACACACGCTCAATGAGATTAACTAATGCGTCAACTATTCCCG
>CAYSKG010000047.1:0-10526 GCA_964431725.1 uncultured Candidatus Bathyarchaeia archaeon | reverse complement strand
ATGGAGAAGCTAGCTAAGGCCACAGGAGGCAGAATAGCCACTAACCTCGAGGACTTAAGTGAGAGAGATCTAGGCTACGCGGAGCTCGTCGAAGAACGAAAAATAGGTGAAGACAAGATGGTCTTCATTGAAGGATGTAAGAATCCAAGAGCCGTAGCCATACTCATTCGTGGTGGAACAGAACGAACGGTTGACGAAGCTGAAAGGTCAATTCACGACGCGCTATGTGTTGTTAGAGATGTTGTCCAAGAGCCTAAGGTTCTAGCTGGCGGAGGTGCGCCGGAAATAGAGGTTGCAAAGGATCTCAGAGAATATGCTCAATCCCTTCCGGGTAAAGAGCAGCTGGCTGCTCAAGCTTTTGCAGAAGCTATAGAGGTTATCCCAACGGCTTTGGCTGAGAATGCTGGTTTGGATCCAATCGACATAATTTCAGAGCTTAGAGCTAGGCACGAGAAGAACGAAGTTTGGGCTGGCGTTGACGTATTTGAAGGAAGGGTTAGAGACATGCGTGAGTTAGATGTTTATGAGCCTTTAGCTGTTAAGAAGCAGGTGATCAAGTCAGCGACTGAAGCAGCGACGATGATACTGAAGATAGATGACGTTATTGCAGCTGGAAGAATGAAAACTCCAAAGTCCCCTAAAGGTCCTGAAGGTTACGGCGGAGGATTCGGGTAGAACTAAATAGACTATTAAATCTTCGTTCTTTTTTGTTTTTTAATACATTATGGATTGACTTCATGTTTGATGAATTATGCTTAGAAAATTCTTTGAGGTTTCTGATCCCATCCCTCTTTTGGGTTGTATAGCTTTTGGTTTAATCGATAGGGGAACAAACGTTATTCAAGTTCGCCCAGTCACGACTTGTCCACTTTCCTGTATTTTTTGTTCTACTGACGCTGGGCCAAGATCAAAACATAGGTGTACTGAATATATTGTTCCATTAGAGTATCTTATTGAATGGTTTAAAAAGATCGTTGCTTTTAAGGGAGAACATGGCATAGAAGCCCACATAGACACGGTTGGTGATCCAATAACTTATCCCAAGATAGCTGATCTAGTTTCAAGTTTAAACCAGATTAAGGGAGTTGAAGTTGTTTCAATGCAAACTCACGGTTCAATATTAACTGAAAAACTTATTGATGAATTGTCTGATGCTGGTTTAACAAGAATTAATCTTTCAATCGATGCTTTGGATCTAAATTTAGCTAGGAAACTCTGTGGGACTCAATGGTATAATCCGAAAAGAATAGTTGATTTAATGCATTATATAGTTTCGAATACTAAAATTGATTTACTCATTGCTCCAGTTTGGATCCCAGGCTTAAATGATTCCGAAATGCCGAAAATAATTAAGATTGCTAAAGAATTAGGTGCTGGCAGAAAATATCCGGCTTTAGGAATACAAAAATATCTCGTTCATAAGCATGGGCGAAAAGTTAAAGGCATCAGGCCAATTTCATGGAGAAAATTTTATGATCAATTGAAACATTGGGAAAGGGATTTTAATGTTAAGCTTGTTCTAAACCCAATGGATTTTGGAATTCATAAGCGTTCCAGAATTCCAATACCTTACAGACGTTTTGAAGTTATTCGCGTTAGAGTTATCGGTCCAGGATGGCTTAAAGGCGAAGCTCTGGCGGTAACGGAAAAATATGATAGGAGCATAACCCTCGTAAATGTCAAGGACTTACCGATCGGAGTTAAACTCAGAGCTCGCATAATATCCAATAAAGACAACATTTTTGTTGCAAAGCCAATGTTTCCATAAATAAAATTAGTTTCACAATGGATGTTTTCATATGGTATCCAATCAATTCTCAAAAAAAGAAATGGAAGGATTTTTATAAGAGTATTTTTGCTGATTTATCTGCCTAAAACCTTTCTTGCAGCAATCTCTATGTCTTCAGCTTTTACGGTTTTTCTGCCAGCATGCATTGCAAAGTCTACAGCTTCTCTACCTATCTTTATACCTATTTCTTCGAGAACCTTTGCTAACTGTACAGCTGCTGACTCGCTGACTCTTTCAGCTCCAGCTTTTTTGCAGATCCTATGCATTGCTGCAATTGCTAATTCGCCCATAATATTTCCCTCTTTTGAATTTTCGTTTCTAAATACAGCTATTTATTTTATTCTATCGATTAAAAAAGCCTTTCTACTCTTCCTTACATTTTTATTTGGAACATTAATCCTTATATATGACTTTGATGAAACATAACAAAAATTTCGGCAATATTCATATAGTAGTAACACGTGTAATGTGACAAAATGGGAAAGGCTGATGCGCTTGGGAAATGTACGTCCAGAAAAGGTAAAAAGAATAGCTCGAGAACTAGTTAAAAGATTCCCCGATAAGTTTACAACAAATTTTGAGGAGAATAAGAAGATACTCTCTAGTATAGCGTTAATTCCATCAACTAGACTCAGAAATAGTATTGCTGGTTATATAACGCGGTTGGTTTCAATCTCGCAACCTAAAGTAGAGAAAGAATAAAAATAAGTAGGAGAGAAACGTTTAGTTATTTTTTGTGGAAAAGTTGTTAGTGGATGAATATCGAAAAAGTTGGGCTTTACGTTATCTTAGAGAAGCAATAAATGAGATTAATATGGCTAAAAGAAATAGCGGAGCGTTTGATTTAATACTTGATGCTGTAAGAAAGGCTCAGACCGCAATTTACTACAGTTTGGGAGAACCCACTTTTATAGAACGTATTGTTGAGGAATCTTTAGAAAGAATGCTTCCCGCGGAAAACCCGATTCTCCAATTTCTAATAGGAATCGAAAGATCAATAAAACGGTTAGAAAACACAGAAATATCCTCCAGAAGTGATTTAATCGTAAAAGAATCCGATAAAATAATATCAATCGCATCAAAAATAGTTGACATACTAATATCTGAAGATTGACCCCTATTACTTATTTTAAACATTGGCATAAATTCTTTTTAGAGAAAATCCATAATCTTCCTATTTTCTACTTTCCGAAGTATTTCAGAACACTTTTTTGGGTCAACTCTCTTAAAATCTAATCCTAAACTTACTAGAAGTCTTCGTGCTTCCCGCGATATCTGCGGTGCAGCTATTATGCCTCTTATCTTACGGTTAACAAGAGGTTTTAATGCTTCAATATATTTTATTAGCTGCAGAACAGCATCCTTTCCAGCGGTTCTGCGCTTTATCTCTACCACCACCATATGCCCATCTTTGTCTATACCATAAACATCTATGAAACCAGGTTCAACCTTTTTCTCATAATCAATCGGCTTAAATCCTTCTTCAATAATTGACGGCTTCAATAATATGGCTTTCTGCATATCCTCTTCGCTTGCATAAAGTGAAAATTCTCCTTCATCAACCAATTTAAGTATAGAAAGAAGATAAATTTTATCAAAAAACATTGTTACAATCTCATGAGGTCTTTTTTTAATTGCCTTAATAACAAGGAAACATCCATCTTTAAACACTTGAAAAGCGCAGCCTGAGGGTTGCCAATTAACTGGCTCGTAGCCTTTAGATCTATGAACTAGAACAGATCCGTCTTCTTTAATTATGATGATTCTTTCACCAGGTTCAAGTTTTGAGCTAGCTCTGCCACGATATTCAACCCAGCAGTTTCCAACTAAAATTATTGTTTTCCGTTCATTAAATGCCACTTTTAGCTTCTCTATAGCTTCATCAATCTCTAAGTTTTCATATGTAGAGATGGATCTTTTAGTCGGCAAGGGTTTCGCCAATAGATTTTTTAGATGCTTACCATAAAAATAATTTTTGGCATCATGAATGGAGATTGGAAAGTAAAACTTGATGTGATTCGACACTATGATAAGTTCGCAAAAATTTACAATACGTTATATGGTTATGAGCAGGAGCTGAAAATCAGGGAAATCTTAAAGTTTTTAAACATGAGGAAAGATGATATTGTTCTGGATGCGGGTTGTGGAACAGGTCTTCTCTTCAATCACATAAGTGACTCATCTAAGCTTATTGTAGGTGTTGATCTTTCTTCAATAGCTTTAAAAATAGCTTTAGATCACATTAGAAGGAGAAGATTAGATAATGTCTCTCTAATCAGAGCAGATGTTGACTTTTTACCATTTAAGGATGAAGTTTTTGATAAAGTATTTGCTGTAACATTGCTCCAGAACATGCCTAATCCCGCCTTAACTATCCGTGAAATCATGAGAGTGGTAAAGAATCGCTCTATCTTCATCATCACTGGACTCAAAAAATTCTTTTCAAAGGATGATTTTCTAAGGCTTTTGTCAAAAACTGTTGCATCTTACTCTTTAATCCATACTGATGAAAACATCAAATGTCATATTGCTATTTGTAATAAAAATATAAATAGGAGAATAGGGATAGAAATGCTGGTGGTGAAGTAAGAAATGCCAACACATGGTAGCCTTTCAAAGGCCGGGAAAGTTCGTTCACAAACCCCGAAGATTGAGCCTATACCGAAAACTAAAAAGCCTCCTCGAATAAGAGTTAGAAGAAACTATGAAAAGAGAATAATACTCCAGAGGAAACCCGGTCAAAATTGGGTATTCTAAGTGATAAAGATTAATCTCTATATTTAGTTTAGAATATATAACCTAATTTTTTAATGTTATTTCAAAATTGAACGCTCAGAAAAGTGAGAATCTTTAAGCGTCTTCTCTTCAATAACAGAAGGTTTATAATATACCCGATACTAGAGTACCTAAAAACTAAGGGAAAATGCTAAGAACCTAAATTTTATGCAGAATTAGGCTCTGATTCGCTGGTTGTCCGTCTAATTTTTCGGGAAATTAAAGCATCTCCTATAGGAGAGTAAAAAGAATAAAATAAAAATTTAAGTTAAGCCTAGTATTGGCTAATAATGATGATAAATTTGTGTGAGACGGTTGGCTCCAAAATCTCAGTTGTTATTCCTACTCTTCAAGAAGGCAAATATGTCGGTAAGCTATTGTCTAGGCTTTCTAGAATCGATCCCCATTTAGAAATAGTGGTTGTTGATGGTGGTAGTACAGATGAAACGGTCTCTATCGCTAAAAAATTCGCAAAGAAGGTTTATGTGATCAATGAGCGGGGAATAGGTAAAGCAAGAAACTATGGTGCCTATAAATCGAGTGGTGAAATAATAATCTTTATGGACGCAGATATCGATCCGCCACCCGATTTTCTTAAGAAAATTTTACTAGTCTTCAGCGAGAAAAAAGTTGTGGGGGCAACTTGTAACATTATGCCTAAAAATCCCAGCCCCTCTGAACATGCCTTCTTCCGCTTCTATAATTTGTTACTGCGTTTATTTGCGTATTTTAAGCCACATTCAAGAGGGGAATTTTTAGCAGTTAGGCGAGAAGCCTTTTTTAGAGTCGGAGGCTTCGATGAAAGTCTTCCATGCTTGGAGGATCACGAATTGGTTTTTAGGCTTTCTAAAATTGGTAAATTTGTTTTTCTAAATGATTTAACCGTCTATGAGTCCATGAGAAGATTCAGACGTGTAGGCTTCATAAAAGTGCTTAAACTATGGATAAGTAATTATATATCATTGTTTCTATTTCATAAAACAATATCGAAATCTTGGGAACCTGTGCGATAAAAACATTTAAAAAAGAGGGATCGAAAAATGATGTCTGCTCCAAAAATTCTAAATTTAGCTAAACGGGCTTTAAAATCTCCGGGGACTTATCATGCTCAATGGTTTATAACGAGAAAATGTAATTATCGTTGTAGGGGCTGTAATGTTTGGAGGGATCAAGACGTTAATGAACTATCAACTGAAGAGATAAAACGTGGTTTAGATATCCTACGCGATATAGGTGTTCTAGAAATAGTGTTTTCAGGCGGAAATCCTCTTCTCCGTGATGATATGGGCGAAATCTTGGATTATGCTTCAAAATATTTCATAACCACAGTTTATGATAACGGTAGTATTGCAATAGACAAGATCGACGAATTGCGTAATGTAGATTTTGTAGCAATATCCTTAGATACTCTAGACGAGGAGAAGAATGACTACCTTAAAGGTGTTAAGGGCGCCTGGAAAAAAGCCATGAAAGCCATTGAAATCTTAAAGCAGGAGGGAATCCCCGTCGGCGTTTCACCAACGATATCGCAGATGAACCTTTATGAAATAATCAGCTTCACCAAATACTTTACAGAGCGTAAGATACCTGTATGGTATTGTCTTTACACCTATGACTACCGGCCTGGTAAAGGAGCTTTTTCAATAGGCAAAAAGAATGATGAATACGAGATAACTGATAGGAAAACATTAGCCAAGGTTTGTGACACTCTCATAGAGATGAAAAAAGAAAACAAATATATTTACATAACCAGAAAAACTCTTGAAGCCATCAAACAGCTAGCCTTAACTGGTAAAAGAATATGGAAGTGTGGAGCCCTCAAGAGTTTTCTGGTTGTAGATCACTTAGGTAGGGTCTCAGGTTGCCATTGTAGGGAACCAGTAGCCTCAATATTTGATCTACCAAGGATCTGGAAAAGCCCCTTGATCGAGAAGCTTAGAAGCGAGTACAGTAAATGTGAGAACTGCATCTATTTATGCTATATATTCTACTCTATCCATACTGGTTTAACAGGCCTACTAGATATAATTCTTGATCAGTGGGGAAGCATTAGAGCCTACATGAGTAAATAGTGTTTTTCAGCGTGTGTTGCTAAAAGATTGGAAATCAAATAAGGTTATAAATGGATTATATGTAATTTTTAGCATAGAACTCATGGGGAGATGAAATATATGGTTGAGATTAAGGTTATAAGCATTGATATGCCCAAAGACAGCAATGTTATTCTAGGAATGGCTCACTTCATAAAAACTGTTGAGGATATCTACGAGGCGATGGTTAATTCCGTTCCAGGCATAAAGTTTGGTTTAGCCTTCTGCGAAAGTAGCGGAGAATGTTTGGTTAGGGTCGAAGGAACAGATGAAGAACTCAAAAAAGCTGCTGCCGAAAACATGCTTAAATTAGGTTGCGGCCACTCGTTCATCGTGTTTATGCGGGGAGCCTATCCAATAAACGTGTTAAATGCCATAAAGAGGGTTCCGGAAGTCTGTACAATTTATGCCGCTACAGCTAATCCGTTGCAGGTAATTGTTGCAGAAACCGAGCAGGGAAGGGGCATAGTGGGTGTTATTGACGGACTGAAACCTAGAGGTATAGAGGATGAGAAAGGTGTTGAATGGCGTAAAAGCATACTTAGAAAGCTTGGATACAAAAAATAGCGTAATCATGGCTTAAGAGGAAATGATATTACATGAATCCAATCGTTGAGCTGATTGATGTATGGAAATCTTATAATGGGACGCAAGCACTTAGGGGACTGAATCTAGAGGTATATAGAGGCGAAATTTTTGGGCTTTTAGGTCCAAATGGCGCTGGAAAAACCACTACACTAAAGATAATCGTTGGCCTCTTAAAGATGGATAAAGGAGTTGTGAAAGTTAATGGCGTGGATATAAGCGAGGAACCATATGAATATAAGAGGCTCATCGGATACGTGCCTGAGACCGTTTCCCTACCTGAATACTTAACAGTTGAAGAGTTTCTCATATATTCGGGTAAGATTAGAGAGGTTTCAAATGAACAAATAAGAGAAAGGATAGGCTATTTCATTAGGCTCTTTGAGCTCGAAGGAAAAAGGAAATCTCTCATATTATCGCTTTCCAGAGGAATGCGCCAGAAAGTTGCTATAGCTTCAGCTCTTATTCATGATCCTGATTTACTAATTCTTGATGAACCTTTCATTGGCATAGACCCTATGGGACAACATATATTAAAGGATCTTTTTAATGAGAGAATTAAAGATGGCAAGACCGTTTTTGTGTCAACCCATATGCTTGATACTGCTGAGAGACTATGTAACAGAGTTGCGATAATTCATAGAGGCCAAAATGTTGCCTCCGGAGATCTAAGGAATCTCCAGCAATTGTCGAAAAGTGGTGAAAATGCAACCTTAGAAGAGGTCTTCCTTAAACTAACTGAAGAGGCTGAGATGCAAGTTATCGAGGGAGAAAAGAAGAAAGAGGATTCCTTAACTTACTAAGAAGGAATAGATTGTGAGAGTAAACATAATACTAGAGGTATATAAGTTTAAAGTTAAGGCGTTCTTTGGCGCGCTCAGAGCTTCTAAAGCTAGCTTAGCGCTATTACTTGTATATACGCTCGGCTTCATCCCCAGTGTAGTTGGCTTCTCAATGAGCATCACTAATGCTGTCAGACAGGGAAATGCAAACCCAGAGCTCTATGCTGAATTTTTGACAGCTATTGTAAGCGCGCTTATACTTTTTGTCACGTTGTTAACATTAAGGGGTTACACGGTGTTTGAGTATGAGCAGAATTTTATCTTTACGTCGCCTATACAGCCTAGAGAATTCCTGGTTGCAAGCATGTTTGCTGATTTTACGGCTTCACTTATCTTTGTTAATCCGGTTTTCATACTTTATGTGATAATAGTGCTCTCACTTAATTTAGAGTTTCATTTAGCTTTGTTGATGTTTTTAGCAATTTTAATTTTTATTTTTCTGCTCTTCTTTTTGAAGGCATCCCTTTCACTCATGAAGATTCTATACGAAGGATCACTGGTAAACTCGATCATATTGACTTTAGCGTTTATTTTTCTGCTTCCTACACTTAGGCTCCTCATTGATTTCCCGCTGAAATTTGCTTCCTTACCCTATCCTTCAACGTTTTTAGCTAAAATTCTCTTGAATATAATATTTAACGAAGAGCCCCAAATATTTAACCTTCTAGGTCTAATCTTTTATTTTTCACTAGGTTTCCTGTTTTTCATGTTTGCTTCAGGAAAGAACTTCTTTCCTTTATCAAGGCATACTCCATTTGTATCCCCATTTGACACTTCCATGCGTATGCAAACATTGAAGATGAGAAAAAGCATCAAAACATTTTCGCGAATTAGCCTATTTTTTCAACTTAATCTTAAATCAAAGTCTTTGCTTCTTTTTCTGATGAGAAAGGAAATTATCCGAACAATGCGGGAAGGCAGCTTATTCGCTATCATACTCCTCTATTTGATAGCTGCATTAATATCCATTAGTATTAGACAAGCCTCCCAAACCTCCTCTTTCTTTCCCTTAACACTCTTAGTAGGCATATATTCGCTTATTGTTCCCTTAATGCTTGTCAGCAACTGGAGGTCCTCAGAATTCGAAAACCTCTGGATACCTCTAACTTCAGGCGTAAATATACGCACATTAGTTAGGTCTCTATTATATGATTTCGTTTTAATATCCTCAGCCATACCCGCCGTAGTAATGTTGATTTTGTCTATATTCTCCAATAATAACCCAATATCATCATTAATTCTGATAATTTCAACTTCGATGATAGGTTGCTCAGTAAACTTGTATGTTATGATGAAATTTCTTGGGAAGAAGCGACGTGGCACACCAGCACTATTAATAGGTTGGGCTTCACTCGCTCTCTCAGCATTACTTCTTGCTCCAATATATCTTTCTATCGTGGTAAGCGTGTATCTGAAGTTGGGAGATATCGTAGGTAACTTACTCTCAATTGCAATGCTAATATATTCAGCTCTAATAATGAAATATTTTCTGGGGAAAATGGAAAAGAATATGATTAACATCGAGATTTAGCCAGCCTTATGTATGTTAGGTGAATCGCTCAAAATAAAAAAGCGTCCTCAAATATCAAGGCTGAAATATTTCTAAGAAATAGTTTCCACGCCCTTTTATCGTCATTCTTTTTAATGCTGGATGAACAATTTAAATGTCGAAAAATCCTAATCTTATTTTTAGGTTGAAGAGACATTGGATCATCAGCTAAAGCTCAAATTAATTCGGCAGATAACAGCCGAAGTAAATGAGTGTAGGAAATGTAGTTTATGGAAAACCCGTAGAAAACCTGTTCCGGGCGATGGTGACGTAAATGCCTCAATAGTTTTTATCGGCGAAGCACCCGGATACTGGGAGGATGTTAGAGGTAAGCCTTTCGTTGGAGCCGCTGGAAAATTATTAGACAGTGTTTTCGAGAAAGTTGGAATCTCCAGAAGCAAAGTTTATATAACAAACGTTGTTAAGTGCAGACCCCCTGGGAATAGAGATCCCCGTCCCGAAGAGATTAAAGCATGTAGCCCGTACCTTGATAGACAACTAAACATAATAAGACCTAAAATAATTGTTACGTTAGGTCGTCACTCAACATCCTACATTTTCTCAAAAGTAGGCTTAAAATTTAAGTCGATGAGAGAATCTCAGGGGAAACTCTATAAAGTAAATCTTTGGGATGCAAAAACCTACGTAGTTGCCTCCTATCATCCAGCCGCACCCCTCTACAATGTAAAATTGAAGGAAAAAATTGAGAAAACTATGAGGATGGTGAAAGAGTTGGAAGAAACTATGCTGATCTGAAATTATAAATGGTGAAATATATGTTTCTGAGTTTTCTTACTTCCCCCTTTAAGGATTGGAGTCTTCAAAAGATTGTTGATTGGGTCTCAGCTAATGGCTTTAAGGGACTAGAGATTTCTGTTTCGCCAACAGTAAAACAT
>CAYSKG010000046.1:0-10860 GCA_964431725.1 uncultured Candidatus Bathyarchaeia archaeon | reverse complement strand
TATCGGCAGCATTTTCCCATTTTCTATAAAAACGTAGGTCGCCATTCCGCAATGCGGATGAGCAGTAAACTCGACATAACGTTTATTTTTAAGCGCTCCAACAGCCCGTGAAACTGGAACAACTGTTGGCACTGGATAGAAATCTGAAACTTTTATTTGCCGGTTAGTCTGCTCCTCGACAAGTTTCATCCAATCAGGTATTGTTATGCGCATTTTCATGCGTTCCTGCGCTGGTATTCTGCCACATAGGGAAACTGGCTGGAAATTCACGCATCTTACAACATCAAAATTTTTCACCGCAAATCTAATTATGTCCCCAACTTGATGATCATTTACTCCCTTAATAAGCGTGCAGACCAACACTATGCTGTCAATTCCAGCTTTTCTACAGTTCTCAATAACCTTCTCCTTTACTTTAACTAGGTCAACTCCCCTAGTAAATTTATAGACATCTGGTGTTACTCCATCAAATTGTAGATAAATTGTACTGACACCTGTTTCCTCGAGAGTTCGGCAAAAATCTAGATCAGAAGCCATCCTAAGTCCATTGGTGTTAACTTCAACGTGCTTGAAGCCTATTTCCTTAGCCATTCTAATAAGCTCGGGTAGATCCTTTCTAATTGTTGGTTCGCCGCCGGAGAATTGGAGGGCGGTTGCCGGAACAGGCTTATTCTCATGAAGATTGATAAGCATTTTTCTTATCTCTTCCTTCGTCGGTTCATAAACGTAGCCTGTTGTTCCAGCGGTTGCAAAGCATACTGGACAACGCAGATTACAGCGATTTGTCACATCTATTATCGCGAGTACCATATGTGACTTATGTTGTGGACAGATTCCGCAGTCATAGGGGCAACCGTTCTTCGTCTCCGTTCTAGGATTTTCAAGTCCGCTGCCAATATACTCAAAGTTTTTAGCCCGTTCATAAAGTTCATAATCGGACCAATAAATGTCTTGGAAGGAACCGTGCTCTGGACATTCCTTCTTAATGTAAACAACGTTATTTTCCTCAAAAATTATAGCGTCCAAAACCCTTAGACATTCAGGACATATACTTTTGGTATGTTTTATCTCCTTCACTATTCACCACCGAAAGAGGTATATATTTTTGTCGATTAAATAATCGTTAGAATTAGACCTATATGAGATTTTTCAAACTTTTCATACGGTGAAAAGTTGTGAAGGAATCTATAAGTGAGAAAGCCAAGTCAGTTCTCAAGGATATGGGTTTAACCGAGTATGAAACAAGAGCCTACCTATATCTTCTAAGTTCAGGTTTGTCAACAGCAAGTCAGCTCAGCGAAAACGCGAATATACCATACTCAAAAGTGTATGAAATTTTGAATTCATTGGAACGTAAAGGCTGGATAAAAAGTCAAGAAAATAGACCTAGACTCTACTATCCTAAATCTCCCCGGGAAGCACTTATAGAAACAACATTACAAATAGAAAACAAGATTAAAGATTGGCGAAAAACAATTCTATATGAGCTTCAACCGATTTATGAGAAACGTGGGATCCGTGAGAAACCGGACATATGGATTTTTAGAAGCGAATTAGATGCTATTGCGAAGCTGAAAGAGATGATAAGTAATGCTCAGAAGGAGATTTTGATAGCCATGCCGAAAATCGCATTTCCACTAATTAGAGCGGTCCTACCTATGCTTAGAGATATAGATACTTCGAAAGTAAAGATGTTAATAATGGTGCCTAGTGATGGAGATAACTTATCTTCAGATTTCAGATTGCTTGGTGATGTTAGATTTAAAGATGAAATGTTTGGTGGCGGAGTAATTGTTGATGGAAGGGAAGTTACGCTCATATTGGGCGAATCTAAGCCATCAATAATGTTATGGTCAAACCATATAGATCTTGTAAGATTTGCAAAAGATTATTTTCAGCATATATGGGAGAGTGCAAGCGAGTCCTGAAATATCAATATCTATTCCTTTAATCTTCGAGAATAGTTTTTATTGCATTTCTTATGTTTTCAGCTCCGGAATAAAATGTTTTCTTTTCCTCTTCACTCAAACTCCACTCGATGATTTTTTCAATACCATTTTTTCCAAATATGACTGGAACGCCTATACTTATATTCCTTAAATTATATTCTCCATCTAAGATGGCTGAACATACATAGACGCTTCTCTTACATTCTAAAATAGCTTCTATCATATTTACCGTGTTGTTCGCTGGAGCGTATATTGTTGCCCCCTTCTTTGAAATAACCGTTAAAGCAGATCTTCTTATGCTCTTGGAGATTTCAATTTTTTCTTCATTCGTAAATTTTATGCCTCTACCTTTTATCTTCACTTTACTGAAGACTGGAACCTGGTTCTCACCATGCTCACCTATCACGTATCCCTCAACATCCAAGACTGGGACGCTGTATTTTCTGCTTAGAACGTATCTAAATCTCGCTGAGTCAAGCATGCCTGCGCTTCCAATCACCCTCTCACGCGGTAAGCCAGTATATTCCCACATTAAATAATTCATAACATCTACAGGATTCGTTAATGTTATAATAATTGGGTTATCAACAACTTTCCGAATCCTTTGTGCCACATCACCTATAATCTTCTTATTAACTTCGAGGAGTTCAAGTCTAGTTTTCATCTTAGGTGTTCTAGGTTTGCCCGCTGTTACAACAATAATTCTCGAATCAGCGGCATCTTCATAGTCTCCTGCATAAACGTTGACATTATTCCTGAAGGCAACAGCCTGTCCAATGTCAGCTGCGTTCCCCTCAGCTAAATCTTTGAAAATATCTATGAGAACAAGTTCTTCGATTAGACCTCTATTGGCTATTTCATAAGCTATGCATGAACCTAAATTGCCAACGCCAATAACACTAATTTTAAGTTTTTCATGCATAATAAAACCTCTTAGGAGAGTCCACCTAAATATTTTTAACGGCAACTAATATTTAAACCAAAAAATAATATTATTAGGATTTAGTCTGATAAGATATTAAAGAGGTGCTCTCAACTTGAAAAAGATCAAAATTATAAGTGATAGAATAGGTGTGGTTGAAGCTGAGCTCTTAGAAGACAGAAACCCTAAAACAGTCACCGCAATATGGGAGAAGCTCCCCTTTGAGGCTACAGCAAATCGATGGGGTGATGAAGTATACTTCTCCATACCTGTTGAGATAAGTGAAGAGAATCCGCAGGAAACTGTGGAGGTCGGCGACATAGGATACTGGCCGCCCGGAAGAGGATTCTGCATATTCTTTGGTCCAACCCCAATAAGTAGAGGTAACGAGATTAGGCCCGCTGATCCGGTGAATGTATTTGGAAAAATTATTGGCGATCCGAAAGTTTTCAGGAATGTTAGGACGGGGGATAAAATTAGGGTCGAAAGAGCGTGAGATCTCAAATTCCTATTTTTATAAACTATTTTTTCCTCAACAGACTTAGTAATGGTTTAATTTCTCATAATATGGATTACACACAGCTACCATAACAATTCCTTCCTTATATTTTTCAGTTCTTGTCAATTAAATGGAGAAAGAAAAATGAGTGAAAATGAAAGATTATATCTTAATGATGTGAGGAAAGAGCGGAGAGCGATCAGAAAGATTGAAGAGGAAAAGAGAAATTATAATATCTTTAAGCCTTATCCTAATAGCGGTGGCAAGTATATTGTTCATTAGAACGCAGAAGATTAGAGAGGAGGTTGAGGAGGAGCTGAATATTTCGCTTCCGGAAAGCCGATCATTCTATATGGGTATGACACCCTTCCCATACGATATTACTCCCGAAGCAGCCCTAGAAACATTCAAGCTAGTTAGAGAACATGGCGATATAGTTAGAATATGGTTTGACACGGGGATCCCTTGGCCTGAAGCCTTCGAGGGTAAACCTTACCACCCTAATGTTGAGGATGCGATTAACTCTAAGCTAAGTCAACTTGGAGAGGGGCAGAGGGTGTATCTCTCTCTCACCCCTATTTCAGAGTTTAGAACAGGGCTTGCTGGTTATTGGGGTGAGGAGGAAAATATGGAGAGACCGGGTGAGTGGAAGAATAAGGGTTTCGACGACCCAGAGATCATCACGGCTTATATTAACTTCTGTCGCTATATGATTCAAAAATTTAAACCAGACTTCATGGCTTATGCAATTGAGGTGAATGATCTAGCTAAATCTAATCCGAATGCTTTCGATAAATTTGTCATTTTAGCGGCTCAGGTTTATAAAACCTTGAAAAAAGAGAATCCCACGCTTCCAATCTTCCTCACAATCAAGGTGGGTACATTCTATGAGGATGAAGCAAGCCAGCGGGCAGCTATCGAGAAAGTACTCCCCTACACTGATTATATAGTTGTTAGCAGCTATCCCTTCCAGTATTATGCGGATCCAAAAGAAATTCCAGAAGACTGGTTCTCAAGAATAGCGGATCTTGCGCCGGAGAAGCCTTTCGCTGTGGCTGAAACCGCTTTCACCGCTGAGAATGTAGTTATAGAAAAGTATGGAATAAATATACCGGGAAATGAAAGATGGCAAGCTGAGTACTTGCAGATCCTCCTCACCAAGGCAAATGAGCTAAACGCTAAATTCGTGATATGGTTCTGTCCAGTAGATTACGATCTCCTATGGGAGAAGATAAAAGACTTCACAGATGAAGGGATGAAATTTTGGCGCGACACCGGCTTGATCAACGAGAAAATGGAGGCGCGTCCATCTTTTAAAATATGGGACGCTTGGTTAAAACTACCAATCTCAAGCGACAAATAAGTCTAAACTAAGCCCCAACTTAATCAGTCGTCTTTATTGTGTAATCTATTAATCTGCTAGCCCTGTCTAGACTTCTATAATTCTATATACTATACGAATTAGTGACCTAGGATTCATCCCAAGAGTTCTTCAGATCTAGAAAATGAATCCCAAAAATATGGTAAGCTTTATTTAGATTAAGAAAGTTGGAAAAACTATTATGTAAGAATCGGTTGGATTGGAGTATGGGGGTTTCTGCCTCCTATATTTCTAAGAAGCTGCCGCATATAGATAATTGTTTACCAGGAGATATCCTGATAAAGAATAATCAGTTAACTGTAGTCATTAGCAACGATAAGAGGAAGAGGGATTTTCAATTCTTCTTCATGAATTCAAAGAGCTGCAGCTATATGCCCATCGCCATCCTTCCATCTGGAAGTCGAAACTATTTAAGATGCTTGTGCCCAGGAGTGGTTAATCAAGGTAATAATTCTGTTCACCCTCCAATCTACAAAAGTATTAAAATCTTGAAGAAGCATCCCGAAGTTACGATTGAAGCATCCGGGAAAAATCTGGAAGGCAAATTGAAGTTGACCACTAAATATGAATTGAAGCCTGGTGAAAGATATCTCCGTATATCTACAAGAGTTACTAATGTTTCAGATAAAGAATTATCCTTCGAGATTGGCGACATACTTAAGACAACCCCCGACATGTACGGCTTTTCGCAGTTCACGGGGCCAGTTAGAGGTTTCATGGTTAATCTTTCTCCGGGTTCAGAGCAGTGGTTCGCTACCTGTACGCGTCAAAAAACCTTTCCCTCTACCTCCTATATTGAATTCTTTCCTTCAGGGATAACTACGTCAATAATAGACATATGGGGAGCAGAAGTTTTCGCTAGGCTTAATCTGAAACTTTCTCCAAAAGAAAGTTATACTTACAGACGTTTCCTCGTAGCCGCCCCAACTCTGGATATTAGATATCTACGCGAGCTTATAGGGAGAGAAATCTTAGATGAAGAAATCCCTCTTGGAGAAGTGAGAGGGAGAGTTATAGATGTTTACGGTAGAAAAGTTTTAAGTATGAACTTAATTGTGAAACGTGGTGAGGAAATTCTTCATAAGACAAGTTTTAGGCATATTAAGTTCAGATTAAAGTCTCCAATGGCTCATCGAAGTGGAGTTTTCAGACTTTTCTTACCTCCTTCCAACTATACCATAATCGTGGAACATCAAAATGCCGCCATAATTAAAACTCTAAAGGTCTCTGCTAGAAGAACTGTAAGAGTTACCTTTGATCAGAGAGCACTTGCAGGATGCATAACTGGAAAAGTCATCGATGAAAAAGGTGCTCCAATCGCTTCTAGGATAGACTTAATCAGAGATAATCATTTCTTATCTTCAGCTTTTTCGGAAAGCAATGGAACATATGTTGCTAAAGCTCCTCCGGGAGGGTACAAGATCCTTATAAGCCGAGGTTTTGAGTATTCATATGTAGCCTCAGAGATAGAAGTTAAGACAGGAGAGAAGATTGAATTTAACGCCAAAATCCGGCGGATTACAGATTATAGGAAGTTCGGCTGGTTTGCTGGAGACCAGCATCTCCACAGCACTTACATGGATGGTCTTAATAAACCAGAAGAAATGGTTACAGCAGCGGAGAGTAGCGGTCTGAGCTGGATATTTATTACAGATTATCCATCTGCAGCTTTAAGTCTTACCAGTAAGGAGTCTTCAGGAGTCTTGGCTCTTCCAGCTCAAGAATTTTCTAATAAGTGGGGCCACTTTAATGCTTTAGGCATAACAAAGAGGATAAGGAATAATCTGAGTTTAGATACTTTCCTATCAAAGGTCCATGAGGAAGGAGGGATAGCTATAATCAATCACCCATATCACAGGGGATATTTCCAGCGTCTTGATAACCTTGGTGACTCTCTAAAAGATTTCGATGGAGTTGAGGTTTGGAACGGGAACCGTGATCCGTTACCCAATGAGAAAGCCATGCGTAGATGGTATGATTACTTAAATCAGGGAAAGAAAATGGTTGCCGTAGCTTCCAGCGATGCTCATAACGTATATGAGATTGGTTATCCAAGAACCTATGTCAAAGTAACGGGGAAACTCTCTTTAAATAAGATTATAGAAGCTGAGAGAAATCTTCGCGCATTTTGTACAAATGGCCCGCTGATTCGATTCAGCGTGGAGGGGAAGGAGCCGGGTGAAGTCTTAACTCAAGCGGGAGATAAGGCTCAGGTTAAGATTGCAGTTGACTCCCTCTTCCCAGTTTCCGGTGTAAGACTTATCAAGAATGGAGAGAAAATACTGGATGTCAAACTTAAGGACGAATATAAATGCGAGATGTTACTGGATTTAAAGATCGAAAACTCCTGCTGGCTTCTGGCTCAAGTTTACGGAGTAAAACCGATGAGGAATTCAAGGCTTGCTAATATTCCTCCATTCGCCTTTACAAACCCCGTTTTTATACACACAACGTAACTTTTTAATACTGCGTCATTAAATTAACAAATATCCAAGCTTCATATACCCTTACTCACTAATCTAACAGTGATGAAGGATTAGATCAATTCTTAAAATCTTCCAGACTGGAAGCAAGTTGTGAAATCTAGATACAATTGGAATATTTTGCCGAAAAGATCTCTAATGTTTATTAAACTATGGAGAATCTGGAAAGCAGTAATTAGAATATACTCCTTCAATAGTATCTCTTATTATGGATTTAATATAATTCATCATATTTCCTCGGTTTAACTCTATAATATGTATCAATCTGCACATCGCTAAGTTTCTTATAGTATTTCCACCAAATAATCTTGGAGAGGAGGTGCGTATTGCGATGAGAGTTACGATCATAGGTGGAGGCGTTATCGGCGAGGCTGTTGCAAGAAATTTATCTTCAAGTGGATATGATGTTTTAGTCACCGAGAAAAGGATTAACCGTGTGGAAGAGCTTAGGAGTATGGGCTTAAAGGTTACAATGGATAATAAGGCGGCTGCTAAGCAGGCAAGTATCATCATATTATGTGTTAAACCAAAAGATGTTGAGCAGGCCCTTAGAGAGGTTAACAAAGAACTTAAAGGCAAGATAGTTATATCCCTAGCCGCAGCTGTAAGCTTAAAATTGCTTAAAAAATTTGCTCCGGAAGCTAAGTTCATTAGGGCTATGCCAAATCTGGCGATAATAGTCCGTGAAGCTTACATAGCCTATTCTCCAGATCCCAAAGTAAGCCAAGAAGAGCTAGAATTAGCCGCTAAACTATTAAGCATGCTTGGAAAAGTTAGAAGAGTTGATGAATCTTATATGGATGCCATAACAGCCTTAAGCGGATGCGCACCAGCATATCTGGCGCTTATAGCTGAAGCCATGATGTATGCTGGTCTAAAAGTGGGTTTAGATAGAAGAATGGCATTGTCAATAGCCGCTCAGACAATGATCGGAACCGGAAAGTTAATACTTGAAGGCGGGAAAACTCCCTCCCAAATTCGTGATATGGTTACAACGCCTGGAGGGGTTACGATAGAAGGCTTATTTGAGCTTGAAAGAATTCCGATTAGACACGCATTTATGAGCGCTATTAAGGTTGCAAGAGATAAATCACATAAAATAGCTAAGGCTCTAGTCGAAAAGAAGTAGGTTTTATTTCACAACTTTATCTGTTTTCGCTAAATCTCTTAATCTTTCAACACCCTTTATCTCTTTAATATATGTTGCCACACTCTTCGGTAGAAGCTCCTCCCAGCTCGATCCAGCAAGCATCCTACGTCTTATTTCAGTAGCTGAACATAGATCTCTCTTAAAGAATGGTATAGATTCAACTCTGAATCCGCTCTCTATGAATAGACGTCTAGTCAGCGGTTCATTGGAATAAACTACATCAAACTTTGGAACATATGAGCATACATGTGAAACCCATATACCGTGAATATCGAGGTCAACGACGGGAATAATATAGTATCTTGTGGGATCAACCCCTATCTCATTCAAAGCTAATCTAATCATATATACTCTTTCGCCAGCAGTAAAAGGGTTTTCAAGAGTATGGCTTTCTTGGGCGCTACCTACAACGATTATAATTTCTCTAGAGCTATTGAGAATATATTTAATGGCTTCGAGATGTCCAAGATGGAATGGCTGAAACCTTCCAATATAAAGAGCTCTAGAAAACTTTATTTTCTTTTTTTCAATTTTTCCGGTTTTTCTCCTGCTCAATCCTCAAATCCTCTCTTTTTCCTTCTTCATCTTAAAAGGAGAATTAAACTTTAAAAATTTACTATCACCCTTTTACATATTGGTGTCTCTAAATGAAAGAGAGAAAAACCTCCGTTAAAGACAGGGAAAAACTGCTGAAGCATTTGATTAATAAAACGGAGTTTGAAAAAGCTGTTCTAATGGCAACTCTTGAAATTCCTAAAGGTAAAGTTAGCACATATAAGCGCATAGCCGAGAGAATTGGAAGACCTCGTGCATTTAGAGCCGTTGGAAACGCATTACATAAAAACCCGCTTGCTCCTATAATCCCATGTCATCGAGTTGTAAGATCCGATGGTCGGATAGTTGGGGAAACGGAAGAAGAAATTGAAGAAAGGAGAAGATTGCTGTTGAGAGAAGGTGTACCAGTAGAAGGTTACAGAGTTAAGCTAAACAGGAAAATACTTTACTAAACACTCAGGGCCGATCGGCCATCCTCTAAGATACGCCTTTAAATCCTTTTAGTAAAGTTTAATAAGGGCAGAAAGCGTTTATTAGACCCGTAAAATGCTTAATTTAGATCTAGTATTAAATAATTATCCGAAAAAAGAGGGATGGTAATTGTATAATCAAAGCAGATATTTATCGATTCCAGGAGCGACAACCGTTGGAATAGTATGTTCAAATGGCGTTGTTCTAGCCTCCGAAAAGAGGGTATCTTATGGAAATCTTGTTTTAAGCCGCGTCGGTAAAAAAGTTTTCAAAATATCTGATCACATAGGTGTCGCATGCGCTGGTTTAGTCTCAGATATGCAGGTCTTGGCACGCGAGGTTGGAGCTTACGCGAATCTATTTAAGCTTGAAACTGGTCGTCCAATAAGCGTTAAAGCAGCGGCGAAGGTGATGTCAAATCTGTTATTTGACAGCAGATTTCTTCCGTATATAACTGAAACCATAATAGGAGGAGTTGATGAAGAGGGTCCATCAATCTATGTGCTCGATATTTTAGGTTCAACCATACAGGATAAATATGCTGCCGTAGGGTCAGGAGCTGAAATAGCTATAGGGATCTTGGAGGATTCCTATAAAGATGGGATAACTGTCGAAGAAGGTAAGGAAATCGCTATAAAAGCTATAAAGTCGGCTATAAGCCGCGATGTAAGAAGTGGGGATGGAATAGATTTACTAGTAATAACTAAAAATGGTGTTAAAGAGGAGTCAATTAAGTTTTAAAATTCGCAGCTAAACTAGCCTTTTTTCTTTTTTGAAAAGCTGTAAGCCTTATTTAGTTTTGTAAGTGAATTAACTATTGGTGGGGTCTTATGGAATTTACCCTGACGGATAGGGAAGGTGAATTCTTGGTTAAACTCGCTAGGAAAGCTGTAGAGGAAAACCTTAAGAATGGTAAAATAATTAATCCGCCGGAAAATGTTTCGCCAAATCTTCTTGAAAAAAGAGGTGTGTTCGTCACAATAAACAGCATATTAAACGGTAAAAAAAGTCTTAGGGGTTGCATAGGATTCCCCTATCCAGTTTATCCGCTTGTTAGGGCCGTTGTTGAGGCTGCTGTAGAGTCGGCTACAAGAGACCCACGTTTTCCGCCGATGACGATGCGTGAGCTTGATCACGTGGTGTTTGAAGTAAGTGTTCTAACGGAACCTGAGCTGATCAAAGTTGAATCGCCAACTGAATATCCATCAAAAATAAAAATTGGTGAAGATGGACTCATAGTTGAGAGAGGCTTCTATAAGGGATTACTGTTACCACAAGTGCCAGTTGAGTGGGGATGGGATGAAGAAGAATTTTTATGTCAGTGTTGCATGAAAGCTGGTCTATCACCAGACTGCTGGGTTTTGAAGGGAACAAAAATCTACAAGTTTCAATGCGTAATATTTGAGGAAACAAAGCCTAATGGTCCAATAGTTAGAAGAACCCTAAAAGA
>CAYSKG010000045.1:2997-11135 GCA_964431725.1 uncultured Candidatus Bathyarchaeia archaeon | reverse complement strand
CATTAACTGGGAGCTGGTGGGAAGTTTATTTAGGGGCGTTATTATATGACGTTGTTGTATGGTGCTGAGAAAAAGGGCTAACCTATTTGGATGGGGGATGCATCCTATACTTCGTTCATTTTCCTTTCACTTTTAAGTTTCAAGAACTATTTAAATTTGCTAAACAAATGAAAAGAGTTAAATTTTTTAAGTTAAGATAAAAGTAGCATGCGTTTAATGGGGGAGAAATTAAATTGATGAAAGTTTCTGGTAGAGAAAGTAAAAGGATTCTTGAATCGATTAAAGAGATGCCTGTCATAGATACTCATGATCACCTGCCAGCTCCAAGCATGTACAAGGCTCCCAAAGAGCCGATATCCTTCTTATTGAGGGGGTATTTTGTAAGCGACCTGCTATCTGCAGGTTTATCTCCAGAAGACTTTCAAACACTTCAAAATGATGAGATTCCAACTGAGAAAAAATGGCCTATCTTCAGGCGGTATTGGCTTAGAACGGAGCATACTGCTTATGCTAGGGAAATAAAATATATAATGCGAGTCTATGGCGAGGAAGCCGTAACGCTTGAGAGTCTTAAGCGTTTTGGCCGAAAAGTGAATAGGCTTAGTGGTGATAGGTATGTGGAGTTTCTTGAATCTCTAAATATTAAGGCTGTTTTGGTTAACATATTGTGGACGCCTAAAGATTTGAAACAATTTCTTAAGGGTGAAATTGAGTTACCGGACTGCTTTAAGCCTCTTATTCCCCTCCCAGTCTTCCATGGGCAAGTGAGGTCTTTTCAGGCGATACAGGAGATTGCGGGGATAATTGATAAAAGAGTGACTTCTCTCGACGAGTTTTTAGAGGTTGTTAAAGAAATTTTTAAGTGCTTAAAAGAGCGTGGCGCTATAGGCATAAAAGATCAGAGTGCATATCAGAGAAGTATTGACTTTTCTCCCTCAGCAAGGGAAGAGGCGGAACGACTATTCAACAAATGCCTTGCTGACCCCAATAGTAGTTTAGGCTGGCCGGAGGCAAAGCCGCTTGACGACTTCCTTTTTCACGAGTATATGCGTTTCGCTAGAGACCTAGATCTCCCAGTTCAGATCCATACTGGTCACATGGCTGGCATACGGAATCGTGTAGACAAAGCTAATGCTGCACTCTTCACGCAGGTTTTAGAGCTTCATCAGGATGTTAAATTTGATCTATTTCATGGTAATTGGCCTTATATGGGCGACATACTCTTCTTAGTAAAGAATTATCCTAATGCCTATTTAGATCTTTGTTGGGTGAATATTATTGATCCTATCTACAGCATTGAGCTGCTGGAAAGGTCGGTGATGACTGTTCCACATAAGAAGGTTAGCGGTTTCGGAGGGGACTATGTGGCTCCAGAATTGATTCCAGCGCATCTTTCCCTAGCCCAGGAGAATATTGCCCGTGCTCTTTCTAATCTGATTTCAAGAGGTTGGCTCTCGGAGAGCGAAGCCCTTCAGATAGCTGCAGATTGGCTCTACAATAATCCAAACGAGCTTTTCAAATTAGATCTGAAACCATACACTCCCTAATCTCTCATAAATTGTTGCGTAGTTTGCTGCGTAATAACCCTGCAAAAAATGGAGCGGGGATCATCAATTACTGAATTACATCTTCCAGTCTTCCATTGCGCATCATATAGACCTTCTCAGATACCCTAGCGACTTTTTCGTCATGCGTTGCTATGATAAAGGTTGTTTTCTTTTCTCTATGGAGGGAATGTAATAAATCAATTATTTTTGAACCTGTTTTCGAATCGAGATCGCCGGTCGGCTCATCTGCAAGTATTAGCTGCGGCTCATTCGCTAGAGCCCTAGCTATGGTGACTCTCCGCATCTCGCCGACGCTCAGCCATCTAGGAAGAGAGTTCCACTTATCCCTTAAGCCGACTGCCTCAAGCAGCTTCATTGCTCTTTCTCTTTGCTTGTGGGATGATGCCCCCATAAGTGCCATTGGCAGCTCCACATTTTCTAGGGCTGTCAGCTGGGGGAGCAGATTAAATGTTTGAAAAATAAAACCGATCTTTAACAGTCTGATCTTCCTTCGTTCCCTCTCGCTTAAAAGCGAAGTGTCAACTCCATTAAAAAAGATTCTCCCAGAGGTCGGCTTATCGATCAACCCTATTAGATTTAGAAGGGTTGTTTTCCCAGCTCCTGAAGGCCCAACTATAGAAACGAAGGATCCTTTTTTAACGTTTAAATTTACGTTGTCCACCGCCTTGATCGCCATGGAGCCCCTACGATAAATTTTTGTTAAATTTACAGTTTTAATAATCATTAATATTCAGCCCTCAGGTTTTCACTCACATTTACTTTAAGGGCGAAGATCGTAGAAAGGATGCTGCCTAAAATGCATATGAAGAATACTAGGGCTAAGACCTCAGTAATCAGGTTAGGTGGAACCATATTGAAAAGGTCTTGAATAAAGAATATGACTGGTATGCTCATGTAGAAAGACGCCAAGAAAACGGCGGCTATGCCTCCAAATAGGAGACCTAAAAGTCCGCCTAAAATGCCTATTAGAGAGGTTTCAGCTAAAACCATTTTAAAGATTGAAGTCTCCGAGGCTCCTATGGCGATTAGAGTCGCGAAGTCCCTTCTACTTTCAGAAACATTCATTATTTCCACGATTACAATCAGTATTCCGCTTATGATCAGCATGAAAGCTTTTGTCCCGTAATTCCAGAAGCCCAGCTCCTCCAGTATCGGATAGGTAAGATCATTCCGTTCGCTTTCAGTCAATGCCATAACATAATTTATTTTCTCCTCAATTTCCTCCGCAGTTTTTTCAACATCAACGCCAGGCTTCAATTTAACTACCGCCATACTTATCTGCCCCTCATACCTCTCAATTTTCTGAACTAGCCTTAGAGACCCTATTATTGAACGGGATAGAAGAATGGATGGTCCACGTATGATTCCAACTACAGTTAAATTTTCCCCTTTGAAGTGAATTATGGATCCCGCGGATAAACCGTACTGATCTGCAATCGACTTGCCAACTAAAATATCTCTGTAGGGGTCTGATGGAAGATCCCCTTCTATTCTCAGAAAAATGGGTGGAAACACCGAATATAGTTTGCTGAGCGGTAACCCTATGGTTATATTCATCGGGAATATCCTAGAGACTTCACCGATTTTAGACTCTAGGATGAAAAGCATTGGAATCACATCTCTAATGTCAGCTATCTCCATAAGATCTTCCTCAATTCTTTCAGGGATTGTCCCGCCGATTGGAAAGCCCTGAATAACAAACGAGTCCCTCGCCGCAACAACTATTTCATCCTCAAAGAAGAAGTTCATTTCCCTTATTATCACGGTGATCCTTAAGGTTGCGGCGCTTACCCCGACGAAAAAGGCTATGGAAAGAGCTATTCCACATACGCATAGAAGCGTTCTCAATTTTCTACGCTTAAGATTCCTAAGGCATATGGCGGCGGTTCTCATCTGAGTAATCCCTTAAACATTAGCATCTAACAATTAGGCAGTTAAACAATAAAAAACTATATAAACCCTAGTCTGCTCTCTTATAATGAAAAATAAAAATAGGATAATGAATAAGGAGATTTTTGGAAAAAATGAAAGTAAAACATCCCGCATTTTGCCTACTCTTTCTACTTACGCTGCTACCTATAATACAAGCACCTGTTCACGCTGTAGACTCATCTAGATCTGCTATAATCCAATTGAGAGTTTACCCCGACGGGGTAGTTGAGCTTGCAGGAGAGTTCAATTATACGTCTCCACCTCTATATCCCTATAAGGGACCAGCCCAAGCCTCATTTAAGACCGAAGTTACAGAGGAAGATTCACTGTTCAGAATCACAGCGAACGGTAACCTAATCCTCTTAGACGAGGTAGCCTCCCAATTTCCATTTAACTCAACCAAATTCTTCTTCACTGAAGAGTTCTCCCAAAATATTTCGAGAACCAGCATTAATGGCTCAATAATCTTCCCCGAAAGGTGGGCTCCCCCCTCTCTGCCGCCATCCGAGGAGTATCCTCCATTTGACTTCAATGTTTTCCCGTTTAATTCAACTGATTTCACGGTTAGTGGAGAATATTCCGCCGGCGTCTATCGTGGAGCATTAACCCTCCACATGATCCCTGGTCTCACCTTAGGCGATGTGGAGATAAATCTTGAGGGCAACACTACGCATCTAGTGATCTATGACTCAGTAGAAATCTTTTACAATCAAACGCTGCCTATTCCAGATTTCACGCCTCCAGACAAATATATGATAAGGGAAATACTTCCGAACAAGATGTTTATTGATCAATTGCTATATGAAATGACCGGGGAGCTTATAACATGTGAAGAATATAATGTAACAATTGTTCAAACTGGAGAAAACAGCGACAAAATATACTTCCATATACTCTTGAGGGGAGACTTCATTAATATCTTGGTGGAAATCTATAAGGGTCTTCTTGGAGAGATGGTTCCCCTTGGGAGAGAAGAGGTCTTAGATGAGGCGATCCGTGACCTAATTAATGCAACGATGGAGTCGGTTGAAAGCGCCAGCTTCAGAATATCTTATGCTAGGGTCCCTAGAGAACTAAGCTTCTCATTCACTTTGTCGGTTAACTGGGAGAAAATGTCCAGTATAACTAAAGAGCTAGTAACCAGCGATTTACCACCTGAGTTCCAATCTTACATAAAAGCCTTTCTTAGTGTGAGACACGCTAAAATAGAATCCTGTACGAAGGAAATCACCTATGAAAATGGTGAATTACAGTATAACGGAAACTATGTTTTTAAAGGGGATTTAAATGCTGAAATAAATCTAATTAAGAGATTCCTCATCATTTCAGCTACTAAGTCACCGGATTATGTTCCACAGCAGCAGATGAATTTTGTGAATAAAACTGAAATAGTGGATGTAAGTAATTTCAATTTCGAATTCAATCAGAGATTCGAACAAAATGTAAACGTGATTTCCATAAGTTTTCAGGGAATTAAGATCGCTCCTCCGCTTGACCCGTTAAATGCAACATGCTTCAAATTAGGAAGATTCTTCGATTTTACTCATGAGCTTTACAAGCCTGAAACAGATGTAAGAATAGAAGTGTTGGTTGAAGGCGGAAGCAACGGAACCCACACGGTGGTTCCATTAATAGACGTGAAGGATCCGGAGAAACCTCCCACGCCAGATAAGATTCTGCCCAATAACGTACTTGTATGGAACAACGTAAGAGCTGGTCAACTAAGAGGATTAATCTTCAAAGTTTATGGCGGACTTGCACGGTTTGTATCCAAAGAATACGTTTCTCCAGATAACCCATACACCATCGACGCGCTTGACATTGCAAACTGCCAAGTTGCAGTCAACGATGTTCAAGGCGACGTAGTAATAATGGTTAAAAACGTGACGCTTCCGGAGAATGTGGAGCCGCCGCCGGAGACCTATAAAGTTTTAGGCAGCTATGTGCAGATAACCTCTGAAGGAGAAGTCAGCGGTAGTTTCACAATAAGAATGTACTATGACCCTGAGGAGTTAGCTGAATCCGGCGTCAGCGAAGACAGCCTAACCATATACTTCTGGAATTCAGGTGCAGGTGAGTGGACCCCTGTGGAAACCCATCTGAACTCTGAAGAACATTATGTGTGGGCTAATGTTAACCACTTGAGCATATGGACTCTTATGGGTGAAGTAGCGGCAAAGCCGATATGGGCTGAAACTTGGTTCATGGCGGTGGTAGGCGTAATAGTGCTGGTAATCGCTTTAGCAATAATCTTGGTCATGAGACGAAGGGTTTCCCATCGATCCCCTTGAACGTTATGAAGTTCTCGTAAACAAGCTGACTACATCCACTAGAGTGGAATATTCCATTCTTTTTTCTACCTAAAAACCGTATAACTCTTAAAGTAAGAAATGAAAATGAATAGGTTAATGTTCAGTAAGCACCTCTTTAACTTCGTCTAAAACAACACATCCCAACAATCCCTACTTCTATATTTTTATGAGTGTAATAAAAAATTGCGGAAATAATTTCCCTATAACCTTAATAAGGAGATATTGATGATGATTTTTAATGTAAAATCTTATGTGTATGATTAGAATTAAGTAGTTTCCATGGAAAATTTAGGTGGTTTCTTTTTATGAAGTTGAGGATCAGTAGAGATGTATATTGGGATAAGGTTTATGGTTGTTGGCTGGGTAAGAATGCTGGTGGGACTCTAGGCGGTCCATTAGAGGGTCTTTATGGAAGAGAGGAAATGTTTGATGTCTGGTGGTACCCAAAGGTTGTTGAAGGCGGCATACCTAATGATGATTTGGAGATTCAGCTTGTCTGGCTTCAAGCGTTAAGAGATCGGGGTATTAATTTAACAGCACGCGATTTAGCAGAGTACTGGCTTGATTGCATCCTATATAATCCGGATGAGTATGGTCTTCATAAAACGAATTTAAGGAAGGGTTTGTGTCCCCCTGTTTCAGGCTGGTACAATAACTGGTTCAAGAATTGTATGGGAAGCCCAATAAGATCTGAGATTTGGGCTTGCATTGCGCCTGCTGCTCCAAATATTGCCGCCAAATATGCATATCAAGATGCCATATGTGATCATGCTGGAGGCGAATCTGTTTATGGTGAAATATTTAATGCTGTTATTGAATCTGCAGCTTTTGTTATAAGTGATCGTGTTAGACTTGTGAAGTTAGGGTTAAATTCGATACCGAAAGACTCTCTGACTTCAAGAGCTATTCAAGTTGCGTTAGAATCCTACTTGAAGGGGCTAGATTGGAGGGAGGCTAGGGAGCAAGTTAAGAGAGCCGTTTACAGTCCAATAGCTCAGTATTCGCCTATAAATCTCGGCTTCCAAACAATTGGTTTGCTTTATGGAGAGAATTTTGGTGATGCTATTTGCAAGGCTGTGAATTGTGGATGGGATACTGATTGTACTGGTGCAACGGTTGGAGCAATATGGGGTATAATATATGGTAGAAAAAGTCTTCCGGAGAAATGGATTAAACCGTTAGGCGACACCGTGCTTGTGAGTCCCGGAATAAAAAATATTCATGTGCCAGCAAACCTTAACGAGCTGACAAACGAGGTATGCGCAATAGGTGAAAAGGTCCTAAAATATTTTGGGGCTCCGGTTGAAATTTCAGAAAAGGATGAGCTCGCAAACGCTGAAACAATTTTAAAAAATTTGATTGAGGATGTTAAATGTCTCTGGAATATTCCACCTAACAAAATCGATTTTGACTTAACAAGCATAAAGGTTTCAGTAACCTACCTAGACGGGCCAGCCGTCCTCCCAGATAGAGAAAATCGTTTTCTAATAACAATTGAAAATAGGCGGCTGAAACCGGTTTCTGGCATGTTGAAAGTTTATGCGCCGCAAAATTGGATACTGGAACCAGCAGCCCAACAAAATATCAATCTGCATCCAAAGGAGCAAGTTACATTTAGGTTTTCGGTTACCGCTACGGCAAGGGATATAAATGCTTCAAATGAATGCGTGATCAGGGTTCTAATAAATGATAGGCCGAGAACCATGAGGGTTCCTGTGGTTTTTGTCGGAGGTTTCCGATGGCTGGTTTCAGAGGTTTTCCGTGAGCCTCTTTCCTTAGACGCTGTTTTCCCGCCGGAGAAGGATGTAAACCTTTATGAGGTTGGAGAAAGATGGAGAGTTTTTTCGTGGCCTGAAAATTCTCTGGAGATTGAAAGTTTCTTTGATGGGAAGCCGGGAATATTGTATTTGAGGCATTTTGTTTATTCGCCGAACTCTCGGGAAGTTATGGTTGGTGTGCCGAATAATGGACGTATGAAGCTTTGGCTTAATGGCGAGCTTGTCCATAAAACTATGAAGCCTGTTCCCTTAAGACCCAATTATAGTGGGGACAAATCAAATTATGTTAAAGTCGATTTGAAAGAGGGATGGAATCATTTTATGATCAAGATTATGCGTGCTGAAAAACCTCTAGAGGCTCATTTTACAATGGCGAGCGGCAAATGGTATGATGGAGTTGTTGATTTAGTTAGATGGAGGTTTCCGTGGGAGTAATGGCTGTTTGCAGATCCAAAAAGTAGGTGGTGGGTTGTTCAGCTAGGATCAGCCTTTTCTCTACCCTATTATTCTCATAGTCCAAGTAGTAGGCATGCTCAAAAACATCTAAA
>CAYSKG010000045.1:0-2897 GCA_964431725.1 uncultured Candidatus Bathyarchaeia archaeon | reverse complement strand
TTCTGTTACAGCCGTTAACGTATGCTCTGTGATGTTTTGTATGATGTTTTGTCGGCTGTTTTTCAGATATGTATGGTTCCAGATCCCTGTATCCGTATGGGAGTTTGGGTAGAACAAAAGGTTTAGGTATTTCCAAATTATTTTTCTCCAAAAATCTATGCGAGATCTATAGCTAATCCTCTTCTATTAAACCTTTTCATTCTCCTAGGCTCATGGAGACAAGAAGTGTTTGGCTTATAAAAAGGGCTGAGTTTGAGGAAATTTTTAGTGGATTATTGTCCCTATTCTCGCTCCCTTGATTGCAAGCAATATGTTTTCAGGCTTAAAACCATTAACAACCATGGTAGTTATGCGCTTTTCTCTCAGTATGCGGACAGCCTCCGGATCGATTATCTGATGTATGCCTGCATGATGTTTGCTTTCAGCCAACAGATTCTCTAGGTCTTCAAAGCTTATTTCATCCAATTTCTTGGCGTTAGGGTATATTCGGGGATCTCTCGTGTATACGCCGTTCTGATCAGTTGCCTTAACTATTAGATCTGCTTTAATCGCTGAGGCGAGAAGCGCGGCAACAGCGTCGGTTGTCATACCCGGCTTAACTCCCCCCATTACAACCATGCCCTTCTCATTCAGGATTTTAGCCGCGTCTTCCACGGTTTTGGGCACATTCCTCCATTCATATCCGCCGATCTTCATCGCTAGCATCTGAGCGAAAAGCCTAGAGACTGATATAGCTATTTCATCCTGCTCTTTTTCAGATAGCCCTATCTCACATGCTAATTCTATGAATTCCCTGGCTGGTCTGCCGCCGCCTACTACGACGGCAACATAGTGTTCCTGCTTCCTTAAATCTTTGATTAGGTTAGCGTATTCTTTAAGTAGTTTTGGATTGGGTGGTGAAGCTATAACCGACCCGCCGATTCTTATGACGATTTTCTTCATTAGGGTGCACCATTATATGCCGGGTTGAGAGCTTCCTTCTTCCTTGGAAATAGTCTCCTTTTAGAAGGATTTAATATTATCGTTAATTAACTACTATAACTATGACTGTTAGTTCTTTGGGGAGAGCTGGGAAAGATGATTAGGCTCGTATTTCTGGGAACTGGAGGCGGGCGGTTTGCAATGATAACCCAGAAGAGAAGAACTGGTGGAATAAGAATAATTTCGGAGTCAGGCGACATAAATATGCATGTTGATCCGGGTCCAGGGGCGCTGATATACTCACTAGAGGCGGGTTTAAATCCGCGGAAGATTAAAGCCATACTGATCTCACATGCG
Organism: uncultured Candidatus Bathyarchaeia archaeon; assembly: GCA_964431725.1. Classification (GTDB taxonomy): domain Archaea; phylum Thermoproteota; class Bathyarchaeia; order Bathyarchaeales; family DTEX01; genus DTEX01. Next base: position 1,619 of record CAYSKG010000045.1, on the reverse strand, counting down.
CATCTCGATCATGTGAATGACGCTGAACTTTTAATAGAGGCTATGACTCATGGAACAACTAGGAGGCGCGGTGTTTTAGCGGCTGCCCGCAGCGTTCTTAAGGGTAATGAGGTGTGTGAGAAAGCTATTTCAAGTTATCATCAGTCTATGCCTGAGAAGGTTATAGAGGCGGTTCTCGGTGTAAATTTCGAGATTAAAGGAATTAAAGTTGCCGTCTGTAAGGCTGTCCACTCGGATCCGGATGCTGTTGGCTTCCGCTTTGAAAGTAAGGATTTCGGTAGCTTCGCATATATGCCTGATTCAGAATACTTCAGTGATGTGGCGAAATACTACAGTGGCTTAAGATTGCTTATATTATCTGTCTTAAGACCGTCCGGTAAACCGTGGAAGGGTCATATGACAACGGATGACGCAATAAAAATAATTGAGGAGACGCGTCCTGAGATGGCTGTAATAACTCACTTTGGTATGCAGATGATATTTAGGGGTCCGGAGAAGGAGGCTTCTCTAATAAAAACCGCGACTGGTGTGCCAACCAAAGCGGCTTTTGATGGAATGATGCTATCTTTGGAGAAGGATATAAAGGTTAGTGGAAAATTAAGGAGGAAAATGGATTTAAGTAGCTTTTTCGGTTAAAAGCTATTTCTCCTAATTTTTCACTATGTAGACTTCTGTTTCCTCAGAGATTTTCTCCGCTTCTTCATTTGGTGATGGTTTCCCGAAGACTAGGTTTTTGATTCTATGCATTGCTTTTAGGTCTTCTTTGAATGGTTTAAGATTGATGGGTGCGTAAACTGTTGCATTGAGCTCTTGATTTAGGGCAATGTTCTGTTTCTTTTTATATTGCCATATTGCGTTGTCAAAATCCATAAATTCGGACAGCAGATTAACTATGCTGTCTCTCCATTCCTCCTTTTCCTCAGGGAATCTCTGAACATGTATGCTTTCTTTCGAGTACAGTTCAAGCCAAATTGCTTCGGTTATGAAGGGACATACTGGCGCTAGAAGCTTCAGTATGGTTTCTAAGCATTTGTGAAGTGTGTACCATGCTCCGCGCTGGAGCTTTTGGCTAAATATGTTATTGCGGTTGTATGCTCTAGATTTAACTGCTTCGAGATAGTGATCCGCGAAAATGTTCCATGTAAATGTTCTGATGGCTGTGGCGGCGCGGAAAGCGTTCATGTTCTCGTATCCTTTACGGCATTCGCTTATCAATTCGTTGAGTCTCGCTAGTATCATTTTATCGAGTGGTGCAAGTTCGTAATCGTCATTAACCTGTGGAAATGATGAGATAAAGCGGGCAATATTCCATAATTTCGTCAGGAATTTTGATGTACCTCGGATTCTTTCAAATGAGCATCTTATGTCGCCTCTGGTTATGTTTCCCTCCAGGCTTGTCCATATTCTGAACGCTTCGCTTCCAAATTTTTCTATGACATCCTGCGGGTCGATTATGTTTCCTGCGCTTTTGCTCATTTTTCTTCCATATTCGTCGACAACGTGCATGTGGATCCAAACGTTTCTAAATGGTTCTTTGTTGAATAATAGGAAGGATTTTAGGATAGCGAAGTACAGCCAGTTTCTGACGATCTCCTTGCCCTGGGGTCTAAGTGAGCATG
>CAYSKG010000044.1:0-11262 GCA_964431725.1 uncultured Candidatus Bathyarchaeia archaeon | reverse complement strand
CCAAAAAGTGGTGGGCCGGGCCGGACTTGAACCGGCGACCTCAGCCTTTCTTAATCCAGCTGAAGCCTGTTTCGTAAGGGCTGCTTCAGGTTCATTTTGAATGTCCTAGCCGCACTAGACTACCGGCCCGCTCTATACTTATCATGTTGGCATAGGTTCTTTAATATTTTTGGATTTCTAAGATTTAATAATTGTTTTGTTTTTCATTTTAATTTTTCATGGTGTAGAGGCTCTTCAGATGCTCATGGAGGCGCTAGTAAACGGAGTTGTTGAAACAATTAGGAAAATAAAGGCGGATAAAAGCGTTTGGGAAGCCGTGAAATTTTTTGGGTTTAAACAAAAATTAAACAAGAAGAATGTTGAATGTAAAAGGATCTCAGGAGGAGCCTGATTGCACATTTTCATAATGTTCCAATAATTTTTTAATGTGTTCCCTCATTTCAGACTTAAGATCAACGGAGCGAACTCCGACGGTTTTTGCAACTCTATCCCAAGATCTACACTGTAAGCATCTAGCTATCAGCTCTATTTCAGCTTTAGAGGTGAGGGTTGCTCTATATTTGCCAGAGCTCAAGAAATGTGCTAGTAGAAGCTGTTTAACAGAGTCGCATGCTCCTTCGTAAGCTAGGTTTTCTCGAACATAGCTCAGCAACCTTTCTCTTTGCGATGGAGTTAAATTTATTTTTTCTAGGTGATCCCATTTATGCACATTTAGTAACTGCATAGCTACGTTAGGCTCCAGATTGAAGTAGGTGTCTGAGAGAGAGTTTAGAAATCTTATTTTAAATTCCATGTAGATCTTTCTTGCTTCTTCCTCGGCTTTCGCGTTTAGAGGTTTGATTACAGCTGTGCTGTATTCTCCAGAAATAATATTTCTCATCGGACTTATATGCACTGGTATAAATCCATTTTTAAGCCAAAAGTTCAATAGGAGACTATCAGCCCCAAAGCTTGCGCCAACCCAATCGAAGCCTTCTTCGGTAGCCTCTTTACACAGGTTGTTTAAGGCTAGACTTCCAATTCCCCTATCAATCAGCTCCGGATGAACAGCTATTCTCACAACTCTAATTCCTCTGAGGTAAGCGAACTCCTTGAATGGAGGGTAATATTTCACAATGCATGAGGGTATAAGGTTTCCCGATGGGGGGTTTCCAGATAAAACTGAATTTATGAGATCATTTGACATTTTTCCCTCCTCGGCCATATGTAACGCTCCAATTATTTCACCGGATTTGGTTGTTATTATGCGGGCTGAATGGTGAGGGGCGTCTCCTAGAATTATAAGGTCATCTGGTCTATTTCTGTAGTGGGCGAGAACATATATGCCTATAAACTCTCTTAGTTTCTTCTCATCTTCCTCAAACCATTGATCTAGATCTGGCTTCTCATATCTACATTCTTCAATCTTTACTTTACTAGCCGTTACCGTATCTATGTCCACTGGCTCAGCGTCCAAGAGGAGAGCTTTGTATAGCCATTCTTCAACCGGATCTCCCGGGGCATATCTTATAGGCTCCTTCAGTTCAAATCTGTAAAGGTTAATGCTTTTGTTTTCTTGAAGGGCTTTCAGAAACCTTAAGGAGAATCCTCTTCCAGCCCCCTCATAGCCATGAATTGTAGATGCAAAAATAACCTTGGGAAATCTCTCGGTGAAGGTGAAAAGTAGGGGTACGGGCATACCGGCTGCTTCATCAACCATAAGAACCTCTGCGTCTCCTCTGAGCGCCTTCTGCGGTAAATTAAACTCTATGATTCCACGTCTACATTTTATTCTGGGCAGTCCTCCATGCTGTTCTTTAATGAACTTTTCCCTCAATACGTTAAGACCCCTCTCAATCATCCCGAAGATTACTTGATTCTCTTCTCCGCTTGGAGCTGTGATGATAATTTTACGGATGCCGAAATGTAGGAGCATAGCTGCACTTAATCCTAAGAGAGCTGATTTACCTCTGCCACGATTCGAAGTTATCAATAAAATATTTCTCCCTTCACTTCTCATGGTTTCCTCCACTATTCGAAGGGCTTTAGCCTGATCTTCCGTAAGGGCTAATTTGTAGAGTCTTTTAGGTATTCTGATTTTTTCAGGGATTTTTGGTTTTTCTTTGAGAGTTTTAGATGGATGCAATAGTTCGCCCTTTATTATTTTCCATCCGTCTAAAACCCATATTCCCGGCGTCTCCATAATCTTTCTTACAAAATATTTTTCAAATCTCGAGTTAAGATCCTTCCAAGTGTAGGGTGGATGAATAAAGCTTTTATGAATGCTTGTTTCCCAAGGCTTATCAACTTTTAAACTTAAATTATGGAATACTATAAGTCCTCCTCCTCTAACAGTTTCAACAAGTCTACCGATGTCATTGGGTCTAGCGCCTTTATCCATATCCATTATGAGAAGATCGTTTGTTGTTCCAAGCAGCTTATTGCTTTCCTCGTAAGCATAATGTGTGATGCTTTCACTTGGAAAGCCGGAGGCGACTAGATTCTCCACTAGAATCTTAAACTGTTCTCCTCCCTCTTCATAGTAATCCACATAAACAAGGTTGTATTCATCTTTTCCTTCAATTAGCGTCTTCAATTTTCTATGCTTCAAAATCAGGAAGGAGATCACTTCAGTTGATTTCTCACCTGAAATAACAATTAACCTTCTATGAAAGGCCTTTAGCGCTTCACGCATCATTTCCTCTAGAAGCTCTTTTACCTCGCTCTCACCCTTCGAGCTCTCCAAGCTAACGCCCCCAAGATTTATAATCGCGGTTTCCGATTGATTGCGTGCGTCAGTATCTCAGAGGTTGAGATTATGTGAGACCTCATCTCTTCCTTTATAAAAAGCAGGGTTATGCAACTTTAATTATTGTTTAAAATAGGATAAACAAAAAGTTAACTTTTTGTTTCTGACTAAATCATTCTACTTTGATTTCATAGCCTTTCTTTCTAGGAAGTATTACTTCTAATATTCCCTTTCTGAATCTCGCTTTAGCCTTGCTTACATCTACTGGAACTGGAAGGGGAACTCTGCAGCTAAAGCATGTGAACTCGCCTCTTCTATGGGTAACGCCTAAATCTTCGAAGTTCACTTTCATCTTCATTTTAGCTGTGATCTCTATTAGGTCATCGCTTATTCCACTTATTCTAATGTTTTCCGGATCAGCTCTCGGCAGATCAGCCGTCACTATCACCCTGTCAGTTTTCACTATAACGTCACATAAAGGTTCAAGTGATTTCTCGCTGGCGTCCCAGCTAGGATGCTCCATGAATCTTTCAAACATTTCATCGGTAAGCTCTTCAAGCTCCTCCATATACTCACGTAATATGTCGAAGATAGATCTTCTCCTTCTTCTTATACTCATATCACTTCCCCTCTCCTATTCTTTGAGCACTAAATCACCTAATATAGTATCCTGGAATATCGTATTCGTGGGATTTCTTCATTTTTGCAAGCTCAGTTTGGGTTCTACGCATCATGTCTCTCATGGCTAAGCGGACTTCCTCCCCTTTCTCAATAAGCTCAGATACATCTATATTCATGTTTGCTATTCGATTAAATGCTTGTATTACCACTGAGGATGCTTCTGGATCCGGATAATTGTAGAAGGCTTCAGCTAATAATGCTACCGCAGGTATTTTCTTTTCAGCACAATACTTTAGGATGAGAGCTTGAGGGCCGACAAGAAAACCTCGCTTAATAATTTCAACATCATTTTCTGTGAGGGTTTTTATCATCAGATTGTCCGAAGCAGCTCCAAATATTCTTAGCTTATCAATTTCATGCCTGTTTGGAACAGGTAACCCGCCCAAGGTGAAAACTTTCTCAGCTTTTTTTCTCCATGCCCATTCAATTATGCTTCTTATCACCGAATGAATTATTCCTGAAGGTATAGCTATTTCGGAGCTTAAGACCGCTAGGTCGCTGTTTCCGAAGATTCTTATAGGTGATCTTGGAAGACCTTCCTCAAGTATGATTATCGGCGGTAGGAGGTCAGTTTCTATATGGGCTAGCTCCTCAAGTTTTAGTTTGGAAATTATGTGCGCTACCGCTATTGCTCCAACTAATCCAACATCTGGGAGACCGCAGACTACTTTGATGCCTTCCGGAACCTCTTTTTGCTCAATAATCGTTATCTTATCTCCTGACATGAACCCACGTCTCCATCTATAACTTTATCATTTAAAACACAAAAACTTTAGTGTTGGTTTAAAAACAAATCGCATTTTTATCATCTTTAGTAAGTTATCCCACATATTGGGTTGTTGGTTGAAGAAGTTGCGGACTAAAGTATGAATGGGCGTTGGAACATAGAAAAGTATAAAAATTAAGGTTTTAACTACATGAGAATGAGGTAGCTATTTTTAGCATACGTATTACATCTAGATGTTATGTACATTTCATTTTATTTGCTGGCTTCAGTGGGGTTTCCTAAGTTGTATTATGTATATCAGCGAAAAGACGAGTATGGATATAAGCGCTACTGCACCACTTGTTGGGATGTGAGAATAAAGGGAGAGAAGGATCCCCCCAAGTCCTGAAAGAAACGCTATTAAGAAGGAGCCTACAAGCATTTTATCTATATGACGCGTTAGAAGCCTTGATGCAGCGGCGGGAATTATGAGGAGTGTAACTGAGAGTAAAACTCCCATCATTCTAGATACTACTGCAACTGTTACCGCTGAAATTGTGAAAAGTAACGAATCATATAGTCCCGTTTTTAGTCCTAGGGCTTCAGCGGTCTCCATGTCGAAGCATATGTATATAAACTCCCTATAAAATATTGTAGCAGCTATAACGGTAACTGTTGATGCAATAGCTAGATTCAGTATGTCAAAGTTTGAAAGAAGTAGAAGATCGCTTACTAAGTAGCTGTCTACAATCACCCTTTTTTCTATTGGGAGATAGCTTCTTATAACTGCATAGAGCATTACGCTTACAGCAAGCGAAACGCTCAACATCATTCCTAAAGACTGCTGTCCGCTCTTACCTGCACGGGATACAAGTATGGAAGTTGCTATGCAAAATATTACCACAAAAAAGAATGGGTCCATTAAATCTGGAATGAATGTTTGAATTAGAACACCTATGGCTGCGCCGCCTAGAGCGGCATGTGAAACCTCAGAGGTTATGTATAGAGATCCTCTTAGAAGCATTAGGACGGAGACTGGTACTGAAAGTGATGCAAACGCTATTCCAATGATTGCTCTTAAAATAAATGGGTCAAGCATGTTTATCACCTAGAAATATTATTTGTCTTCCATCTTTCTCTACCGTTCTTAAGCATGGGTATAGAGGTTTAAGCTTGTCCTCGCTTAAAACCTCATTTGGCTCTCCATATATGCATATGTTCCTGTTTAAGACTAGAATTTTGTCCGCTAGATCTCTTATTGGATCAAGATCATGCTCCACAATAATTATAGTTCTCTTTTTCTCTTTTAGCATTGAGAGAACATTAAGTAGATTTTCTTGACTCTCAAAATCCAATCCAGCGAAAACTTCATCCAAAAATAATAGGCTTGGATTAGAAGCCAGCGCCCTAGCTATTAAAACCCTTCTTTGCTGCCCTCCACTTAATTCATTAAAGAATGAGTCCCATTTGTCTTCCATACCTAAGTATGCCAAAGCCTTTTTAGCGGATTCAACATCCTTCTTGGAGGGGAATCTTGGAAATTTCTTCTTCAATAATATGCCCATTAAGACAACTTCACTCACCTTCAGTGGGGTTTCATATGAAATCTTATCCTTCTGAGGGACGTAGCCCACCAAGCTTCTTAGTTTTGTGCTCTCTGCGAATGGATCTAACCCGAGGACCTTTACGTCGCCCCTAAATGGCTTAACCATTCCAAGCAGAAGCCTTATTAGTGTTGTCTTTCCAGCTCCATTCGGACCTAACACCAATATGAGAGATGGTTTTTCAACATTGAAGCTTACGCTATCTAATACTATACGATCGCCCAATTTAACTGAAACGTCTTTAACTGATATTATAGGCACATTCATATCTTGACTCTCCATTTAACCAATAAAATACTCTCAAGAATGATTATGAGTAAAGTCGCTATGGTGGTTAAAAGATAAATGTTGACTTCAGCTGAGTTTGCTTTGCATTGGGAGAGTAGAGCATTATAAACTTGCCCGGCATTATAGTACATAATTGCGTCATATCGTTCCAAACCGCTGGTGGAAACAGTTAATACGTAGGCTATTGAACAACCAGTTTCTCCAGAAATTTCTTTGAGTATGCCTTGAACATTGCTCATCAATAGGGCTGTATCGGAAACGATCATGCAAGCATATTTCCCGGATTTGAATCCCTCATAAACTTTAGTTAGAATGCTTGGATTAATTTCTCCCTCGCCTATGAGCACTATATCCGCCTTTAGATTCATTGCTTCAGCAATATATTGCTCAGCGTAAAAGCCTATCACAACATTTTTTCCTACTAAATTATATCTTTCTGAGAGTTTATTGAGAAAATTTTTAAGGTTAGTAATCTCCTTCTCAAAGAGAATATAATTGTACGAGAGTTCCTCTGAGTATTCCGGCTTCAACGTTAATATTTTATCTTTTAGGCCCCTCGCTATTATAACCGCGTTATCCGGTAGAAGCCAAAATCCATGAATGTTTCGTTCCCCATTAATTTCAAGTATTTTTATTCCAGCTAAACTGAGTAGATCTATGGATATTAGGTCTGGCTGAGCATTTTTTGTTTCTGCAACTTGCTTAACAAGTTTCTTTTCCCATTCCATGTGTCCAGTTATGACGATTAAATCGGAGTCTGACGCCTTTTTAATGATGTCTGGCGTAAGCGTGAAACTGTGGGGTTCAGCTTCTTCTGGAACAATCGAGTAAACCTCTCCAAGATCTCCCACTATCTCTGAGACTATCGGCTTGAGAATATCTATTGAAACCGCTATCCTTATCTTATCTTTATTTTGAGCGGAAACCCTTATAGAGAGATCTAGGCTTACTAGGACTATAATGGCGAGTATGGCTACGATTTTTTCCTTAGACAACAGGATCCTCCCCTAGGTATATAATTGTTGTGAGGGCATCTTTCAGGGTGCCCTAGGGCTCTACACATGGAATCAACTATTTCTTCAGAGAGGTAAAGTTCGATTTTACTTGCGCAGTCGCATGCATCTTTCAAGTTAACTGAGAGAAAACGATATACGTATGTCTCAAAAATTCTATGGTTTCTGAGGATTCTATTTATCTCTTTAGCTCCCCGCTCTGAAAGACTTACCCCTTTCCAAGGTTCCCTTTTGAGCATGCCCTTCTCGTAAAGTTTTTTGAGAACTTCGCTTGCAGTTGCACATGAGACTCCCATGGCGTTTGCTACCTCTAGGCTTCCAACGGTTTCTTTTCCTGAAAGCAGTTTGAAAACTGTCTTTAGATATTCAGTTTCTCTTTCAGTTAATTTCTTATCTTGACGTTTATTTTTCCTAAATTTAGGCATAACCTAAATTAGGCATTGCCTAAATTTAAACTTTTTCTTCATAAAGGATAGAGTTATCTAACAATGCCGGCTTTCCGAATTTGAGTTAATATATTTTTTAATATGCTGGAAATGTTATTTCATTTCCCTATTATGCTCAAGAAAACTAGATTCTATGAGAAAACTTTGTATATCATTATTTCTCTTTATGAAGTATTGCGTTAACCGGACAATTCTTTTCACATTCTAAGCAAACCACACAGTCTCTGGGATTTACGACCACGGGCATATCATCTAACCAATCCAGCACACCGTAGCTGCAAGCCTTAACGCATTTTTTGCATCCAATGCATTTTTCATAGTCTATTTTTATTTCGACAATCATCTTCTACCAAAACCCTTCTAGGGATCTCTCCTATATGAGAGAAACAGCAAAAAGAACGATTTTCTAGAATATGAATCTTCCCTCTATTGCCTCTCATCACACGCATCAAACCTGCACATGGTTCAAAAGATCCTAAAAGAAAAAGGGCTGGAAAGTGCCTAAAGCCTAAAAATAATGGAAATCACCCTCAAGCTTCCAAAGATCAAAACCCTTATTTTACTCTAATTCCATAGAACCTGCTTCTCCCAAGAAGCGAATAAGGAAAAGATATAAAGTTTTTTATCCCTTTAGGGATTTAGGGACAGTAGATGGGTGGAATAAAAGTTTACATCTCCGATGAAATCGAAAGAAAGTTCAGGGAAGTTGCCATGAGGCTCTACGGCTACCGAAAAGGCTCCCTCAGTATAGCCTCAGAGAACGCTATATCCATGTGGCTCTCACAGGTCTCAGAGGTTCTGAGCATAGCTGAGTCAATTGAGGATCCGGTTGAGGCCATTTACGGCATGCTTTCTCACGTTAAAAAAAGCGGGGTTGAGCTCCAACATGAAGCGAGAGAAATCAGAGTTAAAAAAGCCATGGAATATAGAAGTTCTACTTGATGCAAACATTTTCCTTGAGGCTGAGTTAGCGGAGACACATGGTCCAGCATGTAAACGACTTCTAGAGAGAGTGAGAGACGGTGACGTAAAAGCCGCAGTCACTGATTTCCACATAGACTCTATAGTCCTCATCATGGAAAAGTATGGGAAGAGCTGGGATGAAATAGGCTTATTTCTAGCCTCACTTCTCCGCTAGAGAGGATTAAAGGTACATTCTCTGAGCTTAGTCAGCCGAATAAAGGCAACGTCTCTAATGAGAGACTACGGTTTAAAATTTGATGATGCATTAGCTGTTCAAGCCCTTAAAGAATTATCCGTCGACACAATAATCTCCTACGACACCGATTTCAACTCAGTAGGATGGGTCAAAAGGCAAACCCCCGAAGATCTACTCCAAGAATAGGCACTAGATTCCTAAACTTGTTCTAAATTATTAAGAAGCCAGTAACCTTTATGGGAGAATCCGACCAAATTGCTTTTCTAAGCCCTCTATAGTCTCTTAATATTTTTATTAGGGTCTACCAGAATTAGCTTCTGGCGACAACAGGGTTATGTGGTCTGAAATGAGCGGTAGGTCTAAAAGGAAAGAATTGATAATACTGCATCCAGTAGGAGTCGCTTATAAAACGGATGAAAATAAGGTTATGAGGATAGAAATCTATGCAGAATATGTTGAGGCGTTAGAAGGTATTGAAAAGCTAAGTTACATTGATGTGCTTTATTGGATGCATAAGCTAACTGAGAAGGATCGCAGAAAACTCAAGGTTCATCCTAGAGGAGACTTAAGTAAACCCTTAACAGGTGTTTTCGCAACTAGAAGCCCGATGAGACCGAATCCCATAGGCTTAACACGCGTGAGGCTCCTAAGAAGAGAGAGAAATGTTTTGTTCGTTGAGGGACTTGACGCCCTAGATGGTAGCCCGATAATTGACATCAAAAGTGGATGAAAGAGTAATTTCCTATTTCTCTAGAATTTCCACTTACAGCTAATATTTTTTCTTAAGGAATATTCGCCTTTCGCCTAGTGTACGAGAGAGCTTCTAACTTTTGCATATGAAACTTTTACTTCAAACGCCTTTTCTCAATGATCATGCTTAATGTATTGTATGATTCCCCATTTGCCGCTTATCAGCCAATCAGGATCTTCTGCCTCAAGTTTTTCAGCCACACCCTCCTTGAGGTCAACCATTATCTCTCCTTTTAGGGTGCGTAATATTAATATGGATGTTGGGAAATAACGAACTATTTCTCTGATTGGTGTCGTGTAGGGCCAGTGGCGGTCGCTTAGAAGCCTTCTATAGTTAACGTCTCCCTTCAAGATTACTAGGTCGAAGCGTGAAAGCTCCTTATAGAGCGAGCTTGGCATCTCGCAAAAGTGGTATGGTGAAGCCCAGAACCAGTCGGCTGATGTGGATAAAATATTGCTGGATAACGCGTTCTTTATGCTCTTTCCAAGGCTGTTTAAATTTGTTTTCGGGGTTTCTGTAAATGCTTTTATGGTTTGCTGGAGATCTTTAGGCATCGCATCTGAAACGAAGAATGGGTAAGGCTTCAAATAGAAGGTTATTCTGTCCACCCAATCGTTTTTCAGAAGGAAGTCCGCCAGAAGTAGGTCGAATCCTAACTCCACTCCAACATTATCGTTCACGAAAGCAATCTGCGAAAGTGATTTCTCTCTAAAAACTTCCAGGATTTTAGGAAAGTCATTAATCAACAAGTTTTCTCTTTCTATCATTACCTGTCTACGCCTAATATCATCCGAAACGGTTAGGTTACTGAGGTCAACGCGGTTACCCCATAGGCTGGCGTGTAACAGCATTTCAAAGCGTAACTTTAAATCTTTTATATCGCCTAGTATTTTCATTGCAAGATCTAGAATAGGCAAACTTTCTCTCAGTTGCTTTATTTTCAATTTTTGAAATGGATCACGATTTTTCAATGGTCCAGGCTGAAAGTATCTAACTGCCTCTAACAGCCGCCTATAAAAGTAGGCTTCAGCAAAGTACCATGGGAGCTCCAGCCACGTTTTACCTTTAAATTTAAGCCATATGCTGTTCCATTCTTCCACGTCTGGAGCGTCTTCGGTTAAAGGCTGAATTATGCCGTTAGCAATCTCATCTTTGAAGCGAATTAAACGCTTAACAATGGATTGCGGATAATTATTGTCCCTGATAACTCCTTCAATTATACGGGGTTTTCTATGTAATATTGTTTTCTGAGCGAAGGATCCAGGCTCTGAGGTCATTAAGAATTCTGGGAGTTTACGTTGAGTTTTCATCTTATATAACCTCTTAGGCATGAATTAGTGGCGGGTCTAAAGCCCATACTTTTATGGCGTATCTAAATATTTAGCTATCCCCATTCTATTTCTATAATTTTTCTTTCCCGAGCGGAAAAATATTTTCTTTTTATGGAGAGAGAAAAGAGGTTAAAGTAGGAATCCGACTCTTGAATCTAATGTTCAGAGAGCATCTTGCTACTTTTGTCTTTTTATAAAGAGAATTGCCGTTATAACGGTCGTTAATAGGAATATTATTGTAGTTGCCAAGAAGATGTACATCAGTATTCTTGTAGTTTCCAATTCCTCAAGTACTTTTGGTAGCGCAACTGTTTCAACGAGGGGGTTGGTTCCCATCTGTATCTCTTCGTTGTCGGAAATCCCGTCATTATCTGTGTCAGTACTTAGGGGGTTTGTGCCATATACATGAATTTCCTCATAGTCTGTTAGCTCATCATTATCTGTATCGCTGTCGGTTAAGCTGGTTCCCGCATTTGTTTCCTCACAATCATACAATCCATCGTTGTCCGTGTCAATTAGTATTGTTATTTCTAAAATAACGTTTTCATCTATAGA
>CAYSKG010000043.1:0-11310 GCA_964431725.1 uncultured Candidatus Bathyarchaeia archaeon | reverse complement strand
GCTTCAAGCAGAGAGGTCTTCAGCATTTATGCCGCTTCTTCTACGAATACGGCGATGTTTACTTTCACCTAATATCGGCTTATAGATACGAGAGTCACATGAACTCACGATCATAGCTAAAAATTACCCGAACGTTTATTTAACTGGCTATTGGTGGTACCGCTTCTTCTCCGAAAGCATAACTCGGCATTTACTTGAAAGAATACAGCTCTTGCCGATGGGTAAAATATGCGGTTTCTTCAGCGACGCATATATACCAGAAGTGGATTTATGGTAAAGCAGCTCTAGCACGTAAGGTAACTGCAGAAGTCCTAGAACAAATGATTAAGAAGGAATTTTACACTGAAAGCTTAGCTGAGGAGATAGCTGAGTATCCTCTATCAAAAAAGTAAATATTCTTCATGCCAGTGACAGGGAAGCTCGGCTAGATGTCTCCCGTTTCTATATACATCTTGTTCCCAGACGGAAGAATGATGGATTAAATTTGTGATATGAGAAAAATCAGGTAACAAAAAATGGAATTTAATAAAACACTGCAGAGAATAAAACGTCATATGAGGAAATCGAACAGGTAGGAAGTATGCTCCAAATTTAAAGTTAAAGAAGACTCAACACAAAATTATACGGAAGATCGCCATGTAATATTTACGATTAGGCTTAAGAATCATCATAAGCTCAGAGCCATATTAACGATTATCAAAAAAAGTGAGAGAGCATTAAAAAACTTTTTAACCAGCATTCCTTTATCAGCAAATTTTTCGAGTAGGCACTGGATAAATCTGTCTCCATCTAACAGTGGTATCGGAAGCATATTGAAGATTGCAACATTAACGAGTGCGATGAACAGCCAGTTTAAGATAAGATATGTTTGCACATCCCAGAAGAAGCCTAAGCCAAGTCGACTTGGATAATAAAGTAGCGAGGGGAACACTATTCCGATTATGGCTCTGCTCGCGTTCTCCGGACTTGGAATGGTTTCTATAGTAATGTTTCCTTTATTCGTGGACACTACCAGTTTTTCACGAGGCTTAACATTAGCCATAAAATTAACTAAATCCTGAAGAGTATGTATAGGCGTACCATTCAAGGCATATATCACATCCCATCTTTTAATATCGGCAACGTCTAGGGGTCCGTTCTCTAAGACATTAAGAACAACTATGCCAGAGGGCGTAGGAGTGAAAAGACATGAAAGAAGTAGAAAAACTAAGAGTCCGCCTAAAATATTTGAGGCCGCTCCGGCTGAGAAGATTTTGATTCTTGATGTGGAGGGTAATCTATTCAGTTCCTTCTCATCAACCTCAACAAAACCGCCAGGGAAAACAGCAAATATGAATGCTCCAGCAGACTTAATGCGCACGCCCTCAATTAGAGCTATTACGCCGTGAGCTGCTTCGTGGGTGAGAACTGTCACTATGATGGCTACTAGAAAGTATGGTAGCCAATATAGGCTGAGAGTCAAGCCAGGGATCACGGGTACAATGGCTGCTTTCCGTTCGCTTAGAAGAAACATTTCGGTTATGTTTCCAAGCAGAAACATGATGGAGAAGAACATGAGTCCGAGACTTAGAAAGACATTTAGGTGCGAGGAGAATTTCCATAGGATCCTCCATCTGTTTGAAAGTGAAAGCTTGTAAAGTAATTTTCTGAATCTCTCAGATTCGTATTTAATGAAGAATGGTTTAACATGTAAACCATACTTTTTTAGGGGCAGAATCTTACTCAGCATGTAAATCGCTAACCAAAAGAGTAATAGAAGAAATGCAAATAGATACTCATCATTATTCAAATCAAACTCATCTCTTTTATCTGCCTAAATCTCTCCATTGATTACGGCAGATATGGAAAACATACCATAACTATATATAAAGATTGACGCATCTCTCCCTTTTTTATAAAAATAATTTAATAACTCCCTTTAAGAAAATTTACTCTCAGGAGTAATTGTATAATGGAGAAAGCTATTAGAGTGGCGGATCTTGTAAAAAGGTTTGGGAATAAGATTGCAGTAAACAGGGTGAGCTTTGACGTAAAACTTGGTGAAGTCTATGGGATTCTTGGACCAAATGGAGCTGGGAAGTCAACCTTAATCTCGATGATCGCTGGAATAATGGAGCCTGATGAAGGGAGAATCGAAATATTAGGTGAAAACATTAAAAATACAAAAATTAGGTTCGAAACTAATTATTGCCCCCAGAATCCAGCCCTATATGAGGAGCTAACTGGACTTGAAAATCTAATATTTTATTCTAATCTTTACGGATTAACTGGGAGAAAAGCTAAGGGAAAAGCTAGGGATCTCATAAAAAAGGTGGGTTTGGAGGAATATGCTGACAAGCCTGTAAAAACTTATTCTGGCGGAATGAAGAAGAGACTTAACCTCGCTACGGCATTAGTAAATGATCCGAGAGTGCTCATACTTGACGAGCCTACAACCGGATTGGATCCCAACATAAGGAGAGAGGTTTGGCAGCTTTTAGATGAAATCAAGAGATCAGATAGAACAATTATGATTTCAACGCATTATATGGAGGAGGCTGAAGCACTTTCAGATAGGGTGGCTATTATGGATGCCGGGAAGATTATTGCTGAGGGGAAACCTGAAGACTTAAAGAGGGCTTATGCGCCTAAGGTTGTGATAAGTGTAAAGCTAGCTGAAGCTGAAAGTCCTCATAAGGCTTTAAAGGCTCTGAGGAATCGGTTAAATCTAGAAGATGCGATAGCTAATGAAAGTTCCCTTAGAATCTATGCGGAGGATTCTGATACTATCCTCTCTTCGGTAGCCTTCGAGCTCTTTAAAGCTGGAATTAAGCTAATATCCATAAGAGTTGATAAGCCAACTCTTGAGGATGTTTTCTTGAGATTAACTGGTAGGAGAATTAGTGAGAATTGAGAATTAATGTGATTAAGGCGTTTGTGGTTAAAGATCTCAAGGAGCTCTCTAGAGACAAAACAGCGGTTTTCTGGATGATAGTATGGCCTCTTTTATGGCTGGTTCTTACAGCCTACGTATTTATTCCCCCAGAGAACTATACGCCTAAAACAATGAAAATTGGCGTAGTCAATTATGATGTGGATTCGGAATATCAATTGAACGGTTCACTACTTATAGATGTTTTAGAAAGAGCTGAGTATGAGGGAGTTAAGCTATTTAATGTTTTAGTTTACAAGAATGAAACTTTAATGTTAGATGAAATCAAGAGGGAAAAGATTGATGCTGGCATTATAATACCGGAGGGATTTGGAGAAAATCTGACCTTCAACCAAGCAAATTTAGAGATTTATGTGAGCGCCATGAACATCCAGTCTTTTCAAATAAACAGTTTCATGTTAGACGCCTTTTTGGACGAGTTTAGCGTGAAGATCTCAAACGAAAAAATCAGCTGGATGCTAAAGTTTATTCCGGAGGATAACGTTGATTTAGAGATCATTGAAAAGTTTTTGAGAGGTATAGCTAAGCCAATAAACCCAGCCTTCAGCAAAATTTCACCTGAAAAGCTGATATCTAGAGAATCTTGGATAGGTTGGTACACAATAGGAGCATTAGGTATGACCATGCTTTACAGCGGCTTAAACATAGGTTCAGTAGCTCTCATGGAGGAAAAACAGAAAAGATGCTTACCGAAGATATTGGCATCCCCTATAACACCCTCTGAGCTAATAGCCGGGAAAGTTCTATTCGGCGTAACAGCCTTATCCATTATATCGGTGATAATAGTTATTTTTGGAGTGGGCGTTTGCGGCGCTAGAATATACTGGGACCCTCTCCGCATCAAATATTGGATTATACCGCTAGTGCTCTTGATACTAGCTTTAATGGTGCTGGGACTGGGTTCCCTTCTCTCGCTTGTGACAAAAAGTGCTAAGGGAGCCTCCAACCTGAGCACATCTCTAGGTTTATTGTTGGCATTTTTAACCGGCGTATGGTTTCCGAAAGATTGGTTTCCAAGATGGATGCAAATATTGGCGGAGTATAGTCCAGCCACGTGGGCTATAGAAGCTATTAGAAAGGTGATGGTTTTCGAGGCTGACCTAGCGGAAGTAGCTCCTCAGATTCTCGCCACCTCGCTTGTGACATTTGTAGTTTTAGCTGCTGGGGTGATAATTTACAGAAAATCCCTGAAAAAATATCTTGAAAAATAAGTCTTTGGAGGATTCGTAATTTGGCTGAGAAGCCTGTAACCTACGCTGAGAGAGTAGAAGTTTTTTACAGTGCAGAGCACTGGAGGATTCTGGCGGATTTAAGGGCTAGAGCAATAGAGGTTATGGAGGCTCTTGAAAGGGCTCACATATTTTGTATTGTTCATGGAAGCATTGCTCGCGGAGACGTTTCACCTAGAAGCGACGTAGATATTTTTGTGCCACAGATTTATCCATCCTTTACTATTGAGAATGCTCTTAGAATGTCTGGGCTACCGGTCAGCAGACGTATGTTGATTCAAGCAACACCATCCTATTCGATTAAGGGCTATATTGAAATTGATGAGCGGAGATGCGTATCCTTCCCCCTATCAAAGATGAGAAGTGTAGAGAGGGAATTCTATCGTTTCGGCGGTGAAGCAACTCTTACTATGCTTAAAAAAGACGTGAGAGTCCCGGGAGTTGATAAGCGGTTGATGCTTATTGAACCAACGAAGAAGGGACATATTGAAAGTAGCATAGTTGGACAGGAAGAGAGAGTTGCCAAACTACTTGGAATTTCTGTTGATACTGTTCTCGATAGAGTTCGCACATTACTCCGCCGGGATAAGGTTGGTAGAACAGGTCTTTTCATCGAGAGAGAGCTCTCACCTGACGAGAACTTTGAATCCGTACTGAAGAAGCTTGCCGACACAAACCCGGCTGTTAGGAGAAGATTGAGAGAAAAATAAGAACTGATTACCCCTCTAGAACCTCCTGTAAATAAATCTTTATGGGTCCTATTTTGCCACCATAATTCCCAGCAGATATTCTAACAACTCCTGGAACTTTAACCGCTGCCTTTATTCCCTCAATCATAGCCATCTTAACATTATCTAGGTTAAGCCCGTTTATTACAATCTCATAAATCACGTTCACTTCTTTGGGAACTTTACTGTCCGGCAAAATGCACTTCAGTTTTGGGCAGTATAAATGGTTTGTTGATGCTGGAAGCTTATATTTTAGTGAGCCGACTTTAGATCCAGAACGACATATGCCGCCTGGAAATGGGAGAATTACACCCCTAACATTCTTTTGTATGGCTTCAACGGCAGCTTCGGCTGCAGAAAGCCCTGACTTAAGATCTTTCGCCATTATAAAGAAGTTTCCGCCGGCTATACCCTTCCTAACGCCGAAGCTGCTTTCAACAATGAATTCTCCCTCCATGACCGGTATGCGCCAAACTTTTCGACCATACATTTCATCAAGCTTCTGGAAACCGTCGCCGAAAAAGCGTAGGCTTCTACCAACTTTAAGTTTTCTGGTTGCTTCTTTTAAGCCGTCAAAGGCCGCCGTAGTTGGGCAAGTCATCACGCATTGACCTATTCGCTCTACCATCTGTCTCTTCAATTCGCTTCTTGTGCGATGATAAATCTGTATTAGAACCCCAATTCGCCCATCAGGTGTCTCTTTAGCTGAAACTATACTCTCGATTCCAGCTTCAGCTGGAGAACCGATTATTGAAGATGCGAATCCGGTTGCGACTCTAGCCGCCGTTAAAGCCCACTTTTCATTCTCGGCGGTTATGAGAACTCTGCCAACCCACATATAGAACATTTCGGCAAAAGTATCTTCAACTTCAACACCTTCATAACGAAACATGATATCTCACTCCAAGAAGAGTATTTGGGCATCTCCTCTAATTTATCATTAATTCGAAAATAAATTTTCTCTTTCTCGATTCATTTCTAGAGAATATAAGGGATAACAAAAAGCAATCAAAGAAAATTGGTTTAATTGAATGCAGATTTCCAAACCTTAACTTCCTCTTTAGGTCTCACGCAATTTTTAAATATTTAAATCATTCACGCCACAAGGATATGAGAAAAAGAAAGATAAAAAAAGATGGAGACTATACTATTATCTAGGTTTTCAAATTTTTGCATCCGCTGGTGAATTTGAGAGAACAATCTTCATCTCTATATTTTCACGGCTTTTATGCAAACAAAGCCCTTTCCATAAGGATCTTCAGACGGCTCTTCAATTCGGGGTTTATCATGAGGAGAATAGCTTAACGTGGATTTTATTGTAACCACTCTAAAAGAATGCTCTTCTAACAGCTGCTTAATTTCCTTCAGAGTATAGAAGCGAGCGTAACTATAAAAGATGTGTCCTTTCCTAGCTTTTTTCATATATTCTTTGCCCCAGCTTGAATCTTTCGGAATTATGCAAACTGCAATCTCACCTTGAGGACGTAAAACCCTTCTTGCCTCCAGAACAGCTTTTTCTGGAGAACTGAGAAAACATATGGTCACAGTTATAAGTGTGAAATCGAAAACTTCATCTTTAAATGGTAGATATTCGCCTGTTGCTCGGACAACATCAATCCCTCGGATAGACGCCAACTTAAGCATATTCACGGATGGATCAATCCCTACGTCAACAGACGCTTGAGAATCCAAGGTTCCGGATCCAACGCCGATAGATAATCCCCTACCATTAAGTTTTAGGGACCTTATTGTCTCAGCTTCACATTTAAAGAGAATAGGGTTTCTCCAGTACCAAGAATCATATTTTTCCGCGTACTCATCAAATATCTTATATGAGGAAAATCGCATGATCTGCAATTCTCCCATTTTTCGGCTTTATCTCTTAAAACCTTAAGAATCTCACTCTTCCCTTTTTAAGGGAGAAATTATAACAAAATCCTTCTGGAGCACATGTTTAAATAATCTTTGATTTTGCAGAGCTGAAATGACACTATGTTCTTGCAGTTACTTTCCGATCCACCGCTTAAGCTCTCTGATCCTTACATCGATCTCTTCAATCTCAGCTTGAAGTTCTCTCCTATAAGCTTCCAGCATTGCTAGCTCTTCATTAAGTAATTCTAAAGGGACTTGAAAGGGTGACGGGAACATTAAAGAATATGGTTTATACTCATGGCTGTATGCTGGATATTCATATCTATCGTATTGCCATAGAAAATTAAACCAAGGCATCATCCAGTAACTGAAATATCCATACGGATTCCATAAATATGCGAAAAATGGTGGATACCATATGTAATCATACATTTCCCAAGGATATAGAATATGGCTGGGCGGCGGATGGAATTGCTGAGCGGAATATAAAGCTGGTTGTTGTGGATATGGTGGCAGTTGCCATGTTCGTTGGATTTTGGGGTTCACCGGTTGAGGCATAGTTGTTATGTTTTTCGGCGTGAAATTTGGACAGGCAACCCCATCAGGATCCACGGTAGCGCCGCTTAATGTGCAGAATCCATTGTTGAAGTTAGCACATTCTTTATGAGTATGAGACCGAAAATTTACTGGATACTGCATTTAATCACCTTTTATGTGATTATGCACAAAATAATATTAAAATCTTTCGCAGGAAAATATAAAGAAGGTTTTAAGTTTTGCGTGGAAGAATATTCTAGTTCTCTGATAGCTTTAAAATTCGTTCTCCAAGTTTTTGAACTTCCTTCAGCGCTTCTTTATCATTTAAGATATCGCCCTTTTCGAAAGCATATCCTAAGACACCTGGAATTTTAGTCATTTTCAACCTTGATAGATATTCTTCTATCTCTTCTATTGTGGAACCAATTTTTCTTCTTCCAACAACAATATATGTGCCAATCTTTCCTTCGAGTTGTCCCTTCCTGAGATACCACGTTCTTTCCATAAACGCCCGGAGCCGGGATGTTACGCCTCCCATATAGGAGGGACTAGACAAGATAATGACATCAGCTTCTTTAAGTTTGGGGTACAGCTCTTGCATATCATCCTTTATAATACATCGTTTATTCTCCTCACAGTAATGACACCCTTCACAAGGCTTAATATTATAATCCTTTAGGAAGATGATTTCTGTCTCATACTTTTTCCTGATAATTTTCATAACTTTCTCAAGTAAATACGCAGTGTTTCCATTCTTACGTGGAGAACCAATAATTCCAATAGCTTTCATGGCTTCCTTCCTTCAATTAAGACTTGAGCAAATTCCTTTCTTGCGTTTTGAAGAGTTCCAGCTAATTCTAAATATGTTACGTCGAATCAACTTTTATATAACTTTTGTGCATGTGCACAAAAATATGAATAAATAACGATAAAATGAGGCGCTAGAATGTTACGATTTTCGTAATATCATCATGATTTCCAGAAGCATAAAGTTGACAGCTGAAGAAAAGGGCCGCAGTTTAATGCACATGAACACTTTAGCGCCTTAGACGTGGGTAGAGCAATACTAGACTTCAACGAAATCTAATTACCTTTTTTCCATTTTTTCATTGTGAGGCTGACCTTGTAGTTGTGAAAGGGAGATGGGGAATAGGGGCTTTAGCACTGGGCCTTTCCCCCCTTTTATTTTGTCCATTATTTTGTCGGTTGATAGGCCGTAGATGGCTAGTGCCTGCTCAAACATTTCATAATATTCGAGGAGCATTTTTTCTTGTATTTGCATCATTCTCTCCTCGTCGGACGCTGCGATTTTCGTGAATAATGCGTGGAGCCGAGCCATATTTTCCAAAAGTTTTCTATTCCTTTCCAGAAAATGTTTATAGGCGAAATTTTCTATCTCTCGGTCTGAAGCTGCATGATGGAGAAGGGGGTTTGGTGAAACTTCAAGTATTATTTTTGCGAGTAATAGGCGGGTTTGCGCTTCAACCCACTTTTTAACCTCTTCTATATTGGAATCCTTTGATGGTGGATCACCGAATAGACCTGTTGCCGCCTCATAAGGGATGTAAAGCCTTATTTTTTCAGGGCTTAAGTGCTTATAATAGGTTCTAGGAGGATAAACCGAAGTATCAACCCGCCTTCTAATAATCCCTAGTTTTTCAAGTTTTTTCAGGTGGCGGCTTAAGGTGGCCTTACCAATACCCTGCGCCCTCGCCCTCTCAGCTAAAACGCTCCAAGAAACCTCTTGATTAAAAGGAATTAAATTCCTAATTTTTTCATCCATTGTTTTCCTCCGCTTCTCAGGCCTCACGCCAACAAACCATTTCTTCAAAGTTTTCCCTCCATATTGAAACTTAGTTTCAATTATAGAAAGCTATATATAGAAGAATTTATACTTTCCCATAATAGGTTTCAATAATTAAAACTCAAAAAGATGATAAAATGCCCGAGCTCTATAAGCGGAAAGCCATCAAGTTAGGAAAAACAAGTTATGCAATCTCGCTACCAAAAGGATGGGTCCGCTATATAGAAGCAAAAAGTGGACGGAAGCTAGAAGCCGTAATCTTGGAGACTGACGGCGAAATAATTGTGAAGCCAGCCGTAGAACTCTAAACGCTTCCTTCAAGCGGCGTAAGAATAAAAGAGCTTTAGAAATAGGTTGAGATAAAAAAAAGTATGGGGGAGGGGGTCTCTAGGTCTCTGTCCGTCTCTCTCCGCCTGAAGGTGATGAATACGATGGGTCTCTTTGAGATTAAGCCGAGTAGCATATTCCGAGATGCCAGGTGGCTTCAGCCGCTGAGCGATCCGCCTGGCGGAAGGCCTCTATGCAGGGATGAAGACCTGAAGATTATGGCGGATCTTATCTCAGGCGTCTTTAGGGTTGGACGTGGTAGAAATCTGTTTGTTTGCGGTAGGCCTGGAACTGGGAAGACCCTATGCATAAAATACATTATAAATGAGGTTAGGAGGAGCGCTAAGGCTTTAGCCGCGCCTATATGGGCGGTTTATGTTAACGCGGGTTGGACGAGAACACCCTACTACACCATGCGGGAAATCCTAACGGGTTTAGGGTTAAAGGTTCCAGAGGCAGGCTGGCAGATGTTTAGGCTTAAGAATGCGTTTGAGAAAATAGTTGAGTCAAAGGCTGTTGTCATAGCCATAGATGAAGTTGACATATTGCTCCATAAGGAGAGGGAGCCACTTGTTTACTACTTGAATAGGCAACCTAATACAACACTTATTTTCACTAGTAACAGGTTTGAGGAGGTCGCCGACCTACCGGAACGCATTATAAGCACCCTGCAACCTAAAATCATCATCCTCAAGCCCTATACTAAAGATGAGGCATTCACCATCCTAAGGGAGAGAGCCAAGCACGCATTAAAACCCGGCTCCTATAACGATGAGATTCTCAAGCTAGCTGCCCAAACCGCTGAGATCATTGGCGACATAAGGATGGGTTTCACAGTCCTCCTAACGGCGGGGTTAAACGCTGAGAAATCGGGTAAAACGAGCATCTCAATAGAAGATGTTGTGTCGGCGATTGAAAGTGAGGCGGAAAAAGAACTCTTGAGGAGGAAGCTCGCAAATCTACTTAAAAAACAGAGGAGGCCAAGCGTAGAGAACTTGAATTTCTAAGAAGCGAATAAAGGGAGCTATCTCCTTGGCTGTCAAATGCCCGCAATATGGTTCAAAGCACCTTTATAGGGATGGAATGGCGCCGCCTAGCGGACGGCTCAACAACGCAGCGGCGGCTCTGCCGTGAATGCGAATACAGGTTTTCAGAGAGACGCGGCGAAAAAATTGAAACCAAGGTTTAAAAAGAGGATTAGCCTTAAATTTAGATTGCCAAGTATGCGTCTCGGAGCAAAAGGCAAAAAACTCGGCCGGGACATGTTTAGCCCTGAGGCAGAAACCTGAAACCGAAAGCCGGGATGCGGGAGCCACAGCAAAAGTTGATGATCTTAAGAGTCTTCTATTCAATTTCACTTGGTGGATGAAAAAGCAGGGATATGCGGAGTAAACAATCGAGAGCCGTGTAAAGCTTCTCAAGGTTCTAGCTAAGCGCGGCGCCAACCTATATGATTCTAAAAGCCTGAAAGATGTGATTGCATGGCAAAGCTATGGTCTAACGGGTGTAAAGAGAACGCGGTTCTAGTTTACTCAACGTTCCTTAGGATGATTGGTAAAACATGTGAGGCGCCGAAATATAGGTGGGTTGAAAAGCTTCCTTGGATCCCGCTTGAAAGCGAGATTGACCAGCTTATAGTCGGATGCAACCGGCGGGTTGCGACGTTCCTTCAGTTGTTAAAAGAGAGATATCCTGCATGTTATGGAAATGCTCGGTCATAAGCAGTTCAGAACACGCTGAAATACATGCATCTAATAAACTTTAGGGATGACGAGTATGTATGCGATCATAACGGCGCTAAGTTCTTCAGGAAAAGCTTTCTTTTTCTATTTCTTGAAGCAGCTGCTTCAAGAATCTAATTTTCAGAAATATATGTCTAAA
>CAYSKG010000042.1:0-11440 GCA_964431725.1 uncultured Candidatus Bathyarchaeia archaeon | reverse complement strand
GGAAGACCAGTTATCGAGAGCACCCTATCTTCACCAATTATACTTCGAATTTTTTCCGTTTGCGGTATAGTTCTGTTGTCAAGCCAGATAATGCTATTGTAAAGCTCTCTACCCTCTTTGCTTATAGGCACAATAGCCTCCCTCTGGGAAGCGATAGATAAACCAGTGATTTCTTCTCCTTTTATGTTCGCCTTTCTTATACTTTCTTGTATCACTTTGACGGTGGCGTTCCACCATTCTAAAGGTTTCTGTTCAGCCCATCTGGGTTGCGGATGATAAACTGGATATTCCATCGATGCTTCAGAAATTTTCTTTCCTTCTAAAGTGAATATAACCGCTCTGCAAGCAGATGTACCAAGATCGATACCTAATAAATAGGAAGTCATATACATATCACCAAAAAAGGTTGCTACATTAACAATTAATAAAAGTTTTCCAGTAAAAACCTTTTTCATGTTACTTCATAGTAAGCATTTTTTTATGGAATTTATTTGATGATTGTTGGAATCAACGTAGCTGCAATAAATAAGCTTGTTAGGAAAGCATTTGGGTTCATTAAGGTTTCGAATAGTTTTGGTAGTTGGGAAAAATTCTATATGTAATGTAAACTTATTTTAGTCACTTACGCTCACTTTGCGTCGTATCTAATATTTCTTCAGACGGGTGATGTTACTTTCTTATAATCTCTTCTTTTTGTTTGCAGGACCGAATATCACAGAATAAGATTATACTTAAGGCTTCTCAAAAATAATCTGACAAAATTCAAAGATTTAGCAGAATTGAGACGTTTGCCAGAAGGAGCTCAGCAAATCATCTTTCCAAGTCTCTAGATTTTGGCGATAAAGATAAATTTAGTGGAGGTGAATTATTTTTTATAGAAGTATTTGTATTTCGGGAGGAAAAGATGAAGATATGGCGGATGTAATAGTTAAGTGGCTTGGGCACGCTAGCTTCCAAATTACCAGTGCTGATGGAAAAAACATTTACATAGATCCGTATGAGGGAGATTATGTTGATAAGGCGGATATAATTCTAGTAACACATTCACATTTTGACCATTGTGATACGTCGAAAATCAGAAGAATACGAAAGGATAACACAGTAATTGTTGCGCCTGAAGATTGCGCATCAAAGATAGGTGGTGACGTAAAAGTTCTTAAACCAGGAGATAAAATAACTGTTGATAACATAACAGTTGAAGCTGTTCATGCATATAATATTAAACGGTTTAGATCTCCTGGGAACCCATTCCATCCAAAAGGATTCGGTCTGGGATATTTGATAACTATAGGCGACAAAACAATCTATCATGCAGGAGATACGGATTTCATTCCCGAAATGAAAGAACTTAGAGACAAGAAAATCTCTCTAGCTTTGCTTCCAAGCGGTGGAACTTACACTATGGATAATCCGGAGGCAGCTGAGGCAGCTATAGCAATAAATCCGGAAGTGGTCATACCAATGCATAGATGGGATACGGATCCAGAGGAATTTAAGAGGAAAGTTGAAGCTTCTTCAAGGGTTAGAGTGGTCTTGCTTAAGCCCGGAGAAAAATACGAGCTATAAAATTAAAAGCTGGATCCTACTGGATTTAGTAGATTTTTCTTCTTATTATTTGCAAAAGGCTAGTGGATATAATGTCAAATCGGAGATGTCAGGTGATTGGCGGAAATAAAATTCTATAGTGAAAAAACTGGGAAGTTTTATAGACTTGTTAAAACGAGAACTTGGCCATATCTTGAGATATCAGGTATACGAATGCATAGAGCTGATATTGTAGATCCGAAAACAGATGCCAACCTAAAGATTGGGGCTCTTGGTAGAATCTACGGTGTAGTCTTAGATTGTTGTACTGGCTTAGGTTACACGGCAATACTAGCGGCTAAAGTAAAGAGCGTTAAGCAGGTTATAACAATTGAAAAAGATGAAAATGTTATTTTTATTGCTAGAAAAAATCCTTACTCAAAACCATTATTTGAAAATAAAAAGATTAAGTTAATAATTGGAGATGCATTTCAAGAAATAAAAAAGTTTAACGATAAAAAATTCAATTTTATAATTCATGATCCGCCTAGAATAAGTATCGCTCCAGAACTTTACTCACTAGAATTTTATAAGCAATTATTTAGGGTTCTAAAAGATAATGGAAAAATCCTACATTATGTTGGTAGACCAGGCTTAAGACAGGGAAAACGATATCTTAAAGGAATAGTTAAACGTTTAAAGTTTGCAGGTTTTTCAAGAATTAAAAAGGTTAACTACGCTTTAAGTCTAATTGTTGAGAAATAAAGTTGCACAGCATTTATATTTCATTAACAAATTAGCTACATTAAGCGCTTCACGTGAACTATCATGAACATATTTATTCTTGGTCCAGCGGGCTCTGGAAAAAGCTTGTTCGTCAAAAATTTCTCCGAATACTTGATTAGTGAAGGCTATAAAGTTAAGCTTGTAAACTTAGATCCCGGAGTTTTAGATCCCGGCTACAAACCAGACTTTGATATTAGGTCAATATTTACTGTCGAAAGCATTATGCGCGATAAAAATTTAGGTCCAAATGGAGCGATTCTTGAAGCTATGGATAGACTTGCTAAAATAGGTTTACCTGAATTTAACGATATGGACTATACTTTATTTGATACTCCAGGGCAGCTAGAACCATTTCTCTTCAGAAACGCCGGGAGAGAGATAATTGGCAGGTTTGAGGACAGATGCTGCCTATTTTTAGGCGATCTATCAGCTTTGAAGGAAAAATCTCTTAAGCTTCTACCTATACGCTCTAACAGCCTATTACACGCTTGAAACCGAGACCATAGCCATCTTAAATAAGATTGATCTTTTAGACCAAAAGAGATTGACAGAATTAGAAAATCAATTAATCCAGCTGATCTAATGTTAACTAAAAAGCCATCCTCCCTTAAAGAGGAGATGAACATGGAACTCTTAAAAGCCTTGAAGGAATTCTTTTCACCTAAAAGAGTGCTACTTATATCCGCTAAGAAAAAGATAGGTTTTGAAGAAGTTCTCACATTACTCTACGAAATTAAATGCGCATGTGGAGATCTGATGTAGAATCTAACATAAAAATGTAAACAGGAATGAATTCACTAAAAATCAGAATGAAAAATTCTAAATATGCTCCAACTTAAATTACTTTTTGGGGATTATGTTGGATAAGTTAGGTGTAGGTTTTATAGGTTCCGGATTTGTTGCCAGATTTCATGCAATCTCATGGACTGGTGTAAGAGATGCTGAAATAACAGCAATATATAACATTAGGGAGGAAAGTGCGCGTAGACTCTCAAAACTAATTGAATCTTTAGGTGTCGGCAAACCAAAAGTTTACACCGATCTAAGAGAGATGCTTTCCGATCCCTCAGTTAATGCAGTATGGATATTAAATCCAAACTTTGTGAGAGTTGATATGGTAAAAATAATAGCTGAAGAAGCACAACAGGGGAAAACTGATCTTGTAGGAGTATGCTGTGAAAAACCTCTCGCAAGAACAGCGGATGAGGCTGAAGAAATATTTAAACTCGTTGAAAAAGCCGATCTATTACATGGTTACTTAGAGAATCAGGTGTTTGCGCCATCAGTCACTAGAGCAAAAGAAGCAGTATGGAAATATGGCGCTAAGTATACTGGGAGACCATATTTAGCTAGAGCGGCTGAAGAGCATGGCGGTCCTCATTCACCTTGGTTCTGGAACCCTAAGCTCTCTGGAGGAGGCGTATTACTAGACATGACATGCCATAGTCTGGAAGCTGATCGATATTTATTGAGAGATCCAGAGAAGCCTAAAGATTCATTAAAGCCTCTAGCTGTTCAATCAGTGATAGCCTCACTTAAATGGACTAAAGAACCCTATTTATCTAGACTTAAAGAGAACTTTGGCGTAGACTATGAGAAGACGCCAGCTGAAGATTACGCCATAACACTTGTAATTTACGAGGATGAAGATGGAAGCTTAGTTCTTTCGGAAGCTAGAACCTCGTGGAGCTTTATTGGTCCAGGATTAAGGCTTACATTTGAAGTATTGGGTCCAGAATATTCCGTGTCAGTAAATAGTCTGCAACAAGAACTGAATGTTTTCTTTAGCAGGAATGTTAAGATACCGCCAACAGAGGAGTTTGTGGAAAAACAGGCGGCGGAAACCGGACTAATGCCTATGATACCAAATGAAGCTATAACCTATGGATATCAGGATGAAAATCGATACATGGTTAAATGCTTCTTAGAGGGCAAGCAACCTGAGGAGAATTGGAAAGACGGATTATTGATAGTGCAATTAATGATGGCATCATATTTATCAGCTGAGAAGGGAGAGAGAATAAAATTTGATCCCAAAATCCTGAAAGGCTATAAACCAAAAGTTCATTTATGCGAGTGGAATCCTAGATCCATAGTAGAAATTAATGAATAAAATTAATGTAAATCGACAATATCCGTTGCTTTTTCTCCTTTAAAATCTCAAGATTAAATATTAGTCAGTTCTTCTCGCGTGGCAACTTCTAATTCTGATGAAAACTACAATTTTCTCAAGTTTTTCCAATTTTATGTAAAAATGTTATATAGTACTTCTTTGAAAATATGCGATTATGATATATATTGAAATATATATTGAAGAACTAGTTGCTACCTTCGTATTACTCTCATGGATAATCTTTGTGGTTAAGATTTTAACAAGGAAACTGTATGATTTTATGGTGAAACGTAATTTAGAACATAACGTGGCTGTCTACTATAATAGAAAAATAATTCATATATTAGCTGGAGGATTATGCGCAATGGTGGTTCCAATATACTTTAAATCATTCATTCTACCATTAACTATGAGCCTTCTTCTAGCAGTCTTCCTCTTTATTTCCCATAGAACTAACGGTCAATTAATGTACTGGTTTCAAACAGAAGATAATATGTATGAAGTATCTTTCTGCATAATGTGGGGCTTAATTATAACTTTGGGCTGGGTTCTCTCAGACGGGGATCTACGTGTAGGGGTTTTACCAATACTTTTCATGTCTATTGGTGACGCTGTGACCGGCATAGTAAGAAACACACTTTATAAGAAAAGAACTAAATCTTGGTGGGGCAACCTAGCAATGGCAATAGTCTCTGTGATTATTGGAGCTGCGATGGGACTTGCGGGAATCCTAGCTGGAGTAACCGCTTCACTAATTGAGCATTTCGAATTTAGACCAATAGATGACAACGTGCTTATATCCTTAACTTCCTTATCAATTCTCCTTATGGCTAAAATTTTTGCACCTTGGTCATTAGCAATATAATATGTTCCTCTCATTCAATAATTTAATTAAGTATGTTTTTTAATTTCTCATGCATTTATCATCCTAACTCTTTCAAGAGAAAAATTGGACTTATTTTATTCGCCTAAAACTAGCTAAGGTTATATTTATCTATGTAATTATCCTCTCATACCCAATATAGAAGGGTATTTGTGGAGGCATGTCTAAGTGTTTGTTGAAGTTCGTTGGCATGGTAGAGGAGGACAAGGCATCGTGACAGTAAGTCGGTTGCTCGCCTCAGCAGCTTTATTAGATGGTAAGTATGTGCAAGCCTTCCCAGAATTTGGCCCAGAACGAAGGGGCGCTCCAGTTACAGGTTACACAAGGATATCTGATGAGCCCATAGTAATACATAGCCAAATATATAATCCAAACATTGTAGTTGTTGTTGATCCGACGCTCCTTGGCAGAGTTGACGTTACTCGGGGACTTACTCCAAAAGGCCTAATTTTGGTACATTCAGATAAAGATCCAAAAGAGCTTAAGAAAGAGCTAGGCGTAGGTGACGTAGAGGTTTATACAGTTAACGCCATGAGAATAGCGCTTGACATCTTAGGTAGACCCATATACAACACTGCTATGCTCGGAGCCCTCTTAAGAGTTGCTCCCTTAGCAAGAATGGAATCATTATTCAAAGTAGTAACCGAAAGATTTCCAGGAGCAATCGGCGAGAAAAATATTGCTGTTATAAAGAGAGCTTATGAGGAGGTTCGAGGAGTTGAGTGAGAAAAAATTAGGTTGGAAATCGCTTCCTATAGGGGGATATCTTCTTGAGCCGGGTTCAGCGATGAAATATAAAACTGGAGACTGGAGAGCCTTCAGACCAGTTATAGACCAAGAGAGATGTGTTAATTGCCTTCTATGCTGGATCTATTGTCCAGATTCCGCTATAATTAGACTTGAGAAATTCGTTGACGTAAACTATGATTACTGTAAGGGTTGCGGGATATGCGCCAATGAATGCCCAGTAAAATGTATAAAAATGGTTGAGGAGAGAAGGTGAGAATGGCGAAGGTTATTGGTTTAACTGGAGATGAGGCTGTAGCCTACGCTGTTAAACAATGTAACGTTGACGTTGTAGCTGCTTATCCAATCACACCGCAAACTATAATGGTTGAAGCATTTAGCGAGTATGTTCATAACGGTGAAGTGAACACTGAGTTTGTATGCGTTGAGTCAGAACACTCAGCTATGTCTGCATGTGTGGGCGCAAGTTTAACGGGTGCAAGAGTCTTTACAGCTACGGCAAGCCAAGGTTTAGCTTTAATGCATGAGATTCTATATATTGCTTCTGGGCTGAGATGTCCAATAGTTATGGGAGTTGCAAATAGAGCATTATCTGCACCTATTAATATTCACAATGATCATTCAGATATGATGGGTTCTAGAGATTGCGGTTGGATACAGATATATGCAGAGAATTCTCAAGAAGCATACGATTGGGTGATCCAAGCGTTTAAAATAGCTGAAGATCCAAGAGTTTTACTTCCAGCAAGTGTAAACTTAGACGGATTTATACTTTCTCACTCAATGGAAGGCGTAGAGGTTCTAGAAGATGAAGAAGTATCAAAGTTTCTTCCTCCTAGAAAACCAGTTATAACGATTGACCCGACTAAACCCGTAACTGTTGGAGCCCTTTGTCTTCCAGACTACTATTTTGAGGTGAAATTCCAGCAGATTCAAGCGTTAAAAGAAGCTTACAAGGTTATACGTGAAGTTAACAAGGAATACGAAGTTCTAACGGGTCGGAAGTATGGTCTTTTAGAAACCTATGCTATGGAGGATGCTGAAGCAGCAATAGTATGCCTCGGAAGCACAGCTGGAACTGCTAAGGCGGTCGCTAAGGAACTTAGGAAAAATGGGAAAAAAGTCGGCGTGATAAAGCCGTGGATTTATAGACCATTTCCAGAAGAGGATTTAATTAAAGCCGTTGGAGACGTTAAGGCTTTAGCGGTTCTTGATAGGGCATGCAGTTTCGGTGCGCCTTTCAATGCGCTCTGTAATGATGTTATAGGAACACTTTATCGCCACGGGAAAAACCTGAACGTTTTTAATTGTCTGTATGGCTTAGGCGGTAGAGACATGACGCCTAACGATTTGAAATCGATATTTAATGAGGCACTCGAGGTTGCTAAAACTGGAAAAGTGAAAGAATATGTAAAGGTTGTGGGGGTGAGAGAATAAAATGGTCAGGCTTAAAGATTTACCGACTGAAGAACTATTCACGTCTGGTCATAGACTCTGTGCTGGATGCGGCGCCGGAATAATAATGAGAATGACCATGAAGGCCCTCCGCGGACCAACAATAGTGGTTAGTGCAACTGGATGCGCTGAGGTTGCATCAACGATATATCCATACACTTCATGGAAACTCTCATGGGTTCACGTTGCCTTCGAGAATGCTGCCGCAGTAGCCTCTGGAATAGAAGCTGCATACAAGGCCATGAGAAGAAAAGGCATGTGGGATAAGCATGTTGATATAATCGCTATAGGCGGAGATGGAGGAACATTCGACATAGGAATCCAGGCTCTCTCTGGAGCCCTTGAAAGAGGTCATGACTTTCTGTATATATGCTATGATAATGAAGCTTACATGAATACTGGTATTCAGAGGTCCGGTGCAACACCCCATGGTGCAGCTACAACAACAAGTCCCGCTGGAAGAAAGATACCAGGTAAGCCGGAATTCAAGAAGGACTTAATAGGTATATGCGTTGCACATGGAATAGAGTATGCTGCCACAGCATCACCAGCCTACTGGAACGATTATATAACAAAAGTTCGTAAAGGTCTAGAAGTTGAGGGGCCAGCTGTCATACACGTATTTTCGCCATGCCCCTTAGGTATGAGACATGACCCAAGTAAAAGCATAGAGATCGCTAGACTAGCCGTTCAAACGCGTTACTGGCCAGTATATGAGGTAGAAAACGGAAAATATAGGCTTAACATTAAAGTCCCACGGCCAAAACCACTTGTAGAATTCCTTAAGATGCAAGGCAGATTCAGACATTTATTCCAGCCGGAATTTCGACATGAAATCGATGCTCTTCAAAAATGGGTTGACGAGAACTGGAAGAGAATAGCTGCTCTTTGCGGAGAAAAAGTGTAATATTCTTCTCTTTAAATTCCCCTTTCTATTTCTCATTTTAGAAGCCCTTCAAAATCTTTCTCTGATATCTTTGCGGTCTAATAGATCATAGGCTTTCGCTTTGGCTTTCTCCATAATCTCATGTTCATTCAAGGTCTCCATTTTTCTGTTTTCCATCAGTATTTTTCCGTCAACTATAACGGTGTTTACATCGCTTCCACGAGCTGAATAAACTAGCGTCGCATAAACATCATGCATCGGAGTCAAATGAGGTTTCTCAGCGTCTATTAATATTACATCTGCTCTCTTATTAATCTCTAACGAGCCGACAATATTACTTAAACCGAGAGCTCTTGCCCCATCTATGGTAGCCATTTCAATGACTTTTTTAGCTGGAAGAACACGCGGATCCCTATATTTAACTTTTTGGAGTAAAGCTGCAAACTTCATGGTGTCAAACATATCTAGGCTATTATTACTTGCCGGACCGTCGGTTCCAAGACCTACTGTTAAACCAGCATCTAATAGATCTTTGATTTTAGGTATGCCTGAGGCAAGCTTCATATTTGACACTGGATTATATACGGCTTTAACATCATGCTTGGCCATAAGCGCTATATCTTGGTTTGAAAGATAAATGCAGTGAGCGGCGAGTAGATTCGGTTTTAAGAAACCTATATCATTTAGTAATTCAACCTCGCTTTTTCCATAAAGATTCTTGATTTTTGCTGAATCGTCTTCTGATTCAGCTAGATGCATGTGTATACCAATATTGAGATTTTCTGCTTCTTTACCAACCTCTTTGAGCAATTGGAGACTACATGAATATAGGGCATGTGGCCCAAGCATAACCGATATTCTACTCTCTGAATCTCTAGGATATTTTTTAGCTATTTTTATAGCCTCTCTGAGTAGCATTTTTCCAAGTAGTTTATGTCCAGCCTCAAGTATTCCTGGTGACAAAACGCATCTTAATCCAGTTTTAACGACTGCCTTAGCAACCATATCCTCATAAAAATACATATCGGAAAAACACGTTGTTCCGCTTTTTATCATCTCAACGCAACTCAGTAGCGCTCCATAGTAAACGTCTTCAGGTTTAAGTTTAGATTCAAGTGGCCATATTATCTCACTTAGCCATGTCTTTAATTCTTTATCCTCAGCTATGCTTCTGAAAAGCGACATTGCTATATGAGTATGACAATTAATTAAACCTGGCATAGCGATTTTTCCACTTCCATCAATAATTTTATCGGCTTTAAATTGGGGTGCTTCAATTTCTTTTCCAACATAAATTATTAAGCCGTTCTTTATTGCTATAAGTCCCTGCCTTATGATCCCTCTTCCACTCATTGTGAGAATTATGCATTTACGTATAATTATATCAGCTCTTAGTTGAGGAGAAGACATATCGACCCCATCCAAAAATAAATTAAATCTACTTTAACAAGTTATTTAAGGACACTAAAACTTTTGTTGCTAAATCTATGTCTTCGAGTTTGATGCGTTCGTTTCTAGTGTGGCAGAGATGAAGCTCACCCGGTCCAAAGATTGCAGCATCACACTTAGTGTAATGATGTAGATTAACTGCATCAGTCCATGAGGGCATCTCAAAAAACTTGGCTTCTAGCCCAGATTTGTGTAGGGCGTTCTCAAGCAATTTAACAACTTCGCCGCTTATAAAGCCATCATGCATTTCCTTTACTATGAACTCTAATTCAGCATCAGAGCATATCTCTTTAACTTTCTTCAATATATTCTCGGCTTTCACTTCTGGTTTAAACGTAAACTCAATCCGCATTTCAGTTTCTTCTGGAACAACATAATATTCCATGTTTCCTCCCCTAATATATTGAACTGAAACTTTTGCATTCTTCATCTTTCTAAGTTTATTTATTATTTCAATACATTTTTCTATCGCATTTTCTCCCTTTTCCGGAGTGGCTCCATGGGCAGCCAAACCCTTCACTTTAATTCTTGCCTCTAATCCACCATGCTGTACATTTGCGATTTTTAGGTATGTTGGCTCCATCACAACCGCCATTTTAGGGTTGTATTTTGCACAGAATTCTTTCGAGCCTCTTCCCTCATTTTCCTCATCGCAGAAAAGAGCTATTCCAAAATTAGGCTCATTAATCCTTTCTAAAGCTAGAAGTATAGTTGCTATGCTTGCTTTAGCATCACACACTCCTGTTCCATAAGCGTATTTGCCATTAAATGAAAATGGAACTAGAACTCTGAAGGTATCAAGGTGTGTTGCAATAATAAATTCCTTTTCCGGCGAGACAAGAACGTTTTCATACTCAATGAAAGCATCATGACCTAATTCGCTTAGATAGTTTAAGATAAACTTGGCAAGCTCCCTCTCTTTTCCTGAGGGGGATTCTATCTTAACTAGGGTTTCAAGAAGCGATAGAGTGTCCATCAAGAAGATTTTTAAACCTCTAAGATAAAAGCGTTTTATCGTGAATATTAGAAACGTTAAGCCAGAAGATGTAAATACTTTCATTAGGTTGTATACTGTTTCTTATAAAGGTCTTGAAGAATATGCTTACACCAATAAAGGAGATATAAAACGATACTTTTATTGGCTACTTTCAAGAGATCCGAACGGCTTTTTTATAATTGAATTAAATGAACCTATAGGCTTTATTGCATGCGACGCAAACTGGTTTAGTCGTTTTGAAGGAAAGGTTCTAGGTGAAATTCACGAATTGTTTGTTCATCCGAAATATAGGGGTCGCGGCATAGGTGGCTTACTTGTAAATAAAGCTATCCAATATGCGGAGAGTAAAGGTCGAAAAATTATAGGTTTGTGGGTCGGCGACAAAAATTTCTATGCCAAAAAATTTTATAAAAAAATGGGATTTATCGAAACCATATTCGCTGGAAAGTGGATCAGAATGATAAAGAAGATCTAAGAGGGGAAAGTGCATCAGCTAATTTTAAAGTTATTCGCCGTTTCCCTAAACTTTTAAATATTCCTCAAAATATGTAATTATTGAAATTATTAAGGAGCCAAGATAGACATAATGGTGGATATCTG
>CAYSKG010000041.1:0-11557 GCA_964431725.1 uncultured Candidatus Bathyarchaeia archaeon | reverse complement strand
TGGTTATGTCTCCTAGGCTGTCGACAAGCATCTTATCCATGCCGCGTGGACCAAGAGTTGTTCTAACGGCTTCAGCGATTATTCTAGCAGCCATAATGTTATTTCGCTGCGCTTCTCTTCCACGGCTTCTTGCCGTGCCCTCCTTGAGTATTAGAACCGGTTGACCGGATGCTGTTTGAGCTAGGTACGCCATACCTACTTCCCCCTCTTATACAGATTTCGTTATTATGAGTCTTGTATTTATTACATTGAAACGAAAAATATAAGTTTTACTAAATTTAAAAATTGTAAACGAGAAGACTAAAAATTAATTTAGAGGAGAAAATGATCAACATGGCGTTAAATGAACATGCTTTAGCAGAATATAAGATTCTGGCCATGCGTCCATTATCTAAGATTGACCCGGAAAGAGATTTAGAGTGGATCTGCAGGAGCTTCGGTTTTCTAGGGCCTAGGGACAGGAAAAAGACTGCTTTCCGAATATTCAAGGCGTTAGTTGAGGCTGCAAAAGAGAACAAGGGCTTAACAAGCGATGAATTAGCCACAAAGCTATCCCTAACAAGGGGGACAATGGTGCATCATCTTAATAAGATGATTAGAAGCGGGCTTGTCATATATCATGAGGGAGCCTATAAGCTCAGAGGGAGAAGCCTAAAGTCAACCATTGAAGAAGCACACCGGGACATAAATCGCATCTTTGAGAACTTATACAAGGTCGCTGAATCAATAGATCAGGCATACGGGCTTTTCTCAAGAGGCTAAGAAGAAAAACAATCCCATATTTTAAATCCTAAAAAAGGAAAGTAGGGGGTTAGTTTATTTCAGAGATTTAGGTGCATCTGGATTACCGGGTCCAAAATGTTTCAAGATTATCAGATTTTCGCTTTTACTCTCATTGACTATTTCTACACCATCTTTTGCCGCTTCGATCGTTACAAAAAGTTCATCATTAGTTAAGTCGCCATACCTTATCATTGTTGGGGCCTCAACCTCAAATTTACCTATTTTTCCATGCCCTTGGATAACAATTAAACCGTAGGCCGCCTTATCGAATATTTTCACGCGAGCCTGAGGGTATACTGTAAGCTCTTTAGCGCTAAATTCCTCTGA
The DNA here is from genome assembly GCA_964431725.1 of uncultured Candidatus Bathyarchaeia archaeon. Lineage (GTDB taxonomy): Archaea > Thermoproteota > Bathyarchaeia > Bathyarchaeales > DTEX01 > DTEX01. The sequence continues at coordinate 10,447 of CAYSKG010000041.1, read as the reverse complement.
GCCGTAGATTATCCATTTCTCTTCATAACCCATTTCCTCAGTCTCCTTAGGGTCTCCGATAGGGATCGGCTCTATGTAATGATGTTTTTTAAATTCAGGATCCAAATTCTCCTCCCAGTTTATCATGTCAACGAGATAATCTAGATCATAATGATATTCTTTGGGAACGTCCTTTACCAGAAGATCCCAAGATACCGGTTTATCACCAAGCAGGGATTGATACATTGCGAAAACATCCGATGCCTTCTGTACTTCATAGGTGACTAGGGTTCCGGGCGCATGCAAGATGCCAGCTGGAACAAACCATCCTGTTCCAGGCTTAAGTTTATAGGCTTTGGATAAGTATAGAATCCCGTTGTCGCCTTTCTTCCATCTTTCAAGACATTTTTTGACGTCTTCTCTAGTTGTGCCAGGTTCTAAGCCAAAGAAGGTGTAGGGAAAGCTACCCTCAATAATGTTGAGTTGAGGGGGGAAGTAATAGGCTTCCGGCTTAGGCAGTTTGTTAACTTTTTTGGCATGCTCTTCCATTTGATGCAAATGGAACGGTATTGGACATGAATTATCAAAGAACTTTGCTAGAACCATCCAGCCGCCGTATTTTCGCATAGTTTCCTTCCCTAGGAACCTTTCTCCCAATTCGCTGATAGCGTCCTTTAATAGGACCTTATTAATTTTGGAGCCTTCTCGAACAACTATATAGCTTAAGCCCTCATCTTCCGGCGCGCCGGGGTTATCAGCCTTCGTTGTTGAAGCAATCCATCTCTCGTCTATCCCACCTCTGTCAACGCCGAGAGCATATATATCTTCAGGTGCAAGCTTAAGACGCTTACCCGGTGAAAGAAAGCTTCTGGGAACCCAAGCGGGAGCTAACCTGACTATTCCATCGCCCTCTTCAAGAGCCTTTAAAATAAGGTTTTCCTTGTTCACAGCAAACACCAAAATAGAATATAGCTTCTCCAAATAGAAAAAAGTTTTTAGGAATCCACTCTTCAACGCATTAAAGAAGTAGGCCAATCATGGAGGATAAACAAGAGAGGGAAGAAGGATGCAAAGCTGGAGACTTCTCTTACGCTATTTATGCTAGTTTAATTGTGAGGGTTTCTCCTCTTCTGATTACAACAGGTTTAGTGAAGTTTAGTTTACCGTTCAGCTTTTCACATTTAATAATTTTCTCTGCAATTTGCACACGCTCTATTTTTCTATTTTTTATGAATGGCAAGCTAAGGGTTTTAATCTTTAGGCTTCCATAGTGTAGAGTTACCGCCACCCTGTTCGGCTGTATCTCGAATATTCCCCATCCTGTTCCAGTTGACCAAAAGCATTTAAATCTTCCATCTTCAATTCTTGGAGGATTAAATTCTATTTCATTCTTCACTAGATCAAATTTAAAGCCGCTGAGCGCCAATAGCAACACATACGACGCCATGGAACGGGAGTAGTTGCTTCCACATTCAATTTCATTCCATGGATTCCTTTTTTCACCATCATATCTGTCTCTAACAGCCTTAGCTAATTCTAGCCCCTCATCAATCAGCCCCTCCTGAATCATGTGGGATGCCACTGCATACTCAAATCCGTTCATCGTCTCCTCAGCGTATGGAACGGGTATAACCGGTTTATGCTTTCCTTCCGGCCAACTACAGATTACTGTTCCAGCTTCATCGTTTAAGCTGAAAATTCTACATGGATTGAAAAAGTCCCGCATACTTTTCTTAAAATTATATTTGTATATGGATTTTAGCGCCTTTCTAATTTTTTCTTTGCTGAATATTTCACCCAAGCCGCATATGTTTGCATGCCATTGAGCCAGCACTTGATCTATCCCGCAACCTTCACCTATCTGATACTTTATTTCTTGATGCTCTTCATCCCAATAGATCTCCATAATCTTCGGATCTTTCGGCAGATATTTTTCAAGAATAGACTTATCCTTTAAGTCGATTAGCTGATAGAAGTATTCGCCGTTGAAAAGATGTTCTTCAACCCATTTTCTCCCTCTATTAAAGAGACTTAAATATTCCTCAGCCGTACTTTTCTCGCCGAGGTATTCAGCCATCTCAGCTCCAGCCTTTAGGGCTGCGAGATATAAGCCAGTCAGCCAAGAATTAGGTCCAAAAAACTCCATGTCAAGCGTGTGATGTTGTCTTCCCTCAAGAACCCCATCCTTATTTAGGTCCCATTCATCTTCATCGGTATCGGCCCACGCATACTCAATAGATTTCTTTATTGACCGCCAATTTGATTTTAGCCATTCGTCATCTCCTGTGAATTTCCAGTATGCATAAGCTCTAATAACGCTACCGAATTGACCGTCTACAGCGGCATGCGGAAACTCCCATTGACCCCGACCTAAGGGCAATTGTAAGCGGAAGCTTATGCGCCCATCTTCGCGCTGATCATATTTGTAGTGGAGATCCCACATTGACCTATCAAGCTTAGGGAATAAAAATAGTGGCGCATAGGCATAGTTCCAGACATGCGTACAGCATCCTTCGCAACAGCCAGAATTTGGGTGGCAACCTTCAAATCCATAGAGTGAACCGTCCTCCAGACGTAAAACTGTAGGTGACTTCAGAATTGAAATGTTAGCTGAGATAGCATCTATGACAAAGGGTGGGAGAGTTGATGAAAATAGGCTGTTTCTAAATTTTTCGGTCTCTTTATAAAGCCTATCCCAATTCTTTAGACAGTAGATGGCTGTTTCAATGGAATCCTTAAATATCTTAGCATAGTAGTTCTTCCATATTCTTGGTTTTTCGGTTCTCTCAGGATTCCAGTAGTTATAGCAGTTTGGAAAACTCCAGCTTATCACAAATCGAACACGCTCAATTTCTCCAGGCTTAACTTTCATAGGAGCTGCAAGAACAGCATGATCTCTCATTCCCTTCTGAGGACGCGAATAACGGCGATTCCTAAATTTACCTAGCGAAGTGAAATCCTTCCAGTAAACATGGAGACTATCAAACCACGGTCCTCTAAACCAATATTCTTGATAGCTAATTTCCTTGGCGTCTGTGGCTATTGTCAAGTTACCAAAATCGGGATCATCACCTTGAACAGATATGGATGACAGTTTTATAAGATGAAAACCGTCTCTCTCTTCATATGTGTTAATTGTCGCGCCGACTGGAAGGGGATTCTGGACAACTAAACATATGGTGTAGGTTATCTCATAATTGCTTGTATTTTTAACCTCTATTTCAAAGAAAGCTGCAGGTATACTTGAATCTAAATCGTTAAGCGGAATAAACGGATTGAAAGCTGTCATCCGAACTCTCCCCGGGAACTTCTCATCTATAAACCTTATTTTTGGCAATAGGGTAGGTTCCCTCAAACTCAGAATCTCTAAAATGCGGTAAACCAGCCATGTAGCCTCTGGGCGGACCGAAACCGAATGACTGAAACATTGGTTTGTTTAGCTCACCCATGTAAGGAGGTGGTAAATCACTGTTTAGAACACGGGCATCTAAAACTTTTTCTTCTGATTCAGCCTTGATGGCGAAGTGTGAAAAACCGTTTACACCCTTCTTGTTCGGTCTATTAAAGATTTCCCACTCCATTAATCGTCCATTACCAGCAAGCCCGATACAGCCAGTTCCAATACCTCCTATTGGGAAAGATATCTCTCTAGTTTTGTTTCCTCTATAAATGAAATGTTGTAGAATATTTTCTATTGAAGCTTGAAGGCCTTCTCTTTCAGTGTCTCTTTTTTCTCATAATTCTCACCATAGCGTCACATTTTCAAAAATATTTTATCTATTTTTGAGCTTTTTTATCAACTGGTAGGAGCTTTTCCCAGTCTACCTTTAGCATTATCACTATTACAGCAAATAATAGAATAGCTGAGACTATCATCATCCATAGGCTACCTTCTTCACCGCCGAATAAAGTTTCTATAAAGCCTATAGATGCGGCTCCGCTATAGGCTAATATTAGGCTCATGGTTATTTTTCCAAGTAGGCATGGTATGAAAGCTTTGGTGAAACTATAGCGCATTATTCCAAGGGGAATGAAGAGTAAATCATCGGGAAGCGGTGTTAAGGCAAAAATAAATATGGTTAAAGCACCATAGCGATTGAAAACTTTCAGTATATAATCAACCTTCCTTTTTCTCTCTTCGCTTATAACTGCTCTACCGTAGTAGCCCATTAGATAACCAAAAAATTCTCCTAGGGCGGATCCGAATCCAGCTGAGAAAGCCACTAAAATTGGATCTAATATTTTACCCATGAAAAAAATCAGCGCTGTATAGGGTATTGGAATAACTATGGACATGGCTCCTATAAAACTTGTAATAAAGATACCTAGATAACCATATTGCATGGCAATATTCTTTAACCAATCATCAAGCTGCTCAAGCCATGATAAATCCTCACAGATGGTTGCTAAATTAAGCATTCAAACACCAGCTACCATCAAACTTATTCAATATTTAATAATGCCTTAAAAGTCTATGCTTCAGAAATTTTAAATCTATGCAGATCAAATATATTCTTTTGGATAGGTAAAAACATGCCGCAGAAAAGCCTAATGGATTTCTATAAATCTTTCGATGAACAAAAACCTAGAGTTAGCGAGGGAACACCATCTAAACTTGAAGAAAAGAGTGAAGAACCAAGAGAGATTAAGGAAATTTCAGGAGAAGAGAAGCATATTGAGAAGAGAATTACTCCGGAAAACCTACCGCCATCATATTTTGTTTCCGCGGGATATAGTGGAGAAAAAGGTGTTGCCTACATAAAACTTTATGAGCCTAAATCCCAACGCATATACCTGTGGTATGATAATACGGAGCACAAACCTTATCTCCTCACAAATATCCCGCCGGAAGAACTTGAGAAACTTGAGAGGGTTGTAAATCACCCAGGCTTTGACCATTTTGAAATTGTTGAAAAATACGATGCCTTATATGATCGGAAAATTAAAGTCACAAAGGTTATTGCCAAAGACCCATTAGCCATCGGCGGACGCAGAGGATCACTTAGGGATATAATACCGGAAGAATACTCATTAGTATTTGGAAGGGAGAAGAAGGTAAAAGTTTGGGAGGCAGCAATCAAATATTATCAATGTTATATTTATGATCGAGAGCTTCTACCAGGAATGCCATATAAAATTGAAGATGGGAAACTGCTTCCCTATATTGATGAGGAAACCGAGAAAAAAGTTGAGGAGAATCTTAAAAATATTCTTGAGGGGGAAGAGGAAGACTTTTCTCCATATTTAGAGTTTTGGGCTAGACTTCTTGAGTATCCGGCGCCAAAGATGAGGCGTGTCGCCCTAGACATAGAGGTTTATTCGCCGGTTGCAACTCGAATTCCAAATCCGGAAGAAGCTTCTCAGCCAGTGATATGCGCCTCACTTGTCGGTTCAGATGGAAGAAAAAGAGTTTTACTCTTAAAGCGTGAGGGCATTAGAGAAGGCGATGTAAATCTTCCAGAGGATGTAGCCGTTGAATTTTATACTTCAGAAAGAGATTTGATACGGTCAATATTTAACGCGTTAATGGATTATCCCTTTGTCATAACGTTTAACGGAGACGACTTTGACCTTAACTATCTTTATCATAGGGCTAAGAATTTAGGCTTTCAGAAAGATGAAATTCCAATAGAGAGAGGGCAGAGAATCTGCCTGTTAAAATACGGTGTACACATAGACCTTTACAGATTCTTCCTTAATAAGTCAATTCAAATATATGCTTTCGCACAAAAATATAGGAATGTAACTTTAGATGAGGTTGCCCGAGCATTATTAGGTAAATCCAAGATTGAAATTACTAAACCTATATCGGAACTCTCCTATGGCGAACTTGCGAAATACTGCTTAAATGACTCTGAAATAACCTTCGAGCTTACATCCTACAATGATGATCTAGTAATGAAGCTCCTAACGGTTTTAACTAGGATAAGCCGGATGCCGATGGAGGACGTAAGTCGACAGGGAGTCTCCAGATGGATTCGAAGTTTCATGCAGTATGAACACCGTAGAAAGAAAATGCTCATCCCCAATAGTGATGACATAATCGCAGCTAGAGGAACAACTACAACCAAAGCCATAATCAAAGGCAAGAAGTATATGGGCGCCATAGTTGTTAAGCCGACGCCTGGCGTTCACTTTAATGTAGCTGTAATGGATTTCCAGAGCCTATATCCGTCAATAATAAAAGTTTACAATTTAGGCTATCAAACAGTTCGTTGCGTCCACGAGGAATGTAGGGACAATATAGTTCCTGAGACACCACATTGGATATGTAAGAAGCATAGAGCCCTAGAAAGCGCTCTTATAGGCTCGCTTAGAGACTTGAGGGTTAAGTGGTATAAGCCTAAAGCAAAGGATAAGACGCTTCCGGAAAAGCAGCGAAACTGGTATAACGTGATACAGAGCGCTCTAAAAGTTATTTTAAATGCATCTTACGGAGTCTTTGGAGCTGAAGTATTTGATCTCTACTGTCCACCAGCAGCCGAAGCGACCGCAGCTTTAGGGAGAAACATAATCACACAAACAATAAATAGGGCACGTGAACTAGGAATTGAAGTAATATACGGCGACACTGACAGCCTATTCCTTAAGAACCCAAGTCCGGAGCAGATTAAGAGCTTGACTGAATGGGCTGAGAAAAATTTGGGAATGGAGCTTGATGTTGACAAGTATTATCGCTACACTGTTTTGAGCTCTAGAAAAAAGAATTATCTAGGGGTTTTAAAGGATGGAACAGTTGATGTTAAGGGGCTTACTGGCAAGAAAAGGCACATACCCTTATTCATAAAGAAATACTTTGATAAAATCGAGAATATACTAAGCCGTGTAAAAAATCCGGCTGAATTCGAACTTGCAAAGGAAGATATTAAGAAAACTATCCGCGAATGCTATATGAAACTTAAGAATCGTGAATGGGAGGATATAAATGAGTTAGCGTTTGAGGTTGTACTTGGGAAGGTTCCTAGAGCATATAATAAAACTACACCACAACATGTGAAGGCGGCTTTCATTCTTCAGGCTAGGGGAGTTGAAATAAAGGCTGGGGATACGATAAGATTTGTGAAGGTTATTAGAGAACCGTTTGTAAAACCTGTTCAGCTAGCAACATCTAATGAAATAGATGTCGATAAATATGTCAGTTATTTGAGGTCAACATTTGATCAGATACTGGATGCATTAAATCTAGAGTTCGATGAGATAATAGGATTAACAAGGCTTGAACAGTTTATGTAGCAGCAACGCTTCATTAATAGGTTACACCTCTATACCCATCTTTCTAAGCAATTTTCTAACGGTTTGAGTTAACGGAATATTCTTCACCTCTTCAGGGGTAAACCAGCGGATTTCCAAAGCCTCAGGAGATGGGGAGAATTTGATGTCTTTTTCTTTCGAAATAGGTTCAGCTCTAAAATCTATAAGTACATAATGAAACTTCACTCTACCGTTTTCATCACGTATAATATTTTCCATAACATCTATGAGCTCACATATCTTTACTTTTATACCGGTTTCCTCCTCAACTTCCCGCTTCGCAGCTTCCCTGAGGGATTCGCCAACCTCAAGCAGTCCACCGGGTATTGACCAGAGTCCCTTACCGGGCTCATTTGCTCTTTTAATTAACAGAATACGGTTACCCGCTTGAACGACTGCTCCAACACCGATTAATGGAAACTCTGGGTAAATTCTTTTGTGACCCATTAAGGTTCTCCCAGCCTTTCCCGCTGACTCAGAATACAAGTGAAATAAGAATATTTTCTTCATTTAAAAGTTGTATGGGTTTAGCTATTAAGATTCCTCATGGAAGATATCACATTTTCATTATTACTATTCTCATATCATTATGTGGAAAACTTTTAGAAATACATGAGGCTATTAACAAGTATTATAACTTCAGACAGCTTAAAACCTCTTAAAATTAAATATCTCTGATTGAGGAAGGGTTGTCGGTTGGCTGAACCCATTGGAAGAAAATCTATAAGAAAAACTCTGGAAAGCTTAAAAGCTTACGTGAACCTCAAATCAGACTTATTTAAAGTAGAGGAAAAATGCTTCTATAAAATGCTTGAGGAACTTAAAAAAGAAATGGACTCAAAGAGCAAAAGTAAAACGGATGCGGATTTCTTAAGCACTGTTTTAAACTACAGTAATAGTGTAAACGATTTAATTGGGATTCTATTGCTCTATATTGAAGCCTTGGAATCTTACATATCTGAACTAGACGAAACATTTGATAGTCTACTTGAAGATGCGAAAAAAGCAGCTGAACAACACATAAGGGAGATACCACGCGACAAACTACCTTTCTACGGCTAATATCCTTATATTTTTAATTTTTATTAGGGATAAAGTTGTTTGTTCATTTTGAGAAGCTGAGAAAGGAATTCACATTAACCTTTAGTTGAATCACGAATTATTTGACGGTAAAATTGAGTTTATTAACGAAACTTAATAAGAGTTAAAAGGTGATTAAACAATAAAATCTTAAGAAAATTAATGTTAAGGGATGATAAGAGTTGAGCGAAATTAAAACTCCAATTATACTTGTAAATTTTAAGACCTATGCTGAAGCTACTGGTGAAAAAGCTATTAAGCTGGCTGAAATGGCTGAAAAAGCCAGCGTTGAGACCGGTGTATGTATAGGTGTAGCTCCACAATTCTCTGATATAGCTATAATAGCCAAAAAAGTTAGTATACCAGTGTTCGCACAGCACATAGATCCCATAAAGTATGGAAGCTTCACCGGGCATGTGCTACCTGAATCAATTAAATGTGCTGGAGCAATTGGAACACTAATCAATCACTCTGAAAGAAGACTTAAGCTCGCCGATATAGATGCTACCATAACGAGAGCCCGTGAGGTTGGTTTGATATCGGTTGTATGCACTAATAACACTTCGGTAAGCGCTTCAGCTGCAGCTCTTAAACCTAATATGATCGCTGTTGAACCTCCAGAGCTGATAGGAACAGGAATACCGGTTTCAAAAGCTAAGCCTGAAGTTGTCACCAGCACGGTTGAAGCAGTTAGAAAAATAGATCCCGAGGTTGTGGTTTTATGTGGGGCTGGGATAACCAGCGGTGAAGATGTTGCAGCTGCCATAAAGCTTGGAACAAAAGGCGTTCTTGTCGCAAGTGGTATAGTAAAAGCCAAAGACCCCTATAAAGTTATGCTTGAATTTGCAGAAGCCATACTTAAAACGTAACCTAAACATCTAGAGTTAAGTTCTGAGCGTCTAGATAAGGAAGAAATACAGTTTAGAGCTAGAACACTAATAATAGCATCTATGTAGTTGATATACGGGAAATATTTTTGATGAAATATATTCCGTACTAGGATCTGGGAAGCATCCGATAAAGCAATTAATGATTAGTAGCAGAAAACGCTTTAAGGCTAAAAGAAATAAAAATGGTTCAATTACCATATTCAGAAAAATAAACTTTAAAAATTAAAGGCTAAACCCGAAATGTTAACCAAACTTAAGGATAAAGTTCAAAAATGGATTTCCATCGAAGCCCAAATAATGCATAAAATTGGGTTTAAGCCTAACTCAGTAAGCGCTTTAGGCGTAGCATTCGGCGTCTTATCCGGATTAGCCTACTGGGCTGCTGGCACATTTCAAACTGACCTAGGCACCTATAGAATGTACCTGTTTGCAGCAGCCCTTTTCTTTTTCATCTCCGGTTTCTGCGATGCCTTGGATGGAGTTTTAGCTAGGTTATATGGTGAGACAACACTTCTAGGAGGCTTTTTAGATTCATTGCTTGATAGATACGTTGATGCAGCGATCTTCTTGGGCTTGATTCTCGGCGGCTTATGCGATATTCTCTGGGGACTTTTAGCTTTGATCGGATCATTATTAACGAGTTACGCTAGAGCCAGATCCGAAGCTGCCGGCATACCGATGGAGTCCATAGGCATAATAGAGAGAGCTGAAAGAATTCTTATAATAATTCTAGCAAGCATAGTAAATGCTATTTGGGTTAATATTTCAGCATTGAACATTGGCGTGATAATTTTGGCGCTTGGATCGAATTTTACAGTTATTCAGAGGGCTATACACTTCCATAGGAAAACTTCTTCAAAAAAGTGAGGGTCTAATGGTAGGATTATCTTCTCAGTTTCCTTTCTTCTCTGGCTCTAACTTTAACTATACCCCTATGGACAGCGCATGAAATACAATAGTATAATGTTTCAGTTCGAGTTGATATATATGCGCCTTTCTGCCTTAGCTCCTTCGCTAAAACCGGATCGACAAGCGATATGCGGCGTGTAACCTTTTTGGCTTTATCGCGTGGAACTAGCTCACCGCATGAACTACAATGGACATAATCACTCTTACCTTTCTGCCCTTTTGAACGGCCTCTACTCTTACGCTTAAACGGCATAAGCCAGCAGCATCCTTCCAACACTTATTCATCTAAAAGATGCAGAATACCCTTATTATACCTTACGTTTTTAGCCGGATTCATT
>CAYSKG010000040.1:8454-11675 GCA_964431725.1 uncultured Candidatus Bathyarchaeia archaeon | reverse complement strand
TAAACATTAATACCGATAATTAATACGAAAAAGAAGCAAAATTTAGGCCTAATTTCTTGGTGCGGCCGCCGGGATTTGAACCCGGGTCGTCGGCGTGGCAGGCCGATGTCCTAACCAGGCTAGACTACGGCCGCTTCCTGTTAGCCAATTAATGATTTACGTTATTTTCCTCTATTAATCTTTTTTGGGTGGTTGAACCTTTTTATTGTTATTGAACATCTATTAGATATTTGTGGGCGGGATTGGATGTGAGAAAGCCTCTTTTTGAGGGGATACTTCCAGCGATAATAACGCCGTTTGACCACGAGGGAAACGTGGATTTTGAAGCTCTTAGGGAGGTTGTGCGCTTTCAGATCGATGGGGACGTTCACGGATTTTTTGCATGCGGCACAGTGGGCGAGGGGGTGTTGATGAGCATTGAGCAGAGGAAAGCTGTTGCCGAAGCAATTGTGAAGGAAGCTAGGGGAAAGGTTCCGGTGATTGTTCATGTTGGTACAACCAATACATGTGAGAGCGTAGAGCTCGCTAAGCATGCTGAGCAGGTGGGTGCTAAAGCCGTTGGAGCGGTGACGCCGTTCTTCTTTAAACCTGATGTTGAAGGATTGAAGATGCATTATCAGTTGATAGCTGAAGCAGTTCACATACCGGTTTTAGTCTATAATATCCCGCAGATGACTGGATTTAATGTTACCGCGGAAACCTTTAGGAAGCTATGTGCGATAAAAGGTGTCGCTGGAATAAAGGATTCAAGTGGAAATCTAGGTCAGATCCAAGAGATTATTGAAACGGCGCCTAAACCAGTAACCGTTATAAATGGAGCTGACAACCTGCTTTTAGCAGCCCTACTCGTCGGCGTAGATGCGGAAATATCTGGAGCAGCCAACGTTGCCCCAGAACTCATGGTTGAACTATACGAATCATTCAGGGAAAACGACTATGAGAGAGCCCTTAAGCTGCAGAGGAAACTAAACCAGCTAATGAGGATTCTATATAGTGCTGGCTTATCCTATGCATCGTCAATAAAGGCGGCTCTAGAGATGAGGGGTGTAAAAGCCGGTATACCTAGAAAACCCCTAAGACCATTGAGTTCTGAGGAGTCATCAAGACTTAAAGATAAGCTTGGCGGTCTAGGCTTATATTGGTGAATTAATTTTCCCTATCTTTCAGCTCTTTTGAGGAAATATTGGCTCCAAACCTCTACTTTTTTCCGCAATAGCTCTCTTCTCCTCCTCCGATAGAGGCTTAAACCTTTCAGCCGCATTACACATCCATCGGAAGAGCTCAACATGTCCTGGAGTAACAGCCGATGTGACTGGTAAAGAAAGCGTGAACCTAACAGCCATAAGAGCTTCCTCAAAGCTATCAACCGGAGCATACCAGCATTTAGGCCATTTCCTTTTCTCCCCTTCCTTAAGCCTTCGTTTTGCAAGAGTCTTTATCGCTAACATCGCAGCCTTCTTTTCTTTAGCTTTTCCAACAACTCTAGGACCAAACTTTCCCTGAAACCAGCAAACCCAATTTATCGGAAATAAAATACTATCAAAACTAAATCGGTCTAGGAGAGCTAGAGCTGCTTCCTCACTATGCGCTGAGAAACCAATATGTTTAATTAATCCCTGTTCCCTTGCGTCAATAAAAGCCTCTATGGCTCCTCCTTCACTAAATATTTGATTAACCTCATCTAGAGTTGTTACTCCATGCAACTGATATAGATTGAAATGATCTGTGCGTAGCCGCTTTAATGATTGATGAAGCTCCTCTAAGGCTTCCTCTTTAGTGCGTTTAGCGGTCTTGCATGCTAGAAAAACTGAATCCCGGTATGGTTCTAGAGCTGGTCCCAATCGCTCTTCAGCATTACCATAGGTTGGTGCAACATCAAAATAGTTTATGCCTCTCTCAATTGCCTCGGCAACTATGCGATTCGCGGTTTCCTGTTTTTCATTCATAACGAGAATTCCGCCAAAGCCGACAACTGAGAGCTTTATGTTGGTTTCACCATATCTACGTTTTTCCAACTTTTTTACATCACTTTTCCTATAATTTAGAAAACTAAGTATTTAAAGCATTGTTTGGTAGATGGTGTAAGATATAGATGCTTACGTCATGTAATAAAACCAAAAACAATGTAAAAGAGAAAAACAAAAGATTTAAGTTAGGTTGATTTTCTAAGATTTCTTAATTCTTATAGTGCTGAGGAAAAAGGTGGTTAATATGGGTTATTCATCCCGAGAATACGAAGAGACTCTTCTTGAAGCTAGTCTAAAAGATATAATGTTAGCTGCTTTTAAAAAACATATTTTAGTTCCCGCCTTCAACGTCCCATATTTGCCTATGATTAAACCTATTGTGCAAACTTTGATAGATCTTGAATGTTTTGGACTCGTTGAGGTTTCACGCCCGGATGTTGAAAAGTTTGGTGCCAAAAGTCTAGAAGCCGTGTATGAAGAATACAAGAAGTTCGAGAACAGAGCATATACTAGGCTTCATTTGGATCATGTTCCGGTTATCGATGAAGATGGCAAGCTAGTGGACTGGAGAAGCATGATTCAGAAGGCGCTTAATCTCAAATATGACTCGGTGATGATCGACGGTTCAAGATTAAGCCTTGAAGAAAATATTAAAGTCACCCAAGAAGTTGTGGAGAAGGCGCATGCAAGAGGCGTTCTTGTTGAGGGGGAAGTAGGAGCGGTGTATGGACATGAGAAGGGTCCGTTGCCTCCTTACGAGGAGCTCTTCAGATCTGGAAAGGGATTCACCGATCCGGAGGAGGCAAAAAGATTCGTTGAGGAAACGGGTGTGGACTGGCTTTCTGTGGCAATCGGAAACATTCATGGAGCAATTAGTGGCGTAGCAAAGGATAAAGAGAAGATAAGAGCTAGACTTAACATCAAGCATCTCCAGAAAATTGTTTCGCTTATAAACATACCTATTGTTCTTCACGGCGGCACTAATATTGAGCGGGAAAGTGTTCTTGCAGCTATTAAAAACGGCGTCACGAAAATTAACATAGCGACAGCAATCCGACAGAAATATGAAAGGGGGGTTACGTGAAACAGGCAAGGTTGAATATGCTCAGGAGCAAGTGAGAAAAGAAATACGATATCTGATTGAAGATTATTATGGGATAAAAGGAAGCGCCCGAAAATTAGCCTATCTCATCAAAGCTAAAAATTGCTAAATTTAATTTATGAAAATTATCTTTTGACCATTTTTCTTTTTCT
>CAYSKG010000040.1:0-8354 GCA_964431725.1 uncultured Candidatus Bathyarchaeia archaeon | reverse complement strand
AAAAATTGCTAAATTTAATTTATGAAAATTATCTTTTGACCATTTTTCTTTTTCTTAGGTTTTATTAGATGCTAATAAAGATCCCAGACACATATTCGTAGAAAAAACTTAAGTTATTCTCATTTGTTCGATTTAAGATATAATTCAACTTGGATGATGTTAAGAATGGAGAATATGAAACGTAGCTTCAGAGATAGAGATTTTCTTCAGTCAAAAGAGCGCTTTTTCTTTTGCGTTATTGGATCAGTTCATCCAGCTGATCGCGTTATATCATACATTAAGTATATTCCATCCGAGGATGGTAAGTGGGGCAAAGGAAAGAAAAGATTTAAGCGTACTATGCGTAACTACACCATGCTCGATTTAATCAGCACACTAAAATTCCTAGAGAAGCATAGAGAATATCTCTACAACTCGGATGTTATGGGCATAAGAATATCTGCTGTTCCACTTAACCGAATAATTATGCATTTTAAGCCGGAGGAGGAGTTATGCAAGTTCTATAATGCTGGGATTGATAGACTTGACGATTTACAAAGGAAGGCTTTGGAGCTTGCGCTTAAAATTTCAGATGAAAGCGGCGTTTCACTAAAGTATTTTGGAGTCACCGGTTCAATATTGTTAGGTATTCATCAGAAGTTTTCAGACATAGATCTAACAATTTATGGAGCTAAAAATAGCATGCGCGTGAAGGAAACCTTAAAGCAAATTTACTCTGAGGAGAAGCATGGGATCTCAAGGCTTAGTGGAGATAAAGCAGAAAAATGGTGTAAAAATAAAACTAGAATGTATCCTCTAACCTATAAGGAAGCCAAAGAAATCTTAGATAGAAAATGGAATAGAGGAATATTTGAGGGAACAGAATTTTCAATTCATCCCGTCAAGCTCGAGGAAGATATAAGCGAAAAATATGGTGACAGAATTTTCAGGGCTAAGGGAATGATAAAGATTAAAGCAACAGTCTCCGATGGCTCCGAAGCCGACTTTCTCCCCTCAGTCTATAAAATTGAGGATGTAAGAGTTTTATTTGGACCAAATGTGAAGGATATCCGTGAAGTAGTATCTTATGAGGGACTTTATGGAGGCATAGTAGATAAAGATGAAAAAATCATAGTTTACGGGAAACTGGAGAAAGTTATTGACAAGAGAAGAAATGAAGAATATTATCGTGTTCTTATAGGTTCTCAGGAGGCTCGAGGAAGGGATTACCTAAAGCCTCTTTCATGAGGATTTTTCAATTATCATAAAGTCTGATGGCTTAGCACCTAAGATCATTCGATAATATTCGCTTCCATCCCTCATGATGACTCTTTCGATTTTACCCTGAGCTATGATCCACTCGTTTTTCCTAGCTTGCTCGCAGAATCTGCCCCTAAAGGAAACTATCTCCTTTGGAGGCGGAATATCGCCTGCTCCCTCGAGTATTCTAACATTAGAGATTACATATTTGGAGGGGGTGAAAATTGAGTCCCTATCATCTTCTATTTGAGCCTTAATCTTCATGTATCCAGCACGTCTGTAGATTCTATCGCCATAAGCTTCATTCACTTCATTCCAATCAACTATAAATCTTATAAAGAAATCTCTACCCAAGAATTTTCCCTGAGATACTTTTCTCCGCTCACTTTCACAGAATTTATCGAAGGGCATCCATGTATCCTTTGAACGGAAATCATAAAGTCTTTTAAGGTCATTAAGTCCATAAGGCGAGAAACCCTCCTCCTGATCGCTTAAAAGAAATTTCAGACTCTCATGTACGGACAGGCAGTTCCTTCTGCCATAAACTATAACATCTATATCGGATTCAGGCGTATATAGGCTGACTAGAATTGAGCCTGAAATCCCAAGATTTTTCAGAGAAATCCCTGAGTGATCATGAAGGGTCTTAATAAGTTTTAGCGCTTGAAGTTCAATTTCACTGAGATCCGCTTTCCTGAGGAGTTCTAGGGTCTTCCATGAGGGTTTGTAATGTTTCTTAATGAGTCTATTAGGAACGCCTTCCAACCATTCTCCGAATACCTTATCATAGTAAATGTAGTGTGGATATTTATTTCTCAAAATCCTATCTCTATCGCTCAAGGAGTAAACCTTAACATATCTCTTGCCCTCCCGTATTCTCTCGCCTAGAGGATCCTCAAAATATCTTAGATAGGCTATAACTCTATCCGGCGGATGGATGAGTCCTTTAACATCGAAGATTAATCCACTAAAAGTCTCAATAAAATCTCCCTCACGAGCTTTGATTAGTTGATTCACATTCAAGCTTTGAACACCATAACAACATTTAATAGCCTAAAACTTTAGCCCCATTAATAGGGCAATCATTAAGGATGATGCAGTCAAGTCAGCGGTTGTTCCCGGACTATAATCTTCACCTAGATTCTGCAGTTTTTCATCCAGTTCCCATAATGCTAATCGTCCCTCTTCGCTGGTTAGTCCACCCAAGCTAAGAATCCGCGTGGCAGCCTTAGAGATCCACATTATCTCTTTCATGCCGATTTCTACAGCCTTTTTTACGTCACTCTCTTTTTTAAGCCCTATCTTTCTAGCTATAAATGTATCTGGGAACTCTGAAAGTATTCTTAGGAAGGAGTGAACTATTGCAGCATTTATGTCTTTGGTGCGTTTAAAAGTCTCAGTAATTTCCCTAAATCCAATATCAAAAGATATTTCCATTCCTGTTACCATTTCTCTAGCGACGGTATCATAAGATGAAGCATCTTTCATAGCGTCGAAGAGGGTGATTCCAGAGTTCAAAATCTTCCTTTTCGCATCCCTATCATATAGGTCAGGGGCTCCTACGTCCTTAGCCTCACCAAGCTCGCGTGGAGAACTAACCATACGTATAGCCTCATAAACTCTTAGGGTGTCAACTGGAGTTGTTGAGCGCATAATGTCCAAAACATTCTCTCTTAAAGATAATGTCTTAAGGTCTCCCTCGTCTATGTAGGTTTTAGCAGCCGCCACTGAAAGAGGAATAAAAAGTAAGCAAACTCCTAGATGAGTGTTTCCTCCCCTATGCGAAAATGAAAAATCTTTAACAGCTCTCTTTATAAGTCTGCCGACACCAACCTCTGACGGATCTATTTTGCCTTTAGCAACCATAATCCCCCTTAGAGCAGCAGCTTCAACAGATGGACCTAAGGCGATTGAACCAGCTAGAAAGTGTTCAAAGCGAGTGTCACCATGATCCCTAGTTCTATGAACATTACCGGGTTTAGGCCAACCGCTGACCTCTAAAACCGCCGCTAGCTGCGCTGAATACTCAATATGCTTAATCAAATTTTTAATTCTCAACTCCAATCACCCTTTTGGAGTGGTGAGAGAATTCCAAATCCTGCTGACCTGAGGTTACCGATTAGGGGTAAAGCGACTAACGATGCGATTGCAGCTTGAATTAGCCTTATGGCAAAGTATGCAAATGGACTGACTAGAAAGAGCCATCTGACGAACTCTAGAGGTATTCGATATATTCCCTCATAAACCATTGGGGTTGCAAAGATTAGGTTTCCCCAAGCATTATCAGCTTGATTACCAATATAGGATAGCACAAAATAGATGAGTAATTCCATGTTTGATGTTTTTAATTTTAGAGAAGAGATTTTTGTTTTAACAACGCTTAATAATCCCCCTAAAATCCCTAAGATTAGACCCAAGATGAATCCTCCGCCTATGATTGCGGAGATGCCGGATGAGGCTAAAATGAGGGTTCCCCACAAAATATTATGTTCCGGTTTAATATGAAGCATTATTGCACCAACCAGCACACCTATACCTAATAGAAGAAATAAATATCCATAGGGAAATCTAACAAAATCCTTGAATGATATCCCATAAACGTTCTCCACGAGGTCCCGTAAATCTTTACCGAAGGTTATCTTGTAAGTGACGCCTTGAAATTCATATTGAAATTTGATAATATTTTCTGTAGTAGCTATCATGTAGGCATTGATCATTATTAGTATGGCGGAGATTATGGAAATTATAATGATCCACTCATATTTTCCTCCTTCTTCAATCAATATTTTGTCTTCCTCTTTTCCCAAAATTCTCTTCATCAAAAGGAAGGATAGAGGAATCAGAAGTAATGCCAGAATTTTATCCCAGGTTGCCGCAATCCCCACTATAAAGTTTTGTTCGAGAGGTTGGGTTGGCGGTAAAAACCAGAAGCCAACTATTAATAAAGCCAAAATAGCGAAGGTTTGCTTCCATTTCCCCTCATAAATTAAACCGACAGATAGAGCGTTAATCACTGGGGATGGAAGAAAAATAAGCTCAGTTATACCCATGCCTCCGGGCGGAAGAATCCAAGCAATTAGTACGCCTAAAAAAATAGTTAAGGCTCCGAGATATGGTCCGAGAATTAACCCGAAAACAGAAGCCATACATGCTTCCAACTGTATTTTAACATTCGGAATCCCTATGGCTGGCACTCCTGGAAGATAAGACATAATGTAATATAGGGCGGCGAAAGTGGTCATAAGCGCAATTTTCTTCGAATTCAAGTGTTTCATTTTGAAAACCAATGTAATTTTCTACACAGCATTAATAAGCCTTTCGCCGTAAACCCTAAAAATAGCTGGCACAATAATTTTATCCAGATTTAACTAGAGTTTTATTTTGGCGGGAACCCGATGAAAAAACGTTTATATCCTTACGTGATTTTTTTGCCTAGAAGCAAAAAGCATGAAGTTTTGAAGGCTCTGTTCGGCTCTTCAGTTCCAGTTAACATTTTAAAGTTTGCTTTAGAGCAAGGCGTTTATAAAAAAATCTATCAGAGAGATTTAATTGAGAAATTGGGTTATTCAAATAAAACCATCATTGAACATTTAAAGACTTTAACAGAAATGGGGATATTGAATGAGCATATGGAGAAAGCTGAAGTCTCCGGCAGAACTGTGTGGCTTAAAACCTACACGCTTTCGGATCCTGGTAGATGGTTTGCCCTTCTATTGGCTGAGGAGGAGAATCTCTCAAGAGAAGATAAAATTAAGATACTGTGCAATGTCTTTAGATTATATATTAGATGGATGAGAGGCCTATCCAGCAAATTAGGAATAGAAAAAGAGGAGTTGCTAAAGATATTTGAAGAAGAAATGTTGATGAAGCGTAATCGCCAAGAGAAAAGAAAGACTTCCACCTAACGAGTCATTTATCATCATCTTTAAACCCCCATTACATATAATCGTTGCGAATCCTCCAATCCTCGAAGGCTACATTTATTTCCTACTCTCGACTGTTCGTTTCCACATCTTCTGAGCCACTAAAATAGTGATTGTTAAACAAATTAAAAACAGCAATAATAATGGGCCGAAGACAAATTCTGGGATCACTTCTAGGCTTAATGAAACCATCTCTCTAAAATCGTATTCAACCAGCCCTGTAGCTGGAGAGCTAATCCATCCCGAAGGATTAGCTTCTGTATCAACTAATTTAATGTCGCCAGTTAGAGGGTAGCTTACCTGAGCCTCCACAACTGTAAACTCTATGGTTGCCACCAAGCCTTCGTCAGGTTCAATTACGTTAACTCCGGAAACATGCCCCAACCTAGTGTAATTCACGTTTCTGATAAATCCGAGAGCGTAATCAATTTCTTCATACGTGAAAAGAGTCTGTATGCCTGTCCCCTCTAGGAAATTCCCCTGCGTAGGCGGCGCAGTCACATTAAATAGGGTTGCATTCCACCATATGCTGAAAGTAACACCGTAGCAATCTTCAATGTTAGTTACCTTAACTTGCACAGTGAAATTCTCCCCTACATTGTAAATATCTTTTGAATCAACAATCTCTAAGTAGATCTTGCCCTGTTGAAGGTAAGTAGCCGCTAAATCTCTCATAAGCTCAACCGTTTCCCAAGTTATTTCGTTATCCGCCACATTAAGGTGAACTCCATCAGCAAATTCAGCGGTATGTCTAAAGCAATATTGTAGGTTAGCCCAATCATTATAGCCCTGAAGCAGAGTTTGTTCCCTATCTCCAAATCCTATCCAGCCTAAGGTTGGATGCAGCTCCCAATAGTAGTTTACGCTTAGTGTTAGGTTGCTGTCAGATGTGTCGCCGTCCATGTTCCAGTCTATTGGACCGTTTGCCGCCACCCTGCGTATGCGGCAATTTCCGGTTAATGGATCAATTATTCCGAAAACTGTGGTTTCACCGGCTGGTCCACTTATCCCTAAACTCTCATTTAAGCTGTTTTCGTCTAGGGTTGGAAGCTCCTCTCGTGAATAGTCTAACCTCCGATTTGGAATAAAATTACTGAATTGGCGTGTGTAGCTCATTATGCTCAAATAGTTCGGTTTCCCGTTTATGTTATCCCCGCCCCCATGCCTTAGACCAAGCGTGTGACCTAGTTCATGCATGAATGTTCCAGCCTGCTCATCGCGTGTTCCTCTATGATTTGTGAAGGCTCCTAAGGAAACTATAAAATCGTTTCCGGGAAGCTCAGCTATTCCAGAGGATGTTGTTGTCACCCAGTGAGTGCCATTCCAGAGGGCATATTGATGAATGAAAAGACAGTAGCGATACGCAAGTCTTTTAGCTTCAAGTATGTTCGCGCTGTTTGGATCCGCTCTTTGAGCAGCTGTTCCAAAATGATTTCTTTTAACTGCGTCAAAATCACTCCACACATGTATAACATCTTGATGAGGTATCTCTTCATCCACTTCTATGTGAAGGGCTATTCCCCGTGTTCCATTTGGATTCTGAACTGGAGCATTCCTAAAAGCCGCTATCACATCATTTAAGGCATCAGGGTCAGGTCTATGATCATGGGTTCCATCCGAACCCATATAATCTATTTCAATATATAGGTCTTTATATTGGGGATTAGCTCCTGGAAGCGTTAGATCGACTATTCCATCCCTATCAAAATCTATCCCCCTTGTTTCCCATTCATCCCATAGTCCGTCTCCATCTGAGTCTCTCGGCGGAGTCATCAATGGATACCTGTCTATGTTGTTTGGGCTTCTAACAATGTATGGTGAATCACCTATTCCATCGCTTCCCGCTATATTCTGGTTGACCCCTCTATTTTCATCTACACCGGAGTAGTCGTTCCAATAGTTTCCCCCTAGAGGATATCCTTTATCCCATATGTTTGTGGAGGCAAAACTATAGACTTGCCCATAGACTTTTTGGCTCATGTTGTTATTGAAGATGTTATGGTAAAAAGTGTTGTTTGAGGCTTCAATGAGATGTATGCCGTTAAGGTTCTTCAGAACATTTTCTGATATGGTGTTGTTTTCTGAATACTTGAACATAGCTCCCCAATGGTTTGAGTCAAAAATATTTTCGGATATTATATTGAATGAAGACCTGTATAGGCGTATTCCGCAAGAAGCATTTAGTATTTTATTCTTAGTTATCACCGAGTTTCTTGTGTTTATTAAAACTATTCCTTGACTATTATTGGAAATCTCCAGATATTTCACGGTTATCCCAGTACAGTTTATCAGGGCCACATAGCCCGCGTTTAATGGAACAGCTCTATCCGACTGATTTATCCAATAGTAGATTGGTTTCCCATTAACCGTATTAGAAGAATCTATGTCATTTTCTAGGTAATAGCCGTCAACTCCAAAGTTAGCTCGATTATTTTCCATTCTGTTATCTTTCATAATGTTTTTCGAGGAGTCCCTGAGAAATATCCCCGTATAATTATTATTTGACACTTGGTTGCCGATCAGCGTATTGTGGGAGGAATATTCCAGGTAGATTCCATCACCATTATTAACTATTCGATTATTTATTAGGGTGATCTGAGAGGAATAGTAAATGCCGATTCCCGTAAGAAAACCTCTAATTTCTAAATTTCTGATAGTTACGTTACTCATAGCATCCAAGTAAATTCCATAATCACTTCCATTACCCAAAAGCCCATGCCCATTCCCATCTAAAACCACATTATTCCGATGAATGCGAATTAAACCGCGAATCTCATCAGTCATGGTATAGGTTACTTTATCCCAAGTTATTATCGGTGCATCTGGAGGATCTATACTTCCATCAACCTGAATGTAGACTATTCCAGTCCATATGCTCTTAGCAGGCTTTACATCAAATGCTAGTATGATGGAAACATCAATTAATAATAACATTAGCATTAAAGCGGAAAAAGATCTCCTATACATCATTATAGCTCTTCTTCCTGGAAATATTATTCTTCCGTAATTTTATAAATTTACTGAGAAGCGATAAATATCTCCGCAAAATGCCTAAAAAGGAATAGAAGCTAAGCATTACCTCAACCTACATAAACGTGACCGGTACTGTTATCGCTATGCTGAGTACGTGAGAAGGGCGAAAACTGAAGCCTCAAATCCATAAACCCCTATTCAAAAAATAATATACCTAAT
>CAYSKG010000039.1:1312-12218 GCA_964431725.1 uncultured Candidatus Bathyarchaeia archaeon | reverse complement strand
TGGGATGGTGATGCATGCTGTTCCCCAAGCGGGATCAGCTGGATAGGGGTCTAAGAAGAATGAAAAGGGCCAATGAACGGGAACGAGGTCAGGTACGCTTCCATCTTCCTTTTGTGCAGCTCTAATGTCGCGTAGCCACTTCGTGTAGAAGGCTGCCATATCAAAGTTATAGTTGGCTTCCTCTGAGCTTAGCTGGGCGTCACCCATCCATCCTAGCCTTTCATCCCGCTGGGGGCAATCGGTTGGTATGCTCATCAGATTGCTTAGCTGCGACCAAATGACAAGCCTATGAATGCTGTTAATTAGCTGGTTTGAGCAGAGAAATGACCCCTTCTGCTTAACATCGGTATGAACAACTATTCCCTGAAGAGTATCGATGGAAGGCGTGTGTGGAAGCCCTGTGACCTCAACATAGCGGAACCCATGGTAAGTGAATCTCGGCTCATAAACTTCAACTCCCTTTCCCTTAAGAATGTAAATGTCTGTTGCCTTTGCTGCTCTGTTGGGCGCCGTATTTATTGTCCCGTCTGGATTAAGTAATTCTGCGTATCTGAGCCTAACCTTTGTTCCCCTTGGACCGCTAACGGTCAGCCTAACCCAACCCGTGAAGTTCTGGCCGAAATCGAAAACATATACGCCGGGCTTAGGGTTGCTTATATTTAGGGCTGTGAGGGTTCTAACGGCCCGTATCGGCGGGAACGTTGCTTGTGAAATCATTTTTCCGCCCGGAGGCTCCATTAGGTTCGCATTTTCCCAGGATGAATCATCGTATCCTGGGCAGTCCCAGCCTTCTTTCTCTAGTCTAGCGTCATAGACCTCTCCGTCGTAAATATCATTCTCCACTATTGGACCCTTCGAAACCTTCCAGCTTTCATCAGTTACAATTGTTTTTTCGCTTTCATCGGCTAGAACTATGTTTATTTGTAAGATGGCTTTAGGAGGCGAATTGTAGTGCTTACAGTATCTTCCTCTACCGAGCATTATTCCAACAACGTTTTCACCTTTTCTCAGGTAGCTGGTTACGTCGTAGGTGGAGTATAGAACTATCTTCTCATAATCGGTTATTCCGGGATCAAGCTGACGGTCACCAACTCTCTTCCCGTTTATCCTTAACTCATACCATCCCAATCCAGAAATATACGCCCGTGCCCGTTTAACTTCACCCTCTATTCTGAATGACTTACGGAGAAGATCGTTTCCTCCAATCCATTTAGCCTTCCAATCTTCCGGATTTAATAGGCCCATCTCGAAGGTGGCTACGTCGCTGAAGGGGCTCACTTGATCCTTGTCATCCCACCAGCGAACCTTCCAGTAGTATGTTTTTCGGCTTTCCAATGGTTTCCCATTGTACTCTATGTTTACAGATTTTCTTGAGATAACCTTACCGCTATCCCACATGTCACCTATATTTTCGTTAAGCTTTTCTCGTGAACTGGCCACCAATATTTGGTATGCATGCTGTATGCGGCCGCGTTCACTATGATTCAGTTTCCAAGAAAACCTAGGTCGAGTTACGTCGATCCCGATAGGATTCTCCATGTATTCGCACAGTAAATCGCTTGGTTTTTGTATGGTTTGGGCTTTTTCTCCCGTTAATTGATTTGGAGGCAAATAACCACCTCTGTATGGTAATCGAAAGGCGGAGACGTAATAAGCTTTTCGAAATTTTTATGATTTAGAGGAAAAATGTATTCTTCCGCCAAAAATACTCCTTTATTTCCTCAGCTCTTCCTAAATAAGCGTCTTATAAAAAATTTTTAATTCCATTTTTAACTAGATATGAAGGAGAATGGTGCTTATGGTTACAAAAATTTCTATGATTGGTGCTGGAAGCGCATCCTTTGGCCTTAAAACTCTATATGACATTGCCCGTTCACCTGAACTTCATGGAAGCACCATAGCTCTAATCGACATCAACAAAGACAGGTTAAACCTAATGAAGAAGGTAGCTGATAGGTTAAACAGTCATTTCAATTCTAAATTAAAAATTGAAAAGTCAACTAGAGCTAAAGATGTTCTAGACGGTTCAGAGTTTGTAATAATATCAGCGGAGAAGGAGAAGACGGAGCGTTGGAAGATTGACTTTCAAATTCCATTTAAACATGGTATCAAACAGGTTATCGGGGAGTGCGGGGGCCCAGGGGGATTATCCCACACGCTTCGGGTTGTTCCTTTAATATTAGATATATGCCGGGATATTGAAGATTACTGCAGAGATGCTTTAGTTCTAAATTACACAAATCCGGAGGCGAGGGTGACCCTAGCCATAAACAGATACACGAAGCTTAAAGCCTTCGGTCTTTGCCATGGCATTTATGAACGGCTTGAATCCTTTTCTCGACTTTTTCAAGTTAAAATTGAAGATTTTGAGCCTTTCGCAGCTGGATTAAACCACTTCACATGGCTTCTTGACCTTAGATTCAGAGATGGAACTGACGTATACCCAATATTGGATGAAAAACTTAGAGAAAACCCGGATTTTGAGCCTTTATGCCGCGAACTCTACCGTATTTTCGGTCTCTATCCGTCTCCAAGCGATAATCACTGCGGTGAATATGTAGGATACGCGTGGGAGAAGGTTCCTGAGGAGGTTAGGGGGATGAATTGGATAAAGCTGGTGGATGAATGGTGTGAGAGAGTTCAAAAGACTGTGCTTTCCATTGCTGAAGGAACATATCCCATAGACTCCCTTGCTGATATGGGCTGGTATTGGAAAACAAGGGGCATGGCAACCAAGGTGATAAGTGCAATAGTAGAGAATAAAAGATATTTCGAATATGCTGTAAACATGCTCAATAATGGATACATCAACAATCTTCCGCAGAACATAATTGTTGAAGTTCCAGCAATCATAGATAAGAGTGGAATCCATGGTGTGGGAGTAGGATCTTTGCCCAAAGCAATCGCCAACCTATGTAGCATTCAAGGGGCAATCCAAGAACTCTCAGTTGAAGCTGCCTTTGAAGGCTCATATGAAAAGGCTCTTCAGGCTCTTCTACTCGATCCGGTGGTTCAAAATCTAGATGAGGCGAAAGCTACACTTGGTGAGCTTATTGAGGTGCATGCACCTTTATTACCGCAATTTAAGCGAAAAGCATAAGATGTGTTGTTTGGGAGACTAAAGATTGACTCTTTGGAACTTAGGGTTGCTGGACAAAAGTGAAATTGAAAAGATACATGCTTCATCCCTGAAAATATTAGCTGAGGTAGGGGTTCAGGTAAATCATACTGAAATCCGCGAGGAGCTAAAGAAGAAGGGGATTGAAGAAACTAGCAATAATCGTTTACTCTTAAGCGAAGAAATAGTTAAAGAAGCTATCCAAAAAAGTAGAAAGAAATATTGCATCTACGCTAGAAATCCAAAAAATAACCTTAAAATCGGAAATGGAGACCTCCGCTTTCTATCAAGTGGAGGTCAGCTATACATAGTTGATCCTATCCGTAAAGAAAGGAGGAAACCTACAGAAAGGGATCTGCATGATGCAATAATCCTAGGCGATGCTCTGGAGAACATAAATATAGTTGGAGCCATGGTGATACCTGAGGGAATATCGGTTCCGGGGAGAAGCGTTTACGTATATTCTGAGCTCATTAAGAATAGCTCCAAAGTTGTTTTTTCATGGATCGAGCATCCAAAGGAGGTGCCTTACATCCTAAAGCTATTTGAAACACTTTCTGGAGATGAGGAAGAGCATAGGAAAAAACCGATGATATGGTATTTTTGTGAACCTGTAAGTCCGCTTAAATTCAGGTATGAATCCCTAGAAATACTTAGGCTTTTCTGTAAGAAAGGCTTGCCAGTAACTTTTGGACCAATGGTTATGGCGGGGCTGTCTGGACCAGTAACTCTGGCGGGAACCCTCTCCTTAGAGAATGCGGAGATCCTTGCGGGCATAACGATAGCTCAATTTCTCTCTCCGGGGCTTCCAGTTGAGTATGGCGGTATACCGCACATAGCTGATATGAGGAACCTAAATATTTCATTTGGTTCTCCTGAGCAGGCTTTAATGGCGGTTGCAATGGTTCAGATCGGGAGGTTCTATGGTTTTTCAGTGCATGTAAATACGGGGCTCACGGACTCTAATGTTCCAGATGCGCAGGCAGGTCTAGAAAAGGGGGCTTCAATGTTGATATCTGCCTTAGCTGGTGCAGAAATGTTTGGTCATCTAGGAATAGCTGGTGCGGATCAGGGAGCTTCATTTGAACAGCTAATAATAGATAATGAGATAGCTGGTTATGTTAAAAGGGTGATGAGAGGATTTAAAGTTGATGAGGAAACTTTAGCATTTGATCTCATAAAAGAAAGATGCGAGAAGGGAAGCTTCACTGAAACATGGCATACCCTAAGGCATATGAGAAGAGAACAATGGTTCCCCAAGCTACTTAATAGGGAGGGATGGGAAAAATGGTTCTCCAAAAACTCAAAAGATCTCCTAACGAAAGCAAGGGAGGAAAAACAAAAAATCTTGGAGAAGCATGAGCTGGAAGCCCTAGATAAGGAGGTCGAGAATGAGATAAATAAGATAATGAAGGAAGCGCTTAAAACAATCAGTAAATAGAGCGAGATTTTTTATGTTTCATGTCATGCCCTTTAAAAGGGTTTAACCCATACAGCCTTGAAGATCATGGCTACAGCTGCGCTAAAAGCAACTATAAGCCCCTCACCAGCTAATATGCCCGCAAGCATCGTAGCCTTCTGATCCTCAATCCATTATTCTCCGAAGTACCAGCCTAAGGCCTGTTTAGGTCAACCCTAGGGAAAGGTATGATTTGAGGCTCAACTATAGACAGTATGGCCTAGATGAAATGTCAAGGAAACTCATTCAGCGAATAGCGGAGGATAATGAAAAACATTTAACAGAGCATCCATACTAAAAGGATTAACCAAAGAGAGCATCCCCCTCTTTCTTTAGATGATAAAAACCACTGCTCAAAGCTAAATTTAGGCTATTGCTTGTTTGAGACAAGATTTTCGTCGAATTCTCTTAGCCGCGTTACCTCGCCGTCGATGGGTTTCCATCTTGGAGGAGATGAACTGGAAATCTAACAGTTCTTATTTCGAATGGTCGAAGAACATCGTTCACTTCCTCCTCTTTGAGTGGGCGCTCCAGCATGTTAACAAATTCTTTACCAAGTTTTCCCATAAATTTAATCTCTGATGCAGCTTTCCTTCCTTCCGCCTCATAGTATCTAATGATAACGTGATCGCTTCTTTCCGCCTTCTTAATGACTGAAACCACGATATTGTCTGAGAATGGCGCGCAGAAGCTATATTCGGGAGGGAGCTTCTTCTCCGTCGCCGCGTCATAAACCCCTATAGGAATTAGGGGGCTTGTAAATTCCCAACCTATCTTATAAGCTTTTTTTGCTTCATCTTTTTCTCCAACAAGAAGACGATGCTTAAAGAGAAGCTCTTCCCCTTTAGATCCTTCACCCACAAAGGAGAGGGTTAAGGAGACTCCCTTCTCTTCCTTTCTGAACCCCTTTCCATAGCTGGCGATAATTACGCTGTTAGATTTATCTGAAAGAACAAGGAATTTCTCCATGTTTCGCATCGATTCCCAGAGAGAAACCGGGGTCTCCTCATCCGGTTTACATCCACTAACATAGTTATCCCAACTGTTTGTGCCATAAGGCACACCGTAATCAATTCTAGGATTTGAGAGAGTTGTTGGCACATCAAAAACGAGAAAACCCTTCTCCTTAAAGTTGTTATCCGTTTTAATAGTTATATCCACCGCGTTATTTTCGCGGTAGAGGGTGACGGTTACCTGAACCTCAGCCCCTGAAAGTCTCCCTAAAATCTTTATCTCAAGCTTTACTGGACCCTTTCTCTCTAACTTAACGTTTTTCACCATTAATCTGTAATACTTATTAAAGTCCACTTCCTTTATCCAGACACCCTTCTCAGTCAGCCTGTAAAGGATCAGCTGAGCATCCTTCACAATGGTTTTATTAGCCTTTAGATTCTCTATAGATATTGATCCTGAAGTTTTATCTATTTTCAATTTGATTCTGCTATTTTCGGCGATGAGAAAGTTATCTTCATCCGTGAAGCTTAAATCAGATTTCATAGCTGGAGCCTTTTCCTTGAAGCGGATGTAATATGTTTTATATCCTATGGGCGGCACATCTTTAGCCTCAAAAGTTAATATTCCATTAGGGACAAGGAATCTGTCAATATTCGTAACCTCGTAGGGCACAATGTTCCCCGCGGAATCCGTGATCTCCAGGTTTTCATGTTCAAATCCCAAATCTACCCCCAATGACTTATTAACAAACTCTGAGTTACAGAAAGGCATCTCCCAACGCTGAGAGTATTGCGAATAATGAAGCGAGACTATCCCGCTTCGTTTCCAAGAGAGCGGATTAAAAACAGCTATCGGAACAACATTCTCTCCCCTCGGAACCCTCACATCCTCAGCTATAGAAACTAAAGATTCCTTCAAAAGATGTCTGGCTTCTATGTAGGCAAATTGCCTATCTATTTTGCCTTCCGGATCCCCATTATGATCAAAAGCATTTAATATGCGAATCCAGATTTCCCGAATTTTTCTTGAGGGATCCTCAAGTTTGCCTAGAAGATAGGCTATCGTCGCAAATTTTTCAGCGCTAAGAAGAGTGCTTACGGTTTCAGTGTCTTTTACTGCTGAGGGGGAGGTGCCTGTTCCACCAACCCAAACCCCTCTGAGTTCTCCCTTGAGAACTGGAATCTTGCTCCAACCCTTCTCTTTTTTTATTAGGTTAAAATATTCGGTTAATGTAGTGAAATAAATCTTTATTTGAGATTGGGCATTCCATTGACGAGCCAACTCGCATATATTCTTTTCAGGAACATAACCATCTATCCCATAATACATTCCTATGGAAACGGGGTAAAACAGAGATAACCATTTAACAACCTCTTCAAACTTTGATTCTCTAAGAAACTTCGGATCCATTCTAAGACCAAATTTTGTAAACGCCATCGCCCCCACATAGCCATAAAAGATAAGGTTAAGAACAAGTACACGTGAACCATCCAACCCCTCCATCCAATATAGAGGTATTTTCTCAGGTCCATCTCGACTATTCACACAATAATAAACTTCTAAACCTCTCAGGATCTGAGGAATTTGAGGCGTGAGCTCCCCGATGTCAGTAAATTGAATTGAAGGAGGGTTCACGCCGAATTTTTCTTCAAGATAAATCTTTGAGTATAAGATATTTCGAACCATAACCTCGCCATCCATACAGCTTTGAAAGATGCCCGACCACTCCGGTAGCAATTCAATCTTTCCAGCCTTAACAAGCTCGCGGAGATTCTTTACTTTATCAGGGTGGGCTTTAACAAAGTTTTCTAGGAAATTCACAGTCTCTATTAAGAAGCGGAAATCCTTCTCTTTACGGGCCATTTCCATCGCGTGGCTGATAATGCTGTTTCCTCTGGAAAGCGCCTCCTGTCTTGTCCCATAAAATCCTAGATCCAGATGAGAGAATGGAATCCAATAAACCCTCTTCATTATAACCGCCCCGAAAAGGCGTAAGTCATCGGGTTATTATTAAATTTTCGTCAAAACAAGTAATATCTAAACCTTTCACAAAATGATTCAGAAAATAATTTATTTTTGAATTTCAATTATCAAATTTTTTCTAAGCGATTTTTCATAGCTCTTATAAGATCCCTCACAATTTCCATATTTATCCAATTTTTATAGACTGCTCGTAAAAGATCCGATTCTTACTTATGATGACTATGAAATATTTAAGGAAAAACTTCAAATAGTCGTCTGCAGTAACCAAAAGTTTGTAGAGATCTTTTAAAGAGGAGAAAAATTTAATGTGGAATCTTCTCATCCTACTTTTTTCGTTGACTGGCTACTAGTATTACTCTCTAATCACCACCATAACCCCTAAATCAAAGTCTTTCAGTGAGACGCATATCACGTAAGCTGGTGAATCTCACCCAACTAATTAATGAAACCCCATAAATGAGCTTTTGTATAGCGTCAACCATCTTCTCTACAATCTTTCTCCCAAAAAGCATCAATCTGAATTTAAAATAATTTTTTAGATAAAAATGAAAGGTTTATGCGGATTCTTCGAGCACAACAACCGTGTCAATAGGGTCTAAGGGTTTTTCAGGCACCTGAATCACTAGATCATCCCCATCCCACCTACATGCCAACTCTCCATACGAAGGATCCGTTAGGAAGAATATTTTTTCAGGTTTGATCCTATTTTTAACACAGAATATTCTTAGTTTCCCATCCCAAGGCCACCCTAA
The DNA here is from genome assembly GCA_964431725.1 of uncultured Candidatus Bathyarchaeia archaeon. Lineage (GTDB taxonomy): Archaea > Thermoproteota > Bathyarchaeia > Bathyarchaeales > DTEX01 > DTEX01. The sequence goes on along the minus strand of CAYSKG010000039.1, from coordinate 3,952 downwards.
TATGTGAATGTAAAGTTTTCTAGGCTTGTATGTGCATCTATAGGGTGCATCTGAAGGTGTGTTGAATGGTGCAGCTCCAGCGCCATATATGCTTTCGCCGTTTGCCTTAAGCCATTTTCCAACTTCCAAAAGTATGTCTACGGATGGCTTAGGTATTTCACCCTCAGCTGTCGGTCCCACATTAAGTAATAGGTTTCCGCCCTTACTCACAATGTCCACAAGCATCTGTATAACTTTGCCCGGAGACTTCCAATTGTGGTCATAGCTCTTAAAGCCCCATGTATCATTGAGGGTCATCGGAACCTCCCAATCATCCTCTATTTTGGCTTCAGGTATCTGATTGTCACCCATCGTTATGTAATCTCCTAAACCCCTAGATGGCGTACCGGAGATCCTTAAGCTTCCACCTATCCGCCCGCTTATAATAGTGTCCGGAGATAGCCTGCGGACGAAGTCTCTGAGTTCACGTGCAAGTTCTGGTGTAGGCGTGGTTATATCAAACCATATGAGGGCTATTGGACCATAGTTTGTTAGGAGTTCTTCAAGCTGTGGTTTAACGTACTCCCTAAGATACTTTGTGAAGTTTTGCTTGGATAGGTTGTAGTCCCAGTCGTTGCCCATGCCGTCTGGATGATGCCAGTCAAGTGTTTGGGAGTAGTAGAATCCGAATTTTATGCCCTCTTTCCTACATGCTTCCGCAAGCTCCTTGAGCGGATCCCTTTTGAATGGTGTCGCCCTAACAATATTGTAATCAGTATATTTGGTGTCAAACATGCAGAAGCCGTCATGATGCTTAGCGGTTACAACCATGTATTTCATGCCGGCTTCCTTAGCTATGCGAGCCCATTCTCTAGCGTTGAATTTAACTGGATTAAATCTTTCAGCTAGTCTTTCATATTCCTTCACGGGTATTCTAGCTTTATGCATTATCCACTCGCCTAAGCCGGGTACGCATCTACCCTTCCATAAGCCTGCTGGAATAGCATATAGCCCCCAATGAATGAACATGCCGAACCTTGCTTCACGCCACCAAACCATCCTATCATCCTGAGCAGAGTTAATCAAACCTAAAATCCTCCTCTAATGCAATAATAAAATCTCCTAAATACATCAACACATTATAAAATAATAAAGATAAATTTTAGCAAATGAGATCTGTCTGAGTCTATAAAGTCTAATTTGAAGTTTCTAGGTCTCCACTTGAATCCGGCTTAAACTTTCGTGTATACTTCTATGTTTAAGGCTTTCGCTGCTTCAAGAGCCTCCTTCTCAACGTAAGGCGTTATGATGAGTTTTCTCGCAGGAGTTTTACCAGTCTTCTTCCGATATAGATCGCTCTTTCTCTTAAAAAGAGCGACGTCTGAGGCTCTAACATGAGATTTAATTTCAACCAAAATTACTTTTCCGTTATGCACGGCGACATCAACCTCCACGAGGCTTGGATAGCCGAAGACTAACCCCTCTTCATCAAAGCATGACCAACGTTCAACCCTTAAGTCGAGCTCCTCCTCCAATAACCCCTTAAGCCCCTCCCTGAATGCTTCTTCACTCATAATTCCCCATCTGGCTCCTAAAGCTGAAATATGTCTCTCAACAAGCATGAAACCTCTGTTCATGTCCTCTCTAAGTTTTCTAATCTCTTCATCGTATCTTCTAAAGCCCGCTATCATGTCTTCCCTAAGTTTTCTAATTTCCTCATCATGTCTCCTAAACCCTTCAATCATGTCTTCCCTAAGCTTGTTCATGTCTTCTCTGAGCCTAGCTAATTCCTCATCATGTCTCCTAAAACCAGCATTCATGTCCTCTCTAAGTTTATTCATGTCTTCCCTAAGTTTAACAAGCTCATCCTCATGCCTATCAAGCCTCCTAAGTATCTCCTTAAAGCCTAGAAATCCGGCGACTGCATAGCGGAATTCCTTGTCTTGTTCCAATAGATTGAGAAACTTTTCCTTTAAGCTCAATCTACTCAGTCCTCAGTCAATAGAATATTTACTCGCAAATATTTAAGTAGAATTCTTCATAAAGAAGAAGGTCTCTTGTCGGCATAGGGATGGTTTGGAAGAGCATTTATCGGTTGGCTGAAATCTTCTAAACCTTTAATTATTGGCTTTTCTACTATGATGGAGGTGATTCACTATGAGTAAAGAAGTGGGTAGCTGGAGTATTGAGCTGGGTAGAGAATACATCTATTTTGAGCGTGGCAAAAAATACTTTGTGCTTAGAGACCTAGGGCAGGGTAAATATCAATTCATGCTTCCTGAAAGCGCTGAGGAAGTCAAGGCGAGAGACCTCTTCAATAAGCTCAGAGAATATTTGGAAATGCTGAGCAAGTAAAATCGCTGAAATTCTAAATCTAATAGCTACTTCAATAATCTAAGCTTCCCAATTTATATTTCACGTTCTCCCAGCGTATGCTTTGTATAATTTAGCCGTAATCAAATTAGGTAGTGGCTTCAGTTAGCATTGTCCGAAACAAAGTGGAGCATACGGGCCATTCGTTTGGATTTATTGTTGGATCTATTTTCATGTGGTACTTACACATGTATTTTTCGCCCAGTGCGTAAAATGCCACCCTATGGATTTCAGGGGAGAAATGGATTCAAGAACATCTTTGAATCTTCGTTTTAAATCTTCTAGGGA
>CAYSKG010000039.1:0-1212 GCA_964431725.1 uncultured Candidatus Bathyarchaeia archaeon | reverse complement strand
GGGGAGAAATGGATTCAAGAACATCTTTGAATCTTCGTTTTAAATCTTCTAGGGATTCTCCTTTATGTAGGCTCTCTAAGATCTTTTAGGGCTTCGATTTTAGTTTTATCAAAATTAGTTTTTGACACGTGTCAACGCCATGCCATGATAACAACGTTAAACAATAATATAAAAGTCGCCCTCACAAAAATCAAGTATTTTTAGTTTTCATTTATCGGCTACCAGCTACCCTCTCCCCGAAGAGCTTCAGAAAGTCTTTTTCCCTAACATTTACAGCCATCTTACAATTTGGTTTTTTCCCGTTTAATCTAATTAAATAGCCCCTAGTATATTCGCCTTTCAATTCAACCTTAAGGTTCATTTGCTCCCAGTCTAATAGGTCTGGGTTAAAGGATGCAGCTACGGCTAATGGATCATGAAGAATCGGTCTGCGTCCAGTGGCTTTCATCCACTCATCTAAATAACGGGTGAGCACCCTATGATATTGACTGCTTCCATGCTTCAATTTTTCCAGCATCTCATCGCTCATAACGCATCTGAGCGTTACATCTAAACCAACAATAAGCTTCTCACTCTGCGATTCAAGAACAACATGCGCCGCTTCCGGGTCGCAATGAACATTGTACTCAGCGAGTTTCATCGACCATGCCCCACCCATAACGATGATCCTAAGTTTAGGAGCTAGATCAGCTCTTTTAAGGAGTAATAGAGCCATATTAGTCATTGGTCCCAAAGTCACGATTGTTGTAACACCGTCTTCTATTAGCTTCTCCATTAGGCTGACGGCGTCCACGTTGGCTATATTACGCCCCACATAATTATTTTCAAGAGCCTTGAAGTATATGGGTTCCTTAGTTGGCGCCTTACCTAACAGGGGTGTTGGGCATCCAAGCGCGACCGGTATGTCTTCTCTTTCCATTGCGGAGAGTAGTCGACTTACTAGCATACCCCGCTTATACACGTCGCCGTAAACGGTTGTGACAGCTTTAACCTCAAGTTCAGGTGAGCGGAGGGCTAGGGCGAGCGCGAATGCATCATCAATATCATCACCTATATCGGTGTCAACTATAACTTCCACCATATTAATCACTCATCCCGATGCTTTACAAAGAAAAATATTATATGCCTTGCAATAAATATGCGTTGCTGAGGGAGAAACGTAAATCCTTCTTTCTGCAAATATAAAAAGGATTTGCGGTTAGATTCTCTAGA
>CAYSKG010000038.1:0-12255 GCA_964431725.1 uncultured Candidatus Bathyarchaeia archaeon | reverse complement strand
CTCATATCTTCCTATACACCTATTCAATTCTTATCTTCCCTTTCCTACTTAAAGAATCAAGGATTTCCATAACCTTGGTTGGGGACACATTTAATTCTTTAGCACATTTAGAAATGTTCATTTCACCATTGTTCCTCTCAATGTAATCTAAGACCAGCTCTTCGTCTAATACGCTCACGCAACCACCTTTCTCATTAATCACAGAGCCGTCCTCGCCCACATAGACCTCTGAGCCATAAACGGTTAAAGCTATACGGGGTTTAATCGCCACGGCTCCAGAGGGCTCAGAAGCATAGATTTCTTTAGGTGGCTCAGGAATCTTCCTTTCAATCTCCCGCTTAAGGAAGTCAGCAGCTTCCTTCATTATCGCTTCAGTAGCTTCATCCTTAACAACGACTGGTTCAGGCGGAGTTATAGTTATCTCCGTGGTCATCATTAGCTCATTTATTGAGTTGACTAGGTTGTTTAGCTCAGGTGTTAGAGAGGGCATTATTTTAGCAACTTCTGCAAGAGCGCCTTTAACGTCGCCGAAGACTCCTCTAATGTTTTCTAGGGTCGGCGTTACAGTCTTAAATGTCTCAAGTCTTAGGATTGCCTTCTCGACGGATAGCTGAACGGATTCAACAATCGACATAAGCTTTCTTATTTCAGCAATTTCATTGGCATACACTATTGCCTTATTCTTTTGCCCTCTACGCAAATATAGAGTGCACTCTTCAAATAGCTTTTTTTCTCTTTTAGAGAGCTTTACAAAGGCTAGTTCAAGCCTAGAATAACATTTTCCCAGCTCCCTAATCGCATCTAGAAGAACTTCACCTAACGGTCTTCTCAATCTTCCAAATACTTCTTTTATCATGAGAGAGTCCTCCGAAAGGAAATTTTATGAAGAGAGTAAATTCATCTATTCCTCGTTAGTTATGTGAACATTTATCACCGATCTCTTGTTATCAGCGTAATCTTTCATCACCAAACTTGGTTCTTTCGGGGAAACTTTTTCTTCACCCCCTTGGAAGGCTATGCTGGAAACCTTATCTTTTATTTTCAATAGATTCATTTTCCTATAGGAGGCACGTTTTATTTCTCTGAGAATAGACAGTAGGGACTGACGGAAAACATCATCTTTCACATTACCTATTCCATGTTCTATTTCTAGGAAGGTTCTAGCGAAATGAAGGGTTTTGATAAAGTTCTCTTGAATCTGAATCTGCTGTTCTATATCGCTTAAAAGACTCTTAGCCTCAAATCTTAATTCATCAAGAGACTTATTAAATCCAGCGCTTAAACTCTCATAGATTTCAGGCATAATCTCCTTATTCTTAAATAGGGAATCAAGTATCTCATGTTTCTTCAGTAAAATTGGGAAGCTCTCACAGATTTTCCTGGCACGTCTCTCGATATCTGAGAGTAGAAAAACCTCTTCTTGATTAATTTTTAGCCTTTCAACCGGATGCCTAATGATTTCTCCGCTTTTAATTTCAACCAAAACTTCTTTGGCTTCACCTGAGGGATCTACTATAAAAGATACTATTTTACCAATTTCCCTACCATCTTCATCTTTTAAGGTTTTTCCAACCAAGTTTGGAAAAGTGCTAGCTGCCAATAACTACTCCTCCACATACACTACTCCGAGTATTCTGAGGAACCAGAGTCTTCACTTGATTCCATAGCCTTTAATGACGGAAGCTCAGGGAACCTCTCCTTCATTCTCTGCTCAGCCACTAAAGCCGCTTCATCAAGAATTCTCTGCGCATCGTCGCCAGCAACCTCAAAGTCAGGGGTTACACCTGCAACTTCGCCGGCTTCAATAATCAAGTCGTTTAGCATCGTTCCAATTTGCCCAAGCTCTCTTTCCGCATTAGGCAGCAAACCACTTATCCCAGATCTAACACTCTGCAGAACCTGTGTGGCAGGGGCTAAGGTTGCCACAACATTGCCAAGCTGCGTCACAGTTTTCAGCCGTAATGCAACTCTTTCTAGAGCTAGCTGAGCGTTCATCATAAAGTTAGCCATTTTCCTTAACTCTGCAAGTTCACTGGCTAGAACCCGGGCTCGCTTCATTTGATGTCTAGAATAGGCCTCAACTATCTTAGAAAAGAGATACTTGTCTCTCTCACTTAAGCGGTTTAATGCCCCCTCCAAATATTGCACTTGGGCTTCAACCCGCCTGATGGCTAATTCAATTTTGGTTCTGAGAGGCTCGGAGGGTTTTATTGCAGCTTTAAGTCCTTTTAGTTCTCCCTCTTCCCATTTCTTAGTAAACTTTGATGACATAAGCTTCACCATTTAATCGCTAGATAAATGGCTAACTTAATTAGAAGTTTAAACTTGTTATTACGCTCAGAATATTAATGAATATACATGCCTAATAGATAGGTGAATGCGCACTAGAAACCCTTTTTGCTTTTTAAGTCTAAAAACCACAGCTATAAACGCTACTATTTACAGAAGAATGGTATAAATTTCAATACAAAATTTAAATAATAAAATTTGAGTTTAATCACTTGAGACATTATAAAAACTATTTCTCCGAATTCCCTTTTTTATCTTCAAGTATCTGAAGAGCCTTAAGCTATCTAAGAATAAAAATAATTATCTAAAAATTTTGACTATGCAAGTTGTGAAAACTCTTTGATAGGCTCCTTGTGGATTACTGGTTTATAGTCTCCTCTAATTCTCTCAATTCGATTAATTGCTTCCTCAACTTCTTCTCTACCAAGAAAAACCGATATATTTAATTGCACACAATATTTTTCTCCTGGCTTAAGCTTGATCACCCTACCCTGTTCTCTTTCAAAGCGCCTTGTATTTGGGAAGCTGGTGCCCGGCTCCAATCCGACAACATACCCATCTTCTTCAGCAGCCGTGTTCTTCCAGAGTGTAAAGAACGGAAGCTCCTTAACTGAGAAACGATGAGAGACAGCTTTATCTAAACCTTTAGATACAAGCATAGCCTCCGTATATCCATCTCTATCACTCAAGAGCTCCATAAAGTAAACATGCTCAACATAACCTTTCTCCGGAGAACCAAAAACATTGAAAGAATCCATATCTTCCATAGCTACTTTGTCCCTTGGAGCAACGCGCTTAATCGGAGCAATGAAACGCGCCCCCTCTTCCAGGATAGGTTTACCATAATTGCAGTGGTATAAGATCTGCATTTCATCCGGAAGACCCCGCAGGTTTTCTATAACATCTAAGATTTTTATGCTGTTACTTCCCGGGGTTGTGGTTATCGAGGTTGTTAATTTAAGATTTGAACCGAACATTGAGCTCTCGTAAACTACACCCTCAACTCCCAGCTCGAAGGAGGAGTCCAATCCAACTTTAACTTTAACTAAGCTAGCCGGCGTATTTGCTATTCTCCCATGCAGGGTCAGAAGCACCTCAACATCTCTGCCCATATTATCCTTCACTACATCAATCCCGGGTGCGCCGAAGCTTCCCAAACCGCATCTGACAACCCATTCATTAAAGCCGTAAAGCCAGCCTAAACCTTTCCTCTCCTCGAGATTTATGAAGTTTGGATTAACCAAATACTTTACTGGGGAAAGCCAGCCTAAGAAAACACCTTGATATTCACCCTTCCATATGCCCATACCTCGGGTTGGCACAACAGTGAAGGATAATTTACCATTATTGATTCTCACTACGTCAACGCCATCTGAGGGGCCGCCATGTATCCTATATTTCTCTATGCGCCAGTTCTCTTCAGCTCCAAATTCACTACCGGTTATACTCCACTTTTCCACGTAGATCTCTTTCTCAACGTCTATAAGGGTCTTAAAATAAAAACGTGAATCTTTAGTCAATATGCTTCCAATCTCCACACATATTCTTATTTACCAAAAAACGGTTTTTGTCGGCTTACCTGAGAGAACAGCCTCAGTTTCATCTGGTTCAAGAGTTTTCCTTACCCCGGTTTTATAATGCCAATCATAAAGGCAGTAGCGTACAAGCTTTACACGTTTTCCCTTAAGATTTTCTGGTAGAACCTCGTTTGGTGTTCGCTTAGAGAAGCCTGTTAGTTCAATCGTGAAAATGCACTTCTCCCATTTTTCACCTTCCTCATCAGTAATGTATTCACCTGTTCTCTCCACATCAATAACTATTCCCTGCAATTTTCTAACTTTCATTTCAGGGCACCTCAACAAATCTCATTTTCACCTGAATATATGTAACCACTACTTAACTTACTTATAGCATTATATTATTTTTATCATTTTTTCCTTTTTGCCTTCATTTTTGACTTAAAACCGAGGGGCAATTCTAAAATGTTTTAAAGTATTTTCCGATAAGTCTAATTTAAGGAGGATGATGACTTATGCGGGATGAACTGTGGGGAATTATACTCATCATACTGAGTGTTACAACAATGATCGTCTACTTTTGGGCATTATTTTTATCACCCTTAGACATGAAACTCTGGAAATTTTCAATCACTGAGTGGGCGATACTTATTCCAGTTATGATATTTGTTTATCTATTTCTATTCGTTGTGGCGTGGATAGGGTGGGCTATGGCAACCACCCCGCCAACCCTTCCAATACCGGATGAAGAGAAAAACAAGGAGGAGAGAAAGGAGTGAACTTTCCCTTAGAATAGAAACCTTAAAAGGGTAAGAGAAACATTGTATTCTCTTGTTGGGAATGAGATTTATGGTAACTAGGATTAATTTAGAAGATGAAGAAATGGTTGTTAAGGGTCCACACCTTTATCTTACGAGACGCCGCTCCCTAGAGAAACTTGAGGGAGAAATCTACATGCTCCTGAAGGAAAGGGGACCAATGCCTTTATCCGCCCTCTGGAGGAGGCTTGACTGCCATTTATGGGAGGTTGTGGCCGCCCTGAAGAGGTTGAAAAATAGGGGGCTAATAGAGGAAAGGGATGCAACGCTGGAAGCGTATGTAAAATAAAAAAGGTCTCTTTTTAGTTAAGTTCATATTCTCTTATAGCTAGATAATATTTTAAGAATCTCATGTATGAGGAGATGGAAAATTTTGAAGAAAACATCGGCGATTTCAGGCTTCTATAAACTGAGCATTGATGAAAGACTTAAAATCGTTAAAGAGTTTGCGGATTTAACCGATGAAGAAGTTAATATGCTTAAGGCTCAAAGCGCCCTGAGTCTTGACCTAGCTGACCGCATGATAGAAAACGTCATAGGAACCTTTCCAATGCCTTTCGGAATAGCTGTAAACTTTCTCATAAACGGTAGAGACTACATGATTCCAATGGTTATTGAAGAAACATCCGTTGTGGCAGCGGCGAGCTACGGCGCCAAAATGACCAGAAGCAAAGGCGGAATCCACACAAGCAGCACCGAGCCAATAATGATTGGACAGGTACAAACCGTTAAAGTTAAAGACCCATATAGGGCTAGAATGGCGATTCTAGACGCAAAAGAGGAGATACTGAAAAAAGCTAATGAGCAGGATCCGGTGCTTGTCTCAGTTGGGGGAGGAGCCAAAGACCTAAGAGTTAAGGTTATCGACACTATTAGGGGGCCGATGGTGATTACGGAGCTTCTAGTTGATTGCCGAGATGCTATGGGAGCGAACGCCGTTAACACGATGTGTGAAGCCGTTGCGCCATTAATAGAGCGTATAACTGGTGGAAGAGTCTTTCTTAGAATAGTCTCAAATCTTGCAACCGAGAGAATTGCTCGAGCATGGACAGTTGTTGATAAAAATGCTGTGGGAGGAGAAGAAGTTGTAGACGGCATATTGGAAGCCTACGCCTTCGCAGCCGCCGACCCTTATAGAGCTGCAACACATAACAAGGGAATATTAAACGGCGTGATTGCTGTCGCACTAGCCACATGTAATGATCATAGGGCTATTGAGGCAGGCGCACACGCCTACGCTGCTAGAACCGGTCGCTACATACCCCTCTCAGTATGGGAGAAAAATGAGGATGGAGATCTAGTAGGTTCAATAGAGATTCCTATGGCGGTGGGCGTAATTGGCGGGGCGACAAGAGTTCATCCAATCGCCAAAATAGCCCTAAAAATTCTGGGGGTTAAATCCGCCCGTGAATTAGGTGAGGTTATGGCGGCTGTTGGTTTAGCCCAGAACCTTGCTGCCTTAAGAGCTCTTGCACATGAGGGTATACAGAGGGGACACATGGAGCTTCACGCAAGGAACATAGCTATAATGGCTGGCGCGACTGGTGAGCTAATAGACATAATAGCTGAAAGAATGGTTGAAGAAAGAAAAATTAGGATGGATAGGGCGAGAGAGCTGCTTGAGGAATATAAGAAAAAGGGGAAATATAGAAGCCTCTAAGCCTTCCTTTCGTACTGGAATCTCTGAATAACAGAAAATTAGGATTGAAGCAAAAAATAAAACGGAAACACTCTTTTCAAATTATAAAAATATTTTTACAATTTTCGTCAATTTTATTTTAGTGCGGTGATATTTATGGAGCATGTTGGGATCCTTGTTGTTTCTTATGGTTCTAGAGCAGCCGCCATGATTGATGCATTCATGAGAAGCCTTGAGTATGAAGTTGATTTATATGTTGCCGATAAACAGAGAAACCCCTTTAACGTTAAGAGAGCCAAGGAGCATGTTGTGATACCTGACCTTAACATTGAGACAATATATAAATTCGCTGAGAAAAACAAGGATAATATAGACTTTGGCATAGTTGGTCCGGAAAAACCAATAATCAACGGCATAAGAGATTTAATTGAAAAGGAACTCGGCATCCCAATGATCTGCCCGACAAAAGAGTATGCCCTTGAAAAAAGTAAGGTTGCGCAGAGACTGCTTTTCCAGGAGGTTGTTCCAGAAGTAAACCCCAGATTTAAAATATTCGATCCCAAAGACTACAAAAACCTGAATGATGTTAAAAGAGACCTTTATGAGTGGCTTGATGAACTCGAAAACAAGGTGGCTGTTAAGCCTGACGCTCCAGCCGCAGGCAAGGGTGTAGGAGTTTGGGGAGACCACTTTAACACCCGTGAAGAAATATTTGAGCATTTCCTAGCAAACTTCAAAGAGGGGCCAGTTATAGTTGAAGAAAAGATTGAAGGGGAAGAATCAAGCTTCCAAGCCTTTTGCGATGGAAAACATTTGGTTCCACTACCGGAAACAAGAGACTATAAGAGAGCCTTCGATGGCGATAAGGGACCTAATACTGGGGGAATGGGTACATACAAGAATAGAGGGAATATCCTACCCTTTATGAGAAAAGAAGACTGGGAGAAAGAGAAGAGAATAGTTGAAAGAATATTTGAGAAACTTAAAGATGGGGGTTCAAATCCAAACTTACGGGGCATACCTTTCTATGAGGCATTCATACATACGAGCAAAGGGCCAATGATACTTGAAAATAACAGTAGACCCGGAGACCCAGAGATAATAGCGATCTTACCTCTTCTAAAAGATGATTTCGTCGACATATGTTTTAGGATGATTGAAGGCACTCTAACAAGCATTAGAATAGATGAAAAAGCATCGGTTGTAATCTACAAGGCTCCTCCAAAATACGGCGGATACATAAACACATTTCCAAACCTAGTTAATAAACGTGAGATTGGAACACCGGTGATTCTGGAAGAGGCGGAAAAACTATCAGCTAAATATGGTGAAAACATAAAAGTTTATTCGGGGTCAATGGAGCTTCGTGAGGATGGAAAAACCTATGCGCTTTCTTCCAGAACTGTATGCACAGTTGGCATAGGCAACGATATCCAAACCGCTAGGGAAATAGCTATGGAGGGGATAAGAGCCATTAAAGGAGGAGCTCTCTGGAATAGGACGGACATAGCCTCTAAAGAACATATTGAACGCAGCATAAGACATATAGAGATGCTGAGGAAAAACTTATGATGAAAATTTTTGTAACAGACTGCGAGGGGCCAATATCAAAGAATGACAATGCATTTGAGCTATCAAGCTGGCTTATTCCAAAGGGTGACAGGTTTTTCACAATAGTAAGTAGATACGATGACGTCTTAGCTGACATAATCAGGAAGCCCGGGTATAAAGCGGGGGACACCCTTAAACTCATAGTGCCTTTTCTAAGGGCTTATGGTGCAACCAACAAGCTGATGAAACGCTTCTCATCAGAGAACCTATTGCTGGTTCCCGGAGCCGCTGAAACACTACGCTACATTAGATCAATAATGCCATCATTCATAGTTAGCACAAGCTACGAGCCTTACATACATGCTTTATGTGATGCCATAGACTTCCCTAAAGAGAACGTTTACTGCACGAGGATCAACATGGATAAATACGAATTGACTGAGGAAGAAATTAAGCGGCTCAAGGCTTTAAAGGAGGAAATATCTGAAATGCCCATAATAGAGATACCTCAGAATGCGAAATCCCTAAGCGATTTGCCTATAGAATCGCAGAAAGTAGTAAAGCGTTTAGACGAAATTTTCTGGAAGGAGATACCTAAAATGAGAATAGGGCAAGCGTTGATAGATGTTAACCCGGTGGGCGGATACGAAAAAGCGAAGGCTGTTAAGGAGATAGCTACATTATTTAATGAAACCTTATCTTCCATTATGTATGTTGGAGACAGTATAACTGATGTTGAGCCCTTTAGGCTTGTGAGAAAAGGTGGGGGACTAACAGTTTCATTTAATGGAAATAGGTATGCAGTAAGAGAGGCTGAAATTGCGGTTCTTTCACACCACACAGTTGTATTAGCTATCTTAGCTGAAAATTTCAAAAGGTTCGGTAAAGAACATGTGTTTAGGCTCATAGAAAATTGGGATATATCCATGCTAGAAGATTATTGCAGTCCATCCCTCTTTGAGCAACTAAGAGGCTTACATCCTGAAAATGCTCCTTGGGTTGAAAGAATAACTCCGGAAAACATGGAACGACTAATGCATGAGAGCACAGCCTTCAGGAAAACGGTTAGGGGAGAAGCCATAGGGAGACTAGGCTGAGCAACTCAAAAACATGACCAAGATCCTTAGAAAAAAGTCTTCACATCTCACCTCCAATCTTTTTAATTCTTTACAACAATGAATATTATAATATTAGGTTAGAAGAAAAGGGTGATTACTGGAGCAGAGAATGGTGATTTAAGTTGAAAATATCAATTGAGAACACTTATGCTGAAGCATTTGACGGATTATACTTTAGGGTTCTTGTTACCGCAAGTGATAAAAGTACGCTTATAAGAGCTGCTGAGGATGCTACAGCCACGCCATCAACAGTCATAGGCAGAATTGAGGGGGGAATAGAGCGGTGGGTTCCCAAAGATGAAACTCCTGATGGACGTTTAGGAGTCATACTTCAATTTTGGAGCGGAATAGATGAGAAAAAACCTCTAGAAGAGAATGTTAAAAAGTTCTATAGAGAGTTTTCTTATAGGATTAGACAAGATATTCTCGTAAAGCCCTTTACGGCTGTTTTTGATGCATGTCCAAACCCGATAGGAAAAGTTGACACTCTTGAGCTGATAGGTCACTGCGGTGATGGATATGAATGGATCGAAAAACAATATGGACGTGAAATAATAGTTGTTCCAATAATGGTTCCAGACTTTAAAATTGAGCGGTTCATAGGCTATGGTAAGGGAGTTATGGGCGGAAACTTCTGGTATATGTGTCGAACCAAAAAGGCCGTATTAAGAGCTGGAAGAAAAGCATTAAAAGCCATAAGCCAAGTTGAAGATGTGGTAACCCCATTTGACATATGCTCAGCTGGCTCAAAACCTGAGACTAAATTTCCACAAATAGGTCCAACAACAAATCACCCCTATTGCCCATCACTCAAAAATAGGTTGGGCGCCGAGTCAAAAGTTCCAAAGGGAGTTCGCTATATACCTGAAATAGTGATAAATGGGTTAACCCTAGAAGCTGTAAAGAAAGCGATGAAAGCTGGCATTGAAGCCGTTTCAACGGTTGACGGTGTGGCTAAAATTTCAGCTGGAAATTACGGTGGGAGACTCGGTAAATATAAAATTTATTTAAGAGAGATTGTTTCATGAGCCTTGAAGTCGTCTGCTTTGGAGCCTTAAACGTTGATAAACTTTACTTAGTTGATAGACTAGCTGGAGCCGACGAAGAAAGCGTGATCTTAGATTTTAAAGAGTCACCTGGCGGTTCAGCTGCAAATACGGCGGTTGGATTAGCTAGGCTCGGTGTGAGAGTAGGCTACATTGGCAAGATCGCAGGGGATAGAGAAGGTTCTCTTCTACTAAAATCCTTTATAGATGAAAGCGTTGACACCGGGGGAATTATAATTTCTAAAACCGGTAGAAGCGGTTCAGTTATCGGATTCGTAGATCAAAAAGGTAATAGGGCATTGTATCTTGACCCCGGAGTTAACGATACATTAAGATATGAGGAAATTAATCCAGATTACGTTAAAGGCGCAAAGATTCTACATTTAACATCATTTGCTGGCGAAACACCCTTCATAGCTCAGAAAAGACTTGTAGAAACGGTATCTAATGTGAAGATAACGTTTGATCCGGGAATGATCTACGCTCGTAAAGGCTTAGAAAAGCTTAGACCAATAATAAAAAGATGCTACGTTATCATGCCAAGTGAAGCGGAAATAAATCTTTTAACAGGCGAAAAATATGAAGAGGGCGCTAATATTCTACTCAAAGAAGGCGCAGAAATTGTGGCTGTAAAGTTGGGAGAAGAAGGATGCTACGTTACGAATGGTCGAGAAAAACATTTAATAAAGCCGTTTAAGGTTAAAGTTGTCGATACAACGGGCGCCGGAGATGCTTTCTGCGCCGGATTCATTTACGGGCTTCTTAGGGGGAAGAGCCTAAAAGAATGCGGAATTCTAGGGAATTTTGTTGCTTCAAGATGCTTGATGAAGATGGGGGCGAGAGAAGGATTACCTAAGAAATCTGATTTACTATACTATAAATTTTAGATTTTTTATCCGTGAGCTCGCAGTGAAATATTTAAGTTTATTGGGCAACTTTTAAATTCTTCATCTCTAACTATTAAAATAATAGTTGTGAGTGCATCTGATGAATGCCATAAACTTTCGTAATAGGCTCCTGTCACTGCTTATCGAAGAATTTGAGAAGTATATTCCACAGTTCAAACCATACTCGCTGGATTATCAGGTAGTTGTTTACGCTTCCAAAGATTTAGAGACATGGCTAAAAGTAAAGCTAAACACGAATGACACGCGAATGATCTATAAAAAACTTAAAGAATATTTCATGAAGAATCCAAGGGATCTGAAAATATCTATGAACTTCTGGGTTGGTATGTGGCTTAAAAAATGGAGAGAAAGAGTTAGAATTTTATCAACAAAGTTTAAGGTTCCCAAAAAATATGCTGAAAAAGTTAAGAAGGCAAGAACAATCTATAAACACATGGATTACAGATCTGAACTTAAAAATATAGCCATTAAGAAGCTCGTGAATCAAGGCGAAATCTGCATGGTTGAATTCATAGCTGAAAATCTAATAATCGAGGAAATAGCTAAAAGAATCCAAAAGTCGAATAGAGATTCACATACCGTATTAATAGACCCACTAAGCATATATAATGCAATTAACAGTAGAATAGCACGCTTATCAAGAGATAAAGGTCCACTGGTTTACTTAAATATAAAACCAAATATATTTTAGTTTGGTACGTTTTAGTTTCTGGTAGTAATCGCGAGAGATGAAGATTCTAATTTTTACGTAAACGCATCTATAAACATTTTTAGCATTCGATACTTATTAATTATTTAAGAAAAATTCCCTTGGGACTTAAGATGCTTATTGAACGTTTATCAACTGGTGTTTCAGAATTAGATGCTATGCTTGAGGGAGGAATACCAAAGGGTTTCACCGTAGCAGTCACAGGTGAACCGGGCACGGGAAAGACCATTCTATGCATACATTTCATTGCTCAAGGTGTTCGTGAAGGGGATAAATGCATCTACGTAACAACCGAAGAAAGTCGCGAATCAATAATTACACAAGCCTCACAATTCGGTTTTAACTTCTCCAAGGAAATAGCGGAGAAAAAGATGATAATAATTGACGCATTAATGGGGGTTAAAGATGAATGGTCGCTTCAAAGCTTAGATATTGAAGAACTCGTGAATAAAGTTATTGAAGCAAAAAAGACTTTAGGTTATGGAAGAGCCCGCTTGGTGATTGATTCACTCTCAGCTTTTTGGCTCGATAAACCAGCTATGGCTAGAAGATACTCATACTTTGTGAAGAAAGTTTTATTTAAATGGGACTTCACGATAATGGCTACCTCACAGTATGCCATAACAACTTCTGAGGCTTTCGGCTGGGGCGTAGAACACA
>CAYSKG010000037.1:5605-12305 GCA_964431725.1 uncultured Candidatus Bathyarchaeia archaeon | reverse complement strand
ATCGATCATGTTCTTGACCTCTTATCCACCACCATCCATCGAAGCCTCTATCAAAATTATGGCAATCTCTAAATAAGTGATATGTGTCTGCAATAATCATCGTTGTATATCCAGCTTGCCTAAGAAGCTGAGGAAGTATGATTTCATTTCTCGGAAGATTTGGTTCGCTTCCATCAAAAACCCACCTCGAGTACGTAAAGGCGTATCGGCCTGTAAATAAATCTCGTCGATGCGGTATCGTTGGAAAAGAAGCTATATACGCCCTATCAAAAACTATGGATTCCCTAGCAAATTTATCTACGTACTTCGTGTGAATCCAGTCGTTTCCATAGCATCCAAGATAATCTCGTCTTAAAGTATCAGATACTATCTGAATTATGTTCATTTTAAAATGCCCCCATGATATCATATAAGATATTGCTTATCATTATTTTAGAGTGTTACGCTACTACTCTTCATCCATATTTTATTTGAGCACAAGAAGCAAAAAATTGAGAGACATTATACAAATTTAATTTTTCTCCTAATTTGGCTTTATTTAAACTTTTAAAAATATAGCGAATCCAAAAGGGGGAGCACATAAATTCTGGGAGATAGCGCAAAATATATCGTTTTAGGAGAGTTTAGCTTACTCTGATTATAAATCTTAAAATACTTCTTTATATCTTTCCTTTGCTAAAAATATGGAAGCGTAGGAGCGTGAATGTACATTGATTATGGAGAAAAGGAGCACACCATTTTTTAAGAGGAAACTTGAGCCGATAGAAGTTAAAGTTCCAAAAAAGATTTCCGATTTACTTTCCGAGATGTCTAGAACAGGTTTTCAAGGCAGAAAGATCGGTGAAATAGTCGAAGTTTGGGAAGAAATGTTGAAGGATAACATCGTGATATTCTTCGGTTATGCTGGTTCAATGAGCACCACCGGTCAATGGAAGATTGTTAATTGGCTTATTGAAAACCGCTTTGTAGATGTAATTGTTTCAACTGGCGCAAACATTTCAGAGGATATTTTAGAGGCTATGGGGGGCACATACTGGCAGGGACATTATTTAGTTGATGATGAGAAACTCGCGAAATATAAGATAGATAGGTTCTATGACGTATTCGCTGATGAAATGGAGTACCGGCAGATGGAGAATTTAATAGCTAATTTCATGATGAAGCTTGAGCCAAACCGCAAATACTCGTCAGCAGAGTTCCTACACTTATTTGGTAAATATCTCTCAAGCCTTAAGATAAAAAGTATTGTCGCAACAGCCTACGAAAATAATGTGCCAGTGTTCTGTCCAGCAATAGTTGACAGCGCTTATGGCATAGCATATTTGGTCAATAGAATTAGAAGCGGCGGTAAATTCGACATAACAATTGACCAAATGAGGGATTTTGAACAGCTAGTTGAAATAAAAAGGAAAGCGGAAAACACCGGCGTAATATACATAGGCGGAGGGGTACCAAAGGATTTCATCCAGTTAACAGCCATCGGCAGCAGCATAACTGGTGATGGAGAATATGGTGAACCACTTCCACACAAGTACGCCATACAAATAACAACTGATGCACCCCATTGGGGTGGACTCTCAGGATGCACATTTGAGGAGGCAATAAGCTGGGGGAAGGAATCTAGGGAGGGAAGAAATGTTCAATGCTATTGTGATGCAACAATAGCCTTACCGATAGTAGTGCACGCATTAACCGAAAGAATTGACAAGAGAGAAGGAAAACCAGATCTATCATGGCTGTTTACGGAATTAAAAAAGTAAAACATGCTTCGTACGGACACCTAAGCTTGCTCTAATTCCACCTTAGCATCTACATTTCCCCTCTCACTTTTTGATTTTATGAGGAGAATAAATAGAAATTATTGATTTTGGCAAAGTCTGTAAAAATATTCTCTTGAAGACAGTGGCTCAATTCAGCTACTAATGAATATTATTACCGGAGGAGATTTCGGCTATGAGAAAAGATTCATGGTTCCCCGTTTAAGAGCGCCCTCTCAAAGAGACCCTAAATCTAGGGGCTCGCCGGGAACGTGTATGGTGAAGCTTATAACCCCGTGAACAGCCGTTGTAGATCCTGTGGCTAGAGTTGTCCAGTTTGTGGGAGTGCTGCATGGAACACATGGGTAAGCTTCAGCTAATACGCCATCATCAATCAAAGCGCGATATTAGGTAGTATGCCCTTCCTCGAAAATTTTTTGATGAGATCGGGTATTGTCCCATCAATACCTATTAAGAGTAGCTCCCTCTTAACCAACAGCGCCACCAGTCATTCGCCAAATAATCTTTATTTTAGATGGGATTCATATTTAGAATTTGGGTGAATAAGATGCCTTACCACTATTTTAGACTAGGACCATTCGGCTTCGGTATTTGGGGTCCTGAATGGTGGGCGCCCTACTGGGTCGATGTTGAGAAAACCACGGAGGAGATCATCTTAACTCTAAGAATCCCAAGAGACGTTAAGAAGGAAGACATTAAAGTTGAGTTTAGAGAGGGATACCTCAGAATAAGATTTCCTCGAGGAGGCGCATGGGAAAAAATTCCCATAGAATAGAGAAGAGTAAGAAAAATAAAGGAATCTATTCTAGCTTAAGTTATGAGGGACTCTTGAAAAAGAAGGCTTAATTTCTAAATTTAGTGTTCTCTATTAGATGTGGGTGATTTTATGAAGGTCTTTCACTATCTTGATGTTAAAGCTGAAGTAGCTGATGAAGGAGCAAATGGATTGAGAGTGAGATGGCTTATTACAAGGGAAATCGGCGCTGAGAATTTTTCTATGAGGCTTTTTGAAATGGAACCCGGCGGCTATAGTCCTCTTCACAATCATCCTTGGGAGCATGAGGTTTTCATATTAGAGGGTGAGGGCGTCGTTTTCGGCGGTGGAGAGGAACGGAGATTCAAGGCTGGCGACGTAATTTTCATTCCTCCAAACGAGAAGCATCAATTCAAAAATACAGGTGAAAAAACCGTTAAGTTTTTATGTCTTATACCTAACCGCTGAAAACTAAACATGAAACTAATAAATAACCAAAAAGATGAGTTAAGTGTGTAGCGGAGAACGCTGTTCAGAAGGCATACCTTGCTCAGCGAAGCCAATTTTAACATGTGAGATGGAAGGCTCCGGCAACACGTTTCCCAGAGCTTAATAGCCGGTTAAAAGTTTTGTAGGCTTCGGCTGTTGGCTGAATTATCAATTTGATTCCATGAGCCTTTAGTGATTTCTCGACCTCTGGGGTAACCTTAACAAGCCCAAAGTAGCCAGTTCCAATTACGAGAATCTCTGGAGGTGGTTTGCAATCTAAGACTTCTTTTAAGTCCTCGGTATAAATTTTATGTCCCTCCCTCCTCCACCAGCCGTCGATAACTCTTTCAGGTAGGACTATAAGATCGCTGGTGTAGCGTTTTCCATCTATAACCATTACACCGAAATTATAGGAATTAATCAATCTTCCCACCAGCCTCTCATTTTATAACTCAACAATTAAAGAATTTAAAGTTTCAACGAAGAAAAATCGGGAAATATATCAACTCTCACATCAGAATAAAGTGTTGAGCCTTTAAAAGCGCTGAATACAGTAACCGCGTCAAAAAGTAAGGGAGTAGTGGTGCGGGGAGCGGGATTTGAACCCGCGAACCCCTACGGGACAGGCTCCTGAAGCCTACGCATGGTTTTAGTATTCTTTTTCTGCGCCTTTGGCCTGGCTTGGCTATCCCCGCTTCCTTTATCTAAATTAGATTTAGGTATAAAGTTGGTTTTTTACTTTATGGTTCCAGTGATGAATGCTATTAGCCCCATCATCATCCATATTAGCACCATGTTCTTTATTTTTTTGGCGTTTTCTCTTGTGTGTTTTCTCATTAAGCTTATTGATGAGAATATGAAGCCTATGTCCGCGATTATAAGCGGCGGCACAAACCATATCCATGTTATTCCCAAGATTATTGGCAAAGGACTTAACAATACGGCTAGTATAAAAAATGCTGAGGCTGTTTGGGCTGCTCTTCTGGCACCATATGAAATTGCTATTGTTCTAATTCCTTTGATTTTATCGCCTTCTACATCGACTATACCTTTAGTTATTTCCCGACCTGTATTTGCCAGAAATGCTAAAGCCGCGAAAAATATTGTGGTAGGCTCAATTGAGTTTTGTAGGGCGGCGCCGCCATAGATGAATGGCAGTGAGATGCATGTGCTTACAAGCATGTTTCCGGGTAGTCCGGTTCGCTTTCCAACAGTTGAGTAGGTAACCGAAATTATCCATGAAAGAACCGCGATTAAAAGGCACAGAAAGTTTGTTAGGGCAGCTGACACTAGCCCAATCAATGTTAGGATTGTAGCCGCAATTAGACTTTCTAAAGGCTTTATTACACCGCTTGGAATAGGCCGATTTGGTTCATTCACATAGTCTATTTCTCTATCATGGTAGTCGTTTATCGCCATGGATGCTCCCGTTAATGTGAAGGCGGTTATGAAGCCGAGTGTAAGCTTAACGATTTCATAGTTTGCAGTGAAGCCTTGCATTGCTATGAAGGCACCTACTATAACGGCGAAGCCCATCATTAAACAGTTTATTGGGCGTATAAGTCTGAGGAAACCGAACGCTTTCTCCATTTTTACAACAAACAAGATTATGGTATTTAGTTTATAAATTATGATGGGAATAATAGGCTTTTATAATAGCCCCTTCTTATTCTGTATTTGTTGGCGGTGCAAGAGATTGAAGGAAGACATAATCTCCGTAAGCCCGTTTACAGAGTTCAGAAAGCAATGTAGAGACTTACTAGTAAAGGCTCTAGAGAAGATCTCCCCAGATTTAGCAGTCCGCAAAGTTACGCTTGATATACCGCCTAACCCACAGTTCGGCGAGCTATCAACATCTTTATGCTTTGAGGCGGCGAAAACCATATCGAAGAAGCCCCTAGAATTAGCTAAGCAGATTGAAGCTGAAGCAGAAAGCGAGAAAGAGTACTTCAAACTTATCGATTCGATTAAGGCCGCCGGGCAGGGTTACGTGAACTTCTATGCAAACTTCACGGAGTTTTCCGCCCTAACAATAAGATCCGCCAGGAAATTAGATGTGGAGTACGGTTATGTTAAGACTGATAAGCCGGAGAGGATAATAGTTGAGCACACAAGCGTCAATCCAGTTCACCCAATTCATGTCGGATCCGCCAGAAACTCCTTTTTAGGAGACTCTTTAGCGCGAATACTAAAAGCCAGAGGCCACGTGGTTTCAAGACACTATTATATTGATGATGTTGGACGTCAATCAGCAATAGTTGCTTACGGGTATAAGCTACTTGGTAAACCTAAACCAGCTGGAAAACCCGATCATTTTGTGGGAGCAATATATGCGGTCACAAACTGTCTCCTTGAAATTAGGAGGCTTAAGACTCTCTTAAACTCCCAGAAAGATGAGCTAACTCATGATCGAGTGCAGAGAATCAAGATGGAGTTGGATGATTGGGTCGCTGTTGCAGTTGAACTCCAATCTAAATTTCCGGAAATATTCAACAATCTTCTAGAGAAATTTGAGAAGATTGAGAATCCAGAAGATGAAATAAATGCTCTCATGAGAAATTATGAGATGGGTGATGAAGAGGCAAGGAAACTAATTCGTGAGATTTCATCTATATGCCTGGAAGGATTTAAGCAGACTCTCAGCAGAGCGAACATAACCTTTGATTCTTGGGATTGGGAGAGCGATCTCATATGGGATGGGGATGTAGCAAAACATTTAGATGCATTAAAAAGAACTCCCTATGTTTTCCATAAGGGTGAAGTCCTGGAGTTTGATGCTGAGGGCGTCGCAAATGATCTTAAACTTAAGAAAATCTTTGGGCTTAGAGAAAACTACGAAATTCCATCACTAACCTTGGGTAGATCGGATGGAACAACGCTTTACACGACGCGGGATATAGCCTATAGCATAAGAAAGTTTAAGAGGGCTGATAAGGTGATAAACGTTATAGGCATGGAGCAGAGACTAGCGCAGCTACAGCTTAAGCTCGCGCTCTGCGCCCTAGGATACGTTGAGGAGGCTAAAAGATTAATACATTTTGCTTATAATCTTGTGAATTTTCCAGGTCAAAGAATCTCTGGTAGGAGAGGGCGCTATGTGACCCTAGATGAGGTTATGGATGAAGCTGTCTCAAGAGCCTATGAGGAAGTTATAAAGCGATCAGCAAACCTCGCGGAAGAAGATAAACGCAAAATATCCGAGCTTGTTGGTATAGGTGCGGTTAAATATGCTCTAATAGAAACGGATCCGCTGAAGCCTGTCATGTTCACATGGGATAGAGTCATAAACTTTGAGAGAAACAGTGGACCCTATATTCAATATTCCCATGCTAGAGCATGCAGTATACTTAGGAAGGCATCTAAGCGCATTGAAGATGCTGATTTCTCATTACTTAAGGAGCCGATTGAACGTGAACTAATTCTAATGGTATCCCGCTTCCCAGAGATTTTTATAGATGCAGCCGATAACCTTAAACCTAACATCATAGCTGACTTTGCAAATTCTCTAGCGGATAAATTTAATACGTTCTATGCGGCTCTGCCAGTGATTAAAGCGGAAACCCAAGAATTGAGTGATGCAAGATTGCTTCTTGTCGACAGCGTGAGGATAACTCTACGTAATGCATTAAATCTGCTGGGTATAGAAGCGCCGCAGAGAATGTAGAGAAAATCAAATTTA
>CAYSKG010000037.1:0-5595 GCA_964431725.1 uncultured Candidatus Bathyarchaeia archaeon | reverse complement strand
ACGTCATAAGATAAATTTAATTCTAAATAAAATGTAGATTTAAACATATTTTAAATTTAAAAATTAATTTTTAAAGTTAGAAGTTTTACTTGAGCGGCACATACATGCTGCTTCTGCTCGCGCCTATACCTGGGGTTCCATGCTTAACTGGCTTGTTTGTTATTGCGAATTCGCCTAGATAGTGCCCTATCATTTCCGGCCTTATCTTAACTGGAACAAAGTCTTTGCCGTTATGAACGTAGATTGTTAGGCCAACCATCTCTGGGAGAATTATCATATCTCTTGCATGAGTTCTTATTGGCTTAGTTTTTCCACCATTCTCTTTAGCAATACGAATCTTCTCAAGGAGTCTTCTCTGCTGGTATGATAGACCTCGGCTGAGGCTTCTTCGAGCACGTGCAGTAAGCAATTGGATGAAATCATCCATGGACATATCTAGCAGCTCTTCAAGTGTATAGCCTCTATATCTGAATACTCTTGGCATATTACCACCAAGCCTATTAGTATTAAATCAATGTGTCTTTTAAATCTTATCTTAGATTTGAGTGACGGGGTATATAGTATTGTGGTGTTTTTGCTTATTCTTGATCGTAGAATTCCTCCGCTCTGGGCGGCGTTGGACTTAAGCCTTTCCTTTCACGTATCTTTCTGATTATATCCATCTGCATTGACTCAGGCACTGGAGCCCACCTGCTGAACTGTGTTGCCCAGAAGGCTCTTCCCTGCGTTGAAGATCTCAATTCATCAGCTAAACCAAATGATTCTGCAACTGGTATCTCAGCCTTAACCATCATCATGTCCTCCTCACTCGAAATGTCTAGAAGTTTACCACGCCTCTTCTGAACTATAGCTATAACCTGGCTTACAAAGTCGCTTGGAACCTTGCACTCAAAGCTTAATATGGGCTCTAGAAGCCGCGGCTCGCAGAGTAGGAAGCAGCCCCATATTGGACGCCAAGTCATCGGGAGTATCTGCGCTGGACCCCTATGAACGGGATCCTCATGTATGAGTACATCCTCAAGGTTAACTTTAAGCCCGTAGGCTGGTTCCTTCGCTAATACGCATGAATTAACGGCGTCCCTGAAACCTGACTTTATGTGGTCTATGACTTCCTCAACGAACTGTCTACCCTTGATTCTGTTTACGAGTATGTTTGTTCCCTCTATTGCTATTACGTTGCGGGCGTCTTCAGCTGGCCAACCGAATTCCTTCATAAGTATCTTCTGCCTTTCATCGCGCTTCTGCATCTCAGATATCTTTCCAGTTCTTATTGCCTCTATAACCTCTTCAGGCAGCTTTTCTATTGTAACCCAAAGCCTGTTATGTTTGTTTGGGCTTTTACCCATAATCGGGGGGCCTCTATAGCTGCGGCTTATGGTTTCACGGTACATCACGATAGGCTTACTCATCTTAACTTTTAGACCAGCCTCCTGCATGCGGTACGCTGTAATCTCAAGGTGTAGTTCGCCCATGCCGCTCAAGAGGTATTCGCCGGTCTCCCTATTTATTGTGAAATGCAGGTTAGGATCTTCAAGTGTGAGTTTACGTATAACCTTATCGAATAATGGGAGGTCCCGAATATCGGCTGGTTCAACAGCAACTGTTACAACTGGGTCAGAAACATATCTTAAGCTCTCGAATGGCGGGGTATCTACTCCATCATCGGCTATTGTCTCACCAACCTGGAGAGGAGGCAACCCTGACAGAGCCGCTATGTTTCCGGCCGGTATTTTTTCAACAATAACCCTGTCAGCAGCCATGCTCATGTAAACCTGCTGGATTGTTCCCTTCTGCCTGCTTGTGACCAAGCGAACGGTTTTACCTCTCTCAACGGTTCCGCTGAAAACTCTGCCTATTGCAACAACACCGCTATGCGGATCAACCTCGATCGATGTTACGCACATGAGGAGGGGGCCATTAGGGTCAACCTTAGCCATGCCTACACCTACAGGGCTTTTAGGATCGCCGGGCCATATCTGCGTCTGCCTGTAGGGCTGAGCCTCTAGGGGGCTTGGCAGGTGCTCACAGAACATGTCAAGTATTGGCTCGTAGAGTGGAACTTTCTTGCTTAAGGCATTAACCTTCTTCGCTACTTCTTCCGGTTCACCAGTGTAGGCGTCGATTACCTCTTTAAAGGTTATTCCTTTAGCTCGCATGTATGGCAGATTGAACCCCCACTTGTGGAGGGCTGAGCCGAAGGCAACTGTGCCATTTTCAACTCTAATCTGCCAGTCCTTCTTATGCTCCTCCGGAGCATATTTCTCTATTAAATTGTTTATTCGGAGTATTATTTTTGCAAATCGATTCTGCATTGCCTCAGGAGTCAGCTTTAGCTCTCTAATTAACCTGTCAACCTTATTGATGAATAAGATTGGCTTAACTCTTTCGTGGAGCGCTTGCATAAGAACGGTTTCCGTCTGAGTCATTGGACCTTCAACAGCGTCGACGACGACAAGCGCCCCATCAACTGCTCTTAGGCTTCTTGTTACGGCTCCGCTGAAATCAATGTGCCCTGGCGTATCAATTAGGTTTATTAGGTACTCTTTTCCCTTGTATGTGTGGACTAAACTTATGTTTGATGGAAAAACAGTCATCTGTCTCTTCTGCTCAAGCTCCCAAGAGTCGAGAAAGAGCCTTTGTCCCGCTACTTCTTCGCTTATTATGCCAGCTGCAGCAAGCAGGCTGTCTGATAGGGTTGTTTTACCATGATCTACGTGAGCGATTATACTAGTGTTTCTTATACGCTCAGGATCATTCATTAGTTTAACTATATCCCCAATCTGTTTATATCGTCCCATAGTTAGATCTTCCCCATCCTATTAAATGGGTAAGCATTATTTAGATGTCTCTTTATGTCTTCTAACATATTTATTTTCCCTTTTCAAATGAGGCTACATAAATGTGAAAAACGTTACCTATAACCTTTTTGCTTGACGCTTATTTTTGAGACTTACATAACTATGTTATTATTTATAAGATCCATTAGTCATTAAAATATTGAAATAACAACGCCATTGAAAATAGAGCTAGGAGATTCAAGGATATGTCTGAGAAACCTAAGGCTTTGGTTCTGCTTTCAGGAGGCTTGGATAGCCTATTAGCTACAAGGATAATTCTAGATCACAATGTGGAAGTTGAGGCTGTGCATTTTGTGATACCCTTTTGCAGATGTGACTGCAGAGCAATGAATAAGATTGCTAAGGAATTGAATTTAAAAGTTCACAGCGTTTTTTTAGGCCAGGAATTTCTTGATATTGTTGCTAATCCAAAGCATGGTTATGGAAGCCAGATGAATCCATGCTTAGACTGCCGGATTCTCATGCTTAAAAAGGCGAAAGAAATAGCTGATAAAATAGGCGCAAAATTCCTTGTAACTGGAGAAGTTTTGGATGAAAGGCCATTCTCGCAGAGAATGAAGGCTATGCGGCTAATAGAAAAGGAGGCTGGACTTGAAGGGAGAATCCTCAGACCATTATCGGCGAAGCTTCTACCGCCAACTGAACCGGAGAAGATGGGATGGGTTGATAGGGAGAGGCTGTTCGCCATTAGGGGTAGAAGGAGAATTCCGCAAATCGAGTTAGCGGCAAAACTGGGCATAAAGGATTATCCAAACCCTTCCGGAGGATGCCTACTAACAGATCCAGTATTCGCTCGTAAAGTTAGGGAGCATTTGAAGCATGAGGGTAAACTAACGTTAGAAGACGCTATTCTTCTAACAATTGGCCGTCATTTCAGGATTGATGGAACAAAAGTTGTGGTTGGAAGAAACGAGAATGAAAATAATAGACTTTTAGCGATAGCTGGACGCCGCCAAATACCTTATTTAAAGGTTAAAGATTATAGTGGACCCATCACTTTAATCGTGGGTAAAGAGAAGCCTAGCGTAATAGAGAAGGCTGCCGCAATAACAGTAAGATATTCAGATGCCCCTAAAAATGTTCCAGTAAGCGTATTATATTATAACGCTAAAGGAGAAGAAAGAGAAATAAAGGCTACATCAATGAGGAATGAAGAGGTCGATAAGCTAAGAATCTAAATTTTTCTCCGATTATTTATGCTGATTAGAATCTAAATTTTTAACTTTGCTACTATTCTTATAGTATAGTTTCGGTGGGGCAACAATCACTTTCGTTCCAGAGGGAACAGACGATGTTATCCAAGCGTTTCCACCTATAACGGCATCATCGCCTATAACTGTTTGTCCGCCTAGAATCGTCGCACCAGAGTAAATAACAACATTATCTCCAACCGTCGGATGCCTCTTTGAACCCTTAATTATTTTGCCTCTCTCATCCTTGGGAAAGCTTAAGGCGCCAAGCGTAACTCCCTGATAAATTTTCACGTTGTCGCCAATCTCGGTTGTCTCTCCGACGACAACGCCTGTACCATGATCTATGAAGAAGTTCCTTCCAATCTTCGCACCTGGATGTATATCGATACCCGTCTTTGAATGAGCGTACTCAGTCATTATTCTGGGTATTAGCGGCACGCCTCTTACATAAAGTTCATGTGCAATTCTGTAGGTTGCGATTGCCAGAATACATGGATAACTCAATATGACTTCATCGGTGCTTTTGGCGGCTGGGTCACCATCGTAAGCTGCCTGTATGTCGCCGCTTAGCATGGCTCTTATTTCAGGGAGCTTCTCAAGAACTTCTTTCACGATCATCTTAGCTCTTTTGCGGCAAATCTCTTCAGACGCAACATTAAAGTTTCGGGATAAATATTTGAGGCTCTTCTCCACTTCGCTGACAAGTCTAGAATAAATGGAGCTTAAGGTATTGCCAATAAAGTATTTTATGTTGGACTTATTAATTTTGACATTTCCAAAGTATCCTGGAAAGATTATTGATAAAAGATCCTCTAAGATTTCTATCACAGCTTGCTTTGATGGCAGATCTTCACCCTCAGATCTATTTATTCCACCATACTCCTCGTAACTCTTGATTATTCTATCGACGAGCCTCGGTAATCCTTCATCAAGCCAATCATCTTCCACGTAATCTTCGCCCATCATTAATAGCTCAAGCATCCGCCTAGAAGCCCATACACGCGAGGTTTTTTCGACTTTCTCGAGGAATTCTTCCTCTAAACTCTCTTCGACCTTGCTCATCACTTACCATCTCAAATCTTGCATCACTCTGCTCGGGTTTCCTAATCTTTTAGAGAAAGGTTGCGGAAAAATTTATCGGTCGCCCCTTTAATCTTCGAAGAGTTCTGTGCTTAAATAGCGCTCCCCGGTATCAGGGAGAACTGTAACTATGAGCTTGCCTTCATTCTCCGGTCTCCGCGCAATTTCCAGAGCAGCAAAGACCGCTGCCCCTGAAGATATGCCGACAAGCAAACCCTCTTTTCTAGCAAGTAAACGAGCCGTGTTAATGGCGTCCTCATCTCTAACTTTAATGATTTCATCTATTAGGTCAAGCCTTAAAACATCAGGCTTGAAGCCGGCACCTAACCCCTGAATCTTATGTGGCCCAGGTTTACCGCCGCTTAAGACTGGAGAGTTATATGGTTCAACGGCGACAACTTTAAATTCCGGTTTAAGCGGCTTGATGTATTCGGCTACGCCAGTTATTGTTCCACCAGTTCCAA
>CAYSKG010000036.1:0-13170 GCA_964431725.1 uncultured Candidatus Bathyarchaeia archaeon | reverse complement strand
TATGTAATTATTGAAATTATTAAGGAGCCAAGATAGACATAATGGTGGATATCTGTCCAATTTGCGGGCTTCCCAAAGACATATGTGTTTGTGGAGAGATAAGTAAAGAACAGCAGAAAATTAAAGTGCGCTTGGAAACAAGGAAGTTCCGTAAAGCAATGACTCTCATCGAGGGATTAGACAGCAAAGACGTAAACTTAAGCAGACTCGCACAGAAAATGAAAGCTTATTGTGCGTGTGGCGGAACGGCTAAAAACGGTCAAATAATGCTCCAAGGTGACCAAAGAGAGAAAGTATATCAGTTCCTAATTCAGATGGGCTATCCAAAGGAAAATATTGAAGTGCAATAGAATGAGGAAAATTAGAAAGCTCAGCGAACTGCTTCATTTATCTAGATGGTTTTCTCTTTCACATAGTAAGAAGAGGATTCTAATTTGTCCAAGATGTGGGAGTCAGAATATTAAATTGTCCAGTAAATTTGATGCTTGGCTCACATCAAAAAGATATCTATGCATGGACTGCGGTTACATTGGGCCAATCATTTTAGAAATTGAAGTAAACGACATAGAACAAATAAAAAGGGAGATAGAGAAGCCAAGGACTTAATCGGGTATTTCGAGACGTAGTTGTCTTTTTAGGGTCTTATATCGATTCCTAACCGTAACCTCCGTAACTCCAGCAGCATCTGCAATTTCTTTTTGAGTTCTTTTTTCACCAGCTAACGAAGCAGCAATATAGAGTGCCGCGGCAGCTAAACCCATCGGGTCTTTACCTGCCGAAATATGTTTACGTCTAGCCTCATTTAGTATTTTCAGGGCGCTTGCTTGAATGTGTCCAGATATGCCAGCTCTTTCAGCAATCTTTGACAAGTAAACAACTGGATCTGCAATGGGCATTGTGAGATTGAGCTCACGCAATAATAGCCTATAGCATCTAGCCACATCTTTCTTACTTACAAGACTTGCTTCAGCAATCTCCTTAAGATTTCTTGGGGTGCCTGTCATTCTACATGCAGCATAGAGAGAGGCAGCAGCTATAGCGGCTATTGATCTGCCTCTAACAAGTCCCTGGTCAAGGGCTTTTCGATAAATTACTGCAGCCTTCTCCTTAACAGCTGAAGGTATAGCAAGCTTATCTGATAAGCGGTCAATCTCGGTCATAGCTTGGGCTAAGTTTCTATCAATTGAAGAGTGTACGCGTGATCTTATCTGCCACTTTCTTAATCGCCACATTTGAAGTCTAGTGTTTAACGGCAGCTTTCTCCCTAATGCATCACGATCAATTTTGTCAATTGATGTGGATAACCCTTTATCGTGGACTGAAAACGAGGTTGGTATACCAACACGACTCCTACTTTCCTTCTCCTCTTGAGTGAAAGCTCTCCATTCAGGACCTTTATCTATAGTGGTTTCTTGAATGACTAAACCGCAATCACCACAAATAATCTCACCAGTATCAGGATCATTAATAAGGTTTGTACTACCACATTCAGGACACTTATCTTTCATTACTACTCGTGTAGGTTTTTTTATTTTAACATACTCCTCCATTTTTACTTTCCCCGCTCTCATTATATAAAGGGGACTATTGAGTGAGTAAACCTCATAAAATACGATTCTTCATAGGGGGATCTCGGAATCGATTTTTAAATCATCAGCCCGTAAAAACTTTTAAAGAAAAAATTCACTATATAAATTTTTCGCTTTTCAGATAGCTTCTTTCCACCATTTTCCCTACAATATATTTTTTAAAAATGGGCAAAAAAGATGATAAAATTTTTTATACTTTGCATTATTTATAAGTAAACAATTTAAATTAAGTAAAATAAATTTAGGATTTAAAAAGGTGATTTAATTGAGTGATTCCGGATTAATTTGGATTTATAGAAATTATTTAAATTGCAGTGGTTGCAGAAGATGTGAAATCGTATGTTCTTTGAGCCATGAGGGGAAGATATGGCCAGAGGCATCAAGAATTAGAGTTTTCATGCTGATTCCAGGGATAGAAATTCCGCATTTATGTGCTCAATGCCGCGATTATCCCTGTGTTTCAGCATGCCCGGTGGAAGCATTATCAACAAGCAGAGAGACCGGTGCAGTATTAGTTGATGAGGAGAAATGCATTGCATGCGGTCGTTGCATAGATGCCTGTCCAGGAAAAGTTCCATATATTCATCCAAGGGATAATTATGCGGTTATATGTGATTTGTGTGGTGGAGATCCAAAATGTGTAAAAGTCTGTAGTGAGGGAGGATGGAATGCATTGCAACTTGTTAAGAGGGAGGATGATTATAACTTCAAGCTTTACGCAAAGCCCCCTGAAAAAATAACAAAGGAATTGGCTGCAAAGATCTACGGTAAAGAGATAGCGGAGATGATTTAAATGTCGAGAGGTTACGCAGGTAAGTTTCTTGAGGTAGATCTTTCATCAGGAAGCATAAAGGAAATTAAATTTAGCGAAGAGGTACTTAGGCAATACATTGGTGGAAGGGGGCTTGCAACAAAAATTTTATGGGATCGTCTTGGGAGTAAATGGGAGGAAATAGATCCGCTGAGTCCGGAAAATTTGCTATTAATATTAACTGGGCCGCTAACTGGATTTGCACCGGGTGGAAGAATCTGCGTTTCAGGGAAATCTCCTCAGAGCAACGGAATAGTTGGCTCAACAATTGGGGGAGAATTTCCGATAGATCTCAAGTGCGCTGGTTATGATGGTATAATATTTACTGGTGCAGCTGAAAAACCTGTATATCTCTTTATTAAGGATTCTGATGTTGAATTAAAAGATGCAAAACATGTTTGGGGGAAAAGTGCAAAAGAGACATTATTAACTCTGATTAGGGAAGCCAGAAGAGAACTTGAAAACCGATATCCTAACAGAGGAATCTGGAGGGAGCCTTCAGTACTCTATATTGGTCCAGCCGGCGAAAATCTGTGCAGAACTGCAGCTGTAGTATCGAAGTGGGCACATGCAGCAGGATATGGAGGCTATGGAGCTGTCATGGGATCCAAAAATTTGAAGGCTATCCTTGTTAAAGGAACAGGACCGCTTCCAGAAGTATATGATATGGATGAAACATTAAAGTCCATTAATAAAATTGTAGAGATAAATCTTAGAAAAGATATGTTTAGGCGTTGGGGTACGGGATCTGCCGGCTATACTGTTGGCGCCGAATTAAGTTCTGAACCGGTAATGAATTGGCAGGAGGAATGGCATAATGAGAGAGATTTTGGGGTTGACAAGTTCGAACTTTTCTGGGTTAAAAGGTTCTGGGGGGATTTTGGCTGCCCGACTACATGTATGAAGCTTTCAGTTATTAATTCGGGACCATTTAAAGGAGCTATAACTGATAATCCAGATTACGAAAACCAAGCATATCTTGGAACCAACTTAGGAGTATTTAATGTTGATGGCAATATTTATTTGGTGGCTCTTGTGGATGAGTTAGGCTTCTGCGGTATTCAAGTTGGCAATACATTAGCCTTTACAGCTGAGCTCTATCAAAGAGGAATATTAACTAAGGAGGATTTAGGTGGCATTGATCTCAAGTGGGGTAATGTAAAAGCTTTTGCATCCCTACTGAAAATGATTGCTAGACGCAAGGGGATTGGTGATATATTAGCTGAGGGAACTTATAGAGCCGCCCTAAAGATTAGTAAAATGAAGGGCATAGACGTTACAAAGTATGCTGTAACTGTTAAGGGAATAGGAGTAGGCGCCCATGGCATAAGAAGCGGAAAGGACTATCCTCATTATGTTTCATATCCTTGTTCAGTTCAAGGTGGGGATCATACATCAGTTGCCTATATACCGGTTGATCATGGAGTTAGCGAGCTTAGAGTGATCCTATATGATTCAGGAGTAGTATGCTGGTTTAATTTCTTCGATGAAAAGTCCCAAGAAGCTCTTTGGGATCTGCTGAATGCTGTTACAGGTTGGAGTATTACACCAGAAGAATGGTTTAGCACAATTTCTAGGAGAATTCTTAATATCCAAAGGGCTACGCTACTTCTCGGAGGGCCAGACCTAAAATGGAATCCAAAAATCCATGATGATGTCCCGCCGAGATGGTATGAACCGCTAACTAGGGGACCCTATGCTGGCAAAATGGTTGAGAAGGCTAGGATACGAGAAGATGTCAGAGAATACTACAAGATTGTTGGCTGGGATAAGAATGGAATACCTTCTTCTGATGAGCTTAAACGTTTAGGATTAGAGGATGTTGATAAAAAATTAAGGCAAATTAGGAAATCTATTGAGTAGTTTATATACATCTTTCTTATTTTTTTGTTGGGGGCCTAACTTTTAGAACATCCTTATTTACAAGGTTTGGCGGAATTCTTCCTTCAAGTATCGCTATCATATTTTTAGCAGCCATCACAGCCATTTTTGTCCTAGTCTCATAACTGGCGCTTGCAATATGTGGGGTTGCAATTACATTTTCTAGTGTTAGTAAAGGATTCTTTGGATTCGTTGGCTCCATCTCCCACACGTCTAAACCAGCGGCCCAGATCCAACCTTCTTTAAGAGCCTTATAAAGCGCTTTCTCATCTACAACTGGTCCACGCGAAGTGTTTATTAAGCATGCTGTTTTTTTCATTAGTTTAAGCTTATCTTCATTTATTAGGTGATATGTTGATTTTGTTAATGGGACATGTAATGTTACAAAATCGGATTCTTTCAGTAGCGTTTCAAGATCTACATATTGAGCGCCAAGCTCCTTTTCCGCCCATTCATTTCGATAAACATCATAATAGAGTATTTTCATATTCATACCTTTAGCCCTCTTGGCTACGGCAGTGCCTATTCTACCCATACCAATTATACCGATAGTTTTTCCCCAAACATCTTGACCTAGAAACATCATTAGACCCCAGGGGATCTTCCATTTTCCAGATCTAACGTATCTGTCCGCTTCAGCGATCCTTCTAGCGGTTGCCATTAAAAGAGCAAAGGCGAAATCTGCGGTGGTCTCTGTTAAAACTCCAGGAGTGTTGGTTACATATATGCCTCTCTCCGTAGCAGCTTCTACATCGATATTATCGTAGCCAACCGCTATCTGGCTTATTCCCCAGAAATTCGGGTTAGCTGCCTCAATTATTTCTCTGTCAATTTTTTCAGTTAGTAGGCAGATTAATCCATTAACCTCCTTAACTTTTTTAACCAAAATATTCTTGGGAGGCGGATATTCATGAGGCCAGTACTCAACATCAAACTTCTGTTTCAGCAGAGTCATCGCATCTTCCGGTAAGATTCTAGTTACAAAAACTCTCTTTCGAACAGGTTTACTTACACTTTCCACTTGAACCGTAAGAGCCAATTCACTCATCTCCAACATTAATATATATTTTTACGATATTTTAGATTTTGTTTTCTTAAGAACATTTTTATTTATCAGGATTTATTGAACTTAATCAGCTTTAACTATAATTAAAGGGGTAAAAAATTGCATGATTACATCATTAGCCTCCTAAAACTCTGTATTTACATAGTTTTTGTCTCTTTAACAACTAAAGAATGTAAAAATTTTATATAAAGAGAGAAATAACGATGAACCTGACATCAATATTATTCTCTGATAAAGCCCGTTTCCATGCTTTATTATGTGGAAAAACTTATTTTCTTAATTCCTCTTATTTAATAGTGAAGAAAATGTCTAACAAATCTCCTCCATTGACAATTTTCCACATGCTTGAAAAACATTTGGGAAAGAGAATTCATGTAATAATCGGTCCTTCTTATGGATTTGAGGGGAAGTTAGCTGCCGTCACAACTGAACCCCCAGGGATATGGCTCTCAAATGCTGTGGCGACTGTTCTCAGATCCACCATAGCTCAACCGATCCCTCAAGTAGTGAGCAGAGAAGAGCGAAGCGAGATATTCATTAATCTCAATTTCGTTCAGAGAATTGAAATTTTACATGAATAAAAAGAATTTAACAATGGTTTTCCTTTCACGCTGAGAATTGAATAATTATGCATATTATAAGGAAAGCCATGATTAGCACTAATAGAGCTTTTGGACTTATCTTTATCCCTAAAGTTTCCTCCTCGAAAAATCTTAATAATCCAGCGCTTGTGGCAGGTGCAGGAGCCGTCCTTCTTCTTCGTCTTTCTCTTCTACTGCTCAACTCTTTCACCCGATTTCTTGAATTTGCTCAATTACATAATTCTGATTCTCATTATTTATTTTTTATTTTAAAATTCTGGTTTACTCTTTCCAAGTTTCCTATCTAAGCATGCCTTAATGAAGCCATAATATTCTGGACTCGGTTTTCCGGGTCTACTTTTAAATTCTCCATGGAATTGTGATGCAAAGAAGAAGAATTTGTTTGGTAACTCCAGAATTTCCATACGTCTGCCATCAGGGCTTCTCCCAGAAAAGACCAGCCCATATTTTTCTAAGATAGGTATGTATTTCGGATTAACTTCATATCTATGCCTATGTCTTTCATATATTTCGGCGGCACCATAGAGTTTATGAGCTAAACTTCCTTTCTTAACAATTATTTTATGAGCGCCTAAACGCATTGTTGCTCCCTTATAGGTTGTTTGATATTGTTCTGGCATAAGATCGATTACTGGATGAGAAGTATTCTCATCAATTTCTGTGCTATTTGCATCATTTAATTTACATACGTTTCTTGCAAATTCTACAACTGCTAGCTGGAAGCCATAGCAAATTCCTAAGAATGGAATGTTGTGCTCCCTTGCAAACTGGATCGCCATGATCTTTCCACTTGTGCCGCGTGGTCCAAAACCATAGGGAACGAATATGCCATCATAATTTTTGAGATCATTTACTTTTTCAGGGTTTTCTTCAAATGTTTCAGCTTCAATATAATCTATCAAAACTCTTGTATTACATGCTGCACCAGCATGCTTAAACGCCTCATTCATGCTAACATAACTATCAATTAGACCAGTATATTTACCAATTAGAGCTATTTTAACGGTGTACTGGCAATTTTCTAATGCTTCAACAAAATTTTTCCATTTTCTAATCATTTCGAAGTTTAAGTTTTTTGGCAATAGTTTTAGCCGTTTGCATATATAGTCGCCCATTCCCTGTTCATCTAAAATTAATGGAACCCTATAGATTGATGAAACATTGTATGAACAGAAAACAGCTTCTTTAGGTATTGTTCCAAAAAGCGAAATTTTCTCCAAGACTTCTTTAGTGATCATTTTTGCGCATCTTGAAACTATTATATCAGGTTGGATCCCTATTCTACGTAATTCATTTACACTATGTTGGAGTGGTTTAGTTTTCATTTCAGATGTTACATCAAGTATGGGGACTAAGGCTACATGTATGTAAAGTGTGTTTTCATAGCCTTCTTCAAGACGCATTTGTCTTATTGCCTCTAGAAAGGGTAATCCTTCTATGTCGCCGACTGTTCCGCCACATTCCGTTAAAACAACATCTACATTTGACTTTTGAGCTACTGCGCGTATTCTTCGTTTGATTTCATCGGTTATATGCGGAATTATCTGAACACATTTTCCAAGGAAGTCTCCACGTCTTTCTCTATCAATAACAGTTTGATAAACTTGTCCAGTTGTGATGTTATTCTCCTTTGGGAGACTTATGTCTAGGAACCTCTCATACCAGCCTAAATCCAAGTCTGTTTCACCGCCATCATCCGTAACGAAGATTTCGCCATGAATATACGGATTCATTGTTCCAGCATCAACATTTACATAAGGGTCTATTTTAATCGCAGTAACTGAGAAGCCTCTGAACTGGAGCATTTTACCTACGGAGGATGTAACAATTCCCTTACCTACAGAGCTCAACACCCCGCCGGTAACGAAAATATACTTAACCACGCTGGTTTAATCCTCCTCTATACAATGAAGAGTGAAACTTACTTAAAATTATTAAATATTACTGGGCTCCACTCAAGATTAATGAGCTCTAAGTGAACGAAAAACTTTTCTTTTAAAAAAGTTTCTATATTTGAAGTATTAAATCTTAGCTGGAGCTGTTTAGGCATGAAAATTGGTGTCTTAACTGGTGGAGGAGATGCACCGGGGCTTAATGCTGCAATAAGAGCCGTAGTAAAGAAGAGTGAAAAATACGGATTTGAAGTAGTAGGTATTAGACGCGGTTGGGCGGGTATGCTTGAGGGAAACGTTGTGCCGCTAAAATATGAGAACATTAAGGATATAATTTCAATGGGAGGAACAATAATCAAGACTTCTAGAACTAATCCATTAAAGCAGCCTGATGGTATAGAAAGGATACGGGAAAACTTTGAAAGATTGGGTTTAGACGCTTTAATAGCTATTGGCGGAGATGATACATTAAGTGTTGCTAAAGCGCTCTATGATGCTGGATTAAATGTTGTTGGAATCCCTAAAACAATTGATTATGATGTGCCGGAAACTGAGCATACAATAGGTTTTGACACAGCAGTTAATGAAGCTATGCATTTAATAGAAAATATTAAAGCTACAGCAGCATCTCATGAAAGAGTTTTTGTGGTTGAGGTTATGGGTCGACATGCTGGTTGGATAGCTTTATATTCTGGATTGGCTGCTGGTGCAGATTTAGTGTTGATTCCTGAGGAACCCTTTAGCTTAACTGATGTGAGGAATTTCGTGAAGAAAAAAATAGAGGGTGGACAAAAATCCTTAGTGATAGTTGTTGCTGAAGGAGCCTTACTCAAGGATTATAAGGGACCAATAACTAAAAGCATGAAAGTTGATCAGTTTGGGCATATCTATTTGGGTGGCATAGGTGAGTTTTTAGCTAAAGATCTTGAAAAGACGTTAAATGTTGAAACTAGGCACGTTGTTCCAGCCCATACAATTAGGGGCGGATCGCCAACAGCTCTTGATAGAATAATCGCCACAAGATACGGTTTAGCAGCTGTAGATTTAGTTAAAGAGAGAAAGTTCGGTCTGATGGTTGCGCTTAAGGCGGGTAGAATAGTCGCTGTTCCTTTATCTGAGGCAACTGGCAAAACAAAAAAAGTAAGCTTAGAACTGTACCAAGAGGCTAAAGTGTTCTTTGAGTAAAAGAATCAACATATAGCTAATTTAATTAAATTTCAATATCAGAACCTTGTTTCCTAAGAAAATCATTCAGTTCTTTCCTGTAGGGTAGAGCTGTTATTGCACCACGCTTCGTAACAACTAAAGCTCCAACAGCATTAGCTATCTTAACACATTTTTCCAGGTCCCAGTTTTTAAGTAAGCCTAGAAGTAAGCCAGCATTCCATCCGTCGCCAGCACCAGTTGTATCGATAGCCTTCACTTTGAAGGCTGGAACAAAAACACGTTTTCCATCTCTAGTTTTAACTAAGGCTCCCTTATCACCGAGCTTTATTCCAGCAACTTCAACACCATATCTTAGGATCTTATCCGCCACTCTTTCAGGATTGCTTATTTTGAATGTAAATTCGGCTTCTTCAAGAGAGAACATCGCTATATCGGATAACTTAAGCACTTTACTATAGATAGTCCTTATCGCTTTTTCAGATCTCCAAACATCAAGTCTTAGCGTTGGATCAAATGACACCCTAACACCTTCCTTTTTAGCATGCATTATGGCAGTGAGAATCGCTTTTCTCGCCGGATTTTGAGATAGAGCAAATCCTGAGACATGAAGGATTTTTGCAGAGGAAATATAATCGTAATCTATATCCTCAGGCGATAGGGCGTCGACTGATGTTCCTTTAACCCATGGTTTCCGATAGAATATAAATGTGCGCTCACCAGTTTTAGGCTCATTAGCAACAAAGGCTAAGGTTGTTCTAACATTCTTCTTAATGACTACACGTGATGTGTCAATACCGTTCTTTTTAAGCTCTTTCAGCAGAAATTGTCCAAAAGGGTCGTCTCCAACAACAGTTATGGCGCCAGCTGTGGAACCTAACCTTACAATTCCAACTAGCGTATTCATCGGCGCTCCGCCAAAAAATCTTCTGAACGTTGAAGCTTCAACGTAAGAGACTGGCTCAGTGGCGATAAAATCTATTAAAACTTCACCTATGCCCACGATTTCAGGATTCATACATCAATCCCCGCTTCTTTCATGCTATTTTCGCTTTAACCTTTCAATACCATTCATATATGGTCTTAAAACTTCCGGTATTATTACTGATCCATCTTTTTGCTGGTAGTGCTCTAGAATAGCCATCATTGTTCTACTTGTAGCTAAAGCTGTGCTGTTGAGTGTGTGCACGTATCCTTTAGGGGGTTTACCAGGTCCCTCTCGATATTTTATGTTTAATCTTCTTGCTTGATAGTCTGTGCAGTTTGAGTTTGAACCCACTTCCCTGAACTTTCCGTCAACCATCCAGACTTCAGTATCATATTTTTTCGCTGCAATCGTTCCTATATCGCCCGTACATACGTTGACTACCCTATAATGTAGCCCAAGCATTTGATACATTTCTTCACAGTTTCTCTGCAGCTCTTCATGGATTTCCCATGATTGCCCTGGAAGACAGAAGACAAATTGCTCTATCTTATTAAATTGATGCATCCGGAAGAACCCCTTGGTATATTTGCCGTGGGTTCCAACCTCTTTCCTGAAATTAGTACTTATCCCAACAAACTTAAGCGGCAATATATCTTTGTCAAGGGTTTCATTCATAAACATTGCCGCTATAGGATGTTCGCTTGTAGCAATTAAATAAAGATCTTCATCTTCGATTTTATACATTACTGTTTCAAAATCAGCTAAATCCACAACGCCTTCATAGGGTTTTCTACGCATCATAAATGGAGGTTCCACAAGCACATACCCGCGTTTTCTTAAGAAGTCTATGGCAAACCTTTGTATTGCAAGGTCGAGAAGAACAAGCTCCTCTTTAAAGTAAAAGAAACCGGCTCCTGAAACTTTATTTGCTCTTTCTTCATCAACTAAACCCAAGTCTAGAGCTATTTCAAGATGGCTTTTGGGTTTAAAGTCGAATTTTGGAGGCGAACCCCATCTTCTTATCTCTACATTATCGTTTTCATCAAGACCATATGGAACAGATTCATGAAGTAAATTTGGTATTCGCATAAGTAAGCTTATTGATTTCTGTCTATATTCTCTGGTTTCACGCTCAATCTTCTTTATTTCATTCTGTAGTCTTTCTGCTTCAATTAATAGGGATTTTCCATTTTCACCCATCTTCTTTTTTTGGGCAATTTGAAGACTTAACTGATTTCTTCTCCGCCGAAGCTCGTTCAGTTCAGTCTGCAACGCCCTCCACTTTTTATCAGCCTCTATGAATTCATCAAGAATTTTCAGCTTCTCCGGGTCATTTCTCCGCCTAAGATTCTCCCTTACAAAATCCGGGTTTTTCCTTATTAAGTTAACATCAATCATTTTCGATATCCTTCCAAGAAACTAAAAAATAAATTAAGGCGAATATAAAGTTGTAGGCATAAAACAAGGGATTCAGTAAACCTTTAATACAAGAGTTATCCAATAATTTTGAATTTCGGTGGTGTAATAAGTGTCAAGGAGAGCTCGAACACGAGTTAAAGATAAATGGCGTAGCAAAAGATGGTATACTGTAGTTGCCCCACCGTACTTTGGAAGCGTTGAAATAGGTTCAATACCAGCTGATGACCCGCAGAAGCTTCTTGGCAGAGTCGTTGAATCGACACTTTATGACATAACTGAGGATTTCGCCCATCAATACTTGAAAACATATTTTCAGATCGTTAAAGTGGATGGGAGAAGAGCACTTACAGTATTTAAGGGTCACGAATATTCCAGAGATTATCTTAGAAGTCTAGTTAGGAGAAGAACAACAAAGGTGGATGGAATATTTGATGTAACAACAAAAGACAATTATAAATTAAGGGTTGCTGCATGCGCTTTTACAATAACTAGAATAAAAACATCTCAGGAAAGAGCGATACGTGCAATAATGAAGAAAATAATTGAAGAGAAGGCA
Organism: uncultured Candidatus Bathyarchaeia archaeon; assembly: GCA_964431725.1. Lineage (GTDB taxonomy): Archaea > Thermoproteota > Bathyarchaeia > Bathyarchaeales > DTEX01 > DTEX01. The sequence continues at coordinate 1,262 of CAYSKG010000036.1, read as the reverse complement.
AAATCATTAACTTTCGATCAGTTTGTGCAGGAAGCAGTTCTTGGGAAGATAGCCTCTGATATTTATAATGAAGCAAAAAAGATAGCGCCTTTACGTCATGTGGGTGTAAGAAAGTCAAAGCTTCTTTCGAAACCCGAGCTTAAAGAAGTTGAAGAATCTAAAGAGGAAATGAAAACTTCTATTAAGTCAACTGCTGAGGCATCTAAACTTGAAGGTGGAGGAGTTGGTGAAGAGACTACAGAAAAATAATAACTTTTTATTCTGAATTTTCATTTAAATAATTTTGATTAACATGGATTCTTTGAGAAGAAAAGTTGCTCGTGAAGCAGCTCTTCTACTCTATACATTACAAGAGAAGGAATTTAAACAAGCTAAGGAAAGAGCTGCTAGAAATCTCGGATTAAGAATTCTACCAACTAATTTTGAGGTAGCTAAAGAATTAGATTTGATTGCAGAAGAGTATGAGGGAAGTTCAAGATGGAAACGGTTGATACGTATGCGTAGAGAAGCACTTGAAATAATGGAAGCCTTAAAGAATTTTCATCCAAAACTTATAGGTAGTGTTTGGAGAGGAACAGTAAATAAGAATAGTGATATAGACATAGTTGTTTTTGCTCAAAATAGTGAATCGGTTATAAAGGTTCTTAATAATAGAGGCTTTAGAATAGTGGGTAAAGAGAAAACTCCAGCAATAAAAGACGGAGTTAACGAGACATTACATATATTCATAAATCTTCCATCTGGAGATAGAGCTGAAATAGTTGTTAGAAGCTATGAAGAGATAACTAAGGAAGAGCGATGTGAAATCTATGGTGATTTAAAGAGGGGCTTGAATATTGATCAGCTGAAAAATGTTCTTGAAAAAAATCCTTTACAGAGATTTATTCCTAAAAGGAGAGTAGAAAGATGAAATTATTAGATATCTTCAGGATCACATTAATCTAATAAAAACCCCGCCAAAACATTTTAAATATGATTAATTTCATAGAATATTTTGAAACTGAGGATGTAAATCATGGAGATAGAGAAAGAACAATTTAAAAAAATGTTTCCAAACCTAGCTCAAGAAATGGAAGATGGAAGAAGTAAAATAACGATAACTTCGGTTAGATTGAATCCGGAAGAGGGAGAAAAAATAGCCTCTAAAAAATTTGATGGCTACAATCCCGACGTGATTGATTTTTTGAGAAGATGCGATAATGAGCAACAAGCTGAGGAAATAATATCTTACTTAGAAAAGAGGGGAGAAATAAGTCAACATT
>CAYSKG010000035.1:0-13189 GCA_964431725.1 uncultured Candidatus Bathyarchaeia archaeon | reverse complement strand
ATGTGTCAACATTATACTGAAGTTTTAATGCTACAACAACTTCTTCTAGGGCTGCATTGCCAGCCCTCTCACCCAAACCATTAACAGTAACATGAACCTCTTCAACACCCGTTCTCAGAGCGGCTAGAGTATTCGCAACAGCTAAGCCGAAATCATCATGGCAATGTACTCCAAAAACAACGTTGGGAAACGTATTTTTTAAATCTGCGAAGAATTCATAGGCTCTTTCGGGAGTTAGCATTCCAACAGTGTCTGGCGGTGTAATTCTGTCGGCTCCAGCTGATAGACTGGTTTTAATCATTTCCTTAAGAAATTTCATGTCGCTTCTTGTAGCATCTTCAGGCCCAAACTCAACTATTAAACCGTGATCCTTAGCATATTCGGTGCATTCCTCAGTGATTTTCAGAACCTCCTCCTTAGTTTTCCTCAATTTATGCTTAATGTGTATGTCTGATGCTGGTATAACTAAGAAGATTGAGTCAGCATCGCACTTCAACGCGGCATCTATATCCTTTTTTACTCCCCTAGCAAAACTACATATTTCAGCCCTAAGATTCTCTCTAGCTATAAGTTTTATGGCTTCCGTCTCACCCTCTGATGCAGCTGCAAAACCAGCCTCTATAACATCTACTCCTAATTCATCAAGTTTCTTAGCAATTAAAAGCTTTTTGTTGGGAGTTAATGATACCCCAGGCGTCTGTTCACCATCACGCAGAGTAGTATCAAAAATCCTTATCCTATCAGCAAATTTGTTTTGAGAGCTAAATAAAGCGATACCCCATTTCACAACAACCTCAGAACACCAAAATATACATAATAAACATAAAAGCTTTTTGGTAATCACTGCGAAAAACCAAATCATGTTTTATTTTTTAGTAAAGAAAATTTCCCTCCTATCTTGAACTCTGGATCAAAAAACTAGACAAAAATAAGAAACCTAAATCATTTACGAAGTCTCTCAGATTTTTGTAGGTTTAGGAGTTTAAAATGGGCTTATTTGTTTCCAGATAGATCAAAAAATTGGCTGAAATAACCTTTTCATAAAAGATGAAAAAAGTTAAAGGTTAAAGAGGATGTCCATTTTGATTTTAAATGCAAACATAAGAACATTAGGTATTGAAAGAGGGAACCTTTTAATATGTCAAGAGATGATTTAAAAGTTTAGTATTCACTAATATTTGGGGCTAAGAATTTGAGAAGCGATGCTATTAAGTTTGGTATTGAGAAAACGCCTCATAGAGCCATATGGAAATGTTTAGGGGTTACAGAGAAAGACTTTAATAAGCCCTTCATAGGAATAGCGAATAGCTTTACAGAGCTAGTTCCAGGGCACATGCATTTAGATAGAATTGCTAAATTTGTTAAGGCAGGTGTTAGAGCTGCTGGAGGCGTGCCTTTTGAATTTAATACCATAGCTATATGCGATGGATTAGCCATGGGGCATGAAGGCATGCATTATTCACTTCCATCAAGAGAGCTAATTGCAGACTCAATAGAAGTTATGGCTCAAGCGTACAAATTCGATGGATTAGTTCTGATAACCAATTGTGATAAAATAACGCCTGGAATGATGATGGCTGCCGTCAGACTGAACATTCCATCCATAATTGTGACTGGCGGACCAATGCTCTCTGGTCGATATGGACAAAAACGTGTTGACGTCACATCAATATTCGAGGCTATAGGTGAATACTCCGTTGGCAAAATTAGTCTGGAAGAGTTGAAGGCTCTGGAAGAGTATGCTTTTCCAGGATGCGGTTCATGTAATGGCATGTACACAGCCAACACGATGGCGTGTATAGCCGAATCAATCGGGCTTTCTCTTCCAGGATGTGCAACAGCGCTGGCGGTCTCCTCAAAGAAATTACGAATAGCCAAGGAGAGTGGTGAGAGAATAGTTGAGATGGTTAAAGAGAATCTAAAGCCCTTAGATATCTTAACTCGAGACGCCTTTGAAAACGCTATAACTGTTGATATGGCTCTAGGCGGATCGACAAACGCAGTTCTACACCTAAAGGCGATAGCTGAGGAAGCTAACGTACCTCTACCACTTGAAATATTTGATGAGATTGCAAAAAGGGTTCCACACATATGCAATATGCGTCCAAGTGGGCCCCATGACCTAGAGGAACTTGATGCAGCTGGCGGAATTCCTGCCGTTATGAACGTACTACGTGAAAAATTACATTTAGACGCCCTTACTGTAACTGGAAAAACGGTTGGTGAAAACATCAAAGACGCTGTTGTCTACGATCAAGAAGTTATCAGATCCCCCAGCAAACCCATACATAAGGAGGGGGGAATAGCTATTTTATTTGGAAATCTTGCACCCAAAGGCGCCGTAACTAAGATCACTGCAATCTCGCCTAAAATGTTTGTTCATAAGGGACCCGCTAGAGTTTTTGATTCTGAGGAAGAAGCAATGAAAGCCATTCTAAATAGAGAAATTAATGATGGCGATGTGATAGTCATACGATATGAAGGACCTAAAGGCGGTCCTGGAATGCGGGAAATGCTGTCGCCAACAGCAGCTATAGCTGGTATGGGCTTAAGCGAGTCAGTTGCCCTAATAACTGATGGAAGATTCTCTGGTGCGACTAGAGGGCCATGTATAGGACATGTTTCACCGGAGGCTGCTGAAGGAGGCCCAATAGCGGCGTTGAAGGATGGGGATCTAATAAGCATTAATATACCTGCTAGACGGTTAAATGTTGAATTAAGTAATGAAGAGATTAATCAACGTTTATTGTCATGGAAGCCTAGACCGCCTAAAATATTTAAGGGCTATCTGAGGAGATACTGGTATTTTGTACAGTCTGCTGATAAAGGTGGAACATTTAAGAACCCATCATTAGACTCCTAAAAAATCCTTCGGTAGGGGGATTTTAAGGTTTGAAGTTTGATTTGACGCTTGCGCTTGCAGATAAACCCGGTCAGCTTCTTAGAGCCTTAGAGCCAATAGCGAAAAATGGTGGAAACATTATATCTATCATTCATGAAAGAGATAAGCCCGTTGAAGGCTATGTTCCTGTAAGCTTAGTTGTTGATTTTCCCTCATACCAGAACTTCAGAAACACCATCAACGACCTGAAAGATTTAGGTATTGCAATAATAAATGCTGAGGAAGTTATTGATAAAGTCAGGCTAACATTCATCTTAATAGGCAGAGTGGATCTTAGAAAAGTTATCGAATCTAGCATTAAAAGTGCCCGTATAATAGGCTTTGAAGCTTCAACACCAAAATTAAATGAGGTTTCAGTAAAGGTGGACATTGAGGCTCCAGCTACCAAAGTTGATGAAGTTATGGAGAATCTTAGAAGATTATCTAAAGAACAAAATGCTGTGTTAATTTCACCCATATGAATGCTAAGCGTGTTCTAGGAGAGTGAGAGATCTGAGATTGGCGTTAATTGGATTCGGCTTTATAGGTAGAGAGCTTATTAGAATCTTAAGGAACAAAATAACCGTTTTGAGAACGATAGACAAAAACTTTAGGGTTGTTGGCGTTGCAGACAGCAAGGGCTACATATATAATAGTGAGGGCATCAACCTTGAGAAATTAAGTAATGTAGGTAAACTGCTGGAGTATGAAGGCTATAAATATGGAAAACTAGCTCTCGAGCTGATTAACGAAAATCTATGTGATATAATTGTTGAAGCGACGCCAACAAATATAAAAGATGGTGAACCTGGCTTAACACATATTAGACAAGCATTAAGCAGAGGCATACATGTGGTTACGCCCAATAAGGGACCCTTGGTTTTAGCATTTAGAGAACTAATGAACTTGGCTGAAAAGAATGACTGCGATCTTTTATATGAAGGGACGGTTGCTGGAGCCATTCCAATCTTTTCTCTAATCAGGAAGTGTTTACAGGGTGATAAGATAATTAGATTAGTTGGCATATTAAATGGCACAACAAACTATATCCTGTCTAAGATGTATTTTGAGGAGACAAGCTTTGAAATCGCCCTAAAAGAAGCTCAGGAGAGAGGTATAACAGAAAAAAATCCTTCATATGATATTGATGGTATAGATGCAGCATGTAAAATCGTTATTTTAGCAAATGCGTTAATGAAACATAATGCAAAATTTGAAGATGTTGAAAGAGTCGGCATACGTGGAATAACGCAGGAAGCCATGAGCCTAGCTAAGAAGGCAAATTACGCCATAAAACTCGTTGGCACAATCGATAAGAGGCTTGAAGTTGCACCTAAGCTCGTTCCAATCAATCATCCACTATGTGTTCACGGCACTTTAAATGCAATACATATAGAAACGGATTTAGCGAAGGAAATAACGCTGGTTGGTTACGGAGCCGGAAAAGAAACTATTTCAGCAGTTCTAAATGATTTACTCACAGTTCTGAAGAGAAGATCCTGCAAAGATTAAAGCTAAAACTTAATTGTTAAATGAAAGTGATCTTACTGGCGGCGGTAGCGGTAGATACTCTAGCCTCAAAAGTAGCGTAATAAACTTAAAGTTACGAATTTAAAATTAGTTTAGCAATTGTTTCTATGCTTGCCTCGGCTTCAATTGGTTTTGGAAACTGCTTTAGAACTATATCAGGGTCTTTCAACCCATGACCTGTTGCTATACAAACCACCTCCTCATCCTGCTTTATCAATCCCATTTTAGTAAGTTTTATTAATCCGGCGATTGATGCTGCGCTTGCCGGCTCAACAAATATGCCTTCACGTCGAGCTAAAAGTCTTTGGGCTTCAAGTATTTCCCTATCTGAAACGGCTTCAGCCAAACCTCCAGATTCCCTTATGGCCTTTACAGCTTTTTTCCAGTTTACTGGAGAGCCTATTCTTATTGCTGTAGCAACGGTTTCCGGTTTCTTTATAAACTTCACTTCTTCTAACCCTCTTTTAAGAGATTTAGCTATTGGAGCGGCACCCTCAGCCTGTATTCCAATCATTCTAGGTAGCTTACTTGTTAAATTCATAGAATATAATTCCTTGAAACCTTTCCATATCGCGCTTATGTTTCCAGCATTCCCAACTGGTACAATAATTGTATCTGGAACATTATGTCCCAGTTGATCCCAAATCTCAAAAGCAATAGTCTTTTGGCCCTCAAGCCTAAAGGGATTTAAGGAATTTAATAAGTAAATTGGATATGTTAAGCAGAGTTCCTCAACAATTTTTAATGCATCGTCAAAGTTTCCTTTCACTTGAATAACTCGTGCACCGTAAATTATTGCTTGAACAAGTTTTCCAAAGGCAACTTTGCCAGAAGGTATTAGAACTATACATTCAAGCCCCGCTCTAGCGGCATAAGCAGCTAAAGAAGCGGAAGTATTTCCTGTAGATGCACATGCAACACGTTTTATTCCTAATTCTAGAGCCTTAGTTACTCCAACAGTCATGCCCCTATCCTTAAATGAACCAGTAGGATTTTCCCCCTCATTCTTTACGTAAATTTTTCTCAATCCAAGCTCACTGCCTAATCTAGAACATTTATTTAGGCTTGTTCCTCCTTCACCTAAACTAACAATCTTGTTTCTGTCACTTATTGGCAAAAGCTCTATGTAACGCCAAACCGATAAGCTCCTTCCAATCCAATTATTAATAATTTTCGGATTCATTACCTCACTTTTGTATTCTACCGAAAGTAGGTTGCCGCATCTCTGACATCTATAAATGACTTTATTAGGTGAGTATTCAGCGCCGCATTCTATACAAACCAGATAGTAAGGCTTTTCTTCAACCATCTATTTATGCCTCAAGCAGGTCGAATTTACATAATGGCTATTCTATCCATAATATAGCTTAAAAACTTTATTTTTATCATTTAGCATTATTGTTGAATGATAAATCTCTTAAAGGATTAATTGAGGAATTAAGATGAATGTTCTTGTTTGCACAAAATGCGGCAAAACTATAGAAACGAATTTACCAGAGTATAAGTGCCAAAATTGTGGTGAAACTGGAACACTGGAATATAAAATTGATTATGAAAATCTTAAAGGTATTAGGTTTACAGGCAAATTCACATTTTGGAGATATAAGAATCTCCTCCCAAAAGTGAAGAATCTTGTAACCATGCATGAAGGAGGAACTCCATTATATAGAGCTAAGCGTCTAGCTAATTACATTGGGCTTCCGCAACTATACCTTAAAGATGAGACCAGAAATCCGACCAGCTCATTTAGAGATAGAGCTGCCGCATTAATAGTTTCAAACATGCTAGATTTAGATTTCACAACAGCTGTATGCGCATCTAACGGTAATATGGGCGCATCTTTAGCTGCATACTGTGCAAAATATGGTATCTCATGTCATGTTATAATTCCAAAACATGTTGATGTAGGTAAACTAGCTCAAATGATAATTTATGATGCAGTAATCGAAGAGTATGGTGAAACAGTCGATGAGTCAATAGGGAGAGCTGAAAAACTAGTTGAAGAAACAGGATGGTATCAGGCAACCTCAGCTTTAAATCCTCTTGTAATTGAGGCTCAAAAGACCATTGCTTTTGAGATAGCTGAGCAACTAGAAATTCCAGATTATATAGTCGTGCCTATGGGAAGCGGCGGGACAATCTATTCCGTATGGAAGGGCTTCAAAGAGCTTTATAGATTGGGTAAAATAGAATATCTTCCAAAATTGATTGGTGTTCAATCAAGCGGATGCCCTCCTATAGTGAACGCGTATCTAGGTCAGGAAGATAAAATTAAAAACTTAACAACACGGGCTACAAGCATCTTTGTAGTTAATCCATCAAAAAAGAATTTAGCAATAAAAGCCATCAAAGAATCCAAAGGCTTTGCAATTACAGTTTCAGACAAAGAAATACTTGAAGCTGAGCAGGAAATAGCTAAAATGGAAGGATTGTTTGCTGAACCAGCGAGCTCAGGAACTATAGCCGCCATCAAGAAACTATTAGTTCATGAACCAGTAATTGATAAAAATGAAATTGTTGTTTGCTTAATAACCGGGAGCGGTTTGAAAGCTACAGATGTTCTACAAGCGTTATCGAAAAAGCGTAAAATGGCTTTAGTTGAGACTGAATTTAGCACCAAAGAAAGGATATTACGGTTAATCGCCAAAAAGGAAACTTATGGATATGAAATATGGAAAAACCTTGGGAAAATAATGACTAAAGCAGCTGTATATCAACACTTAAATGAACTCCAAAATAAAGGCTTAATATCAGTTCAAATAAGAAATGGACGAAAATACTTCGCTATAACTCAGAGAGGAAAGAGGGTTTTAAAAGCAATAAATGAAGTTAAAGTTCTTCTATAATTGTTAAGCTTAGACTTCTTCCATACCTAATTGAATTACGGGGAAAATTTTTATATAGTAAAGTTAAAACTACACTAATTAAGTTTTAACTAAACCATACAATTGAGGTTAAAAATAACAATGCTCATAAAAAGCTCAACCCCCTCGAAAACAACTCTACCTATACTCGCGTTAAAAATAATATTTACTGCCATCTCCACAGCCCTCGTTTGCGTCGCAACAATCTTCTTTAGCGTATATGTTCCAGCGACAGAAGGGTTCTTCAATATTGGTGAATCAATGGTCTTCTTATCAGCACTCCTATTCGGACCTTTTATAGGGGCCTTCGCTGGCGGGGTTGGCTCGATGCTAGCTGATCTGCTATTAGGTTACCCTCATTATGCTCCAGCAACGCTTATAATTAAAGCTTCAGAGGGATTTATAGCCGGATTTCTAAGCACTCATAATCCTAAATTCAATAAATCGAGATGGAGACTGTTAACATCAATTTTAGGCCTATTAGCTGGCGGGATGCTTGCCGCTGTTGGATCAACATATTATAGTGGAGAAATAGAGCTAACTCTGGGAGTAGCATCTTTCATACTTTATATTCCAACCTTATTTTGGCTTATACTAGGCTCTATAGTTGCATTATCCATTATATTGGCGGGTTTGCTCACGGAGCCTGAAGTAGGCTGGATTATTCTCTCAGTAATTGTTGGAGGCTTCGTAATGGTTTTAGGATACTTCATTTACGAAATGTACTTCATAGGGTGGCTTTTCGGTATACAAGCATATGCAATAGCTGAAGTGCCAATTAATATTGGACAGATGATTATAGGTTCTATAGTAGCCATCCCAACAATAAAAATCGTACGAAGAATCTTCTACTTAAAACAATAGATAAATTTGAAACATTTTTATTTTGCCATCGTATATTCTTAGTTTTGGTTTAGATGCAGATCTCATTTAAGAGATCTCTAAACGCCCTCAACGACTTTGTGGAATCGAAAAGGTTTGATAAGAAACTTGCAGGTATAATTGTTTTTGGCAGTTTTGTGAAGGGTATGCTACATAAGACCAGCGATATTGATGTTTTGTTACTTACAAAAAATGGAGAATACTCAAGGAAAATTAAGGAGTATGATGGATTAAAGTTTGAAATTTATACAGCGCCCATAGCAATGTTTATGTCTCCCTTCAACAATAGAGGAAATCTTTTCTTCGACATGTTTCGTCTACAAGTACTGAGAACTGGAAGAATCCTTTACAATCAAAATGGATTGCTTAGCCAATTAAACACGTGGGTGAACGACCAAAAAATTTTAAGATCTTATGAAAGAACATTATTAAGTAGGGCTTATAAGCGGTTACGTCATGCTGAAAAGTATTTTTGGATTGGATATCTAAATCATGCTGAATCCGAGTTGCAAGCGGCATCAATTGAGGTTGCCAGAACCTTACTATTGAGGAAAAACAAGCCTGAAATAAATATTCCTCGACTTATAATTCCTCACCTACGTAAATTATATCCGGATTTTTACAAAATTTTCCAAGAGATTCATGGATTAGATAATTTTGGGAAAAATGACGTTGAACTCGAACTCTACAATTCACTAAATTATTTGGAGAAAATTAACGATAAATATAATGCAGCGGAATATTTGGGAAGCGTGATTAAACGGGCTGATCTTGAGCTTTCAAACGCCAAAGACTGCCTAGAATATGGGGATTACGATTCAGCAATATTACAACTCCGATTATTTACGTCTATTTTAAATAACCATTTACCGATGAAGTTCAAATTTAATACATGTGGTTTCAACAGTCGACATTCAGCTAGATCATCAAACAAAATTAAAGAAGAACTTAGCATTTTAAGAGAAGCTCTTAGCGGATTATAGAAGCTAATTTAGTCTATCAGTAACAAATATGATTAAGCTTCGTATATGTGGACTGAGCTTCTTCTAATAAAGACAATAAATTACCAATCATCCTTTTATTATGATGGATTATGATGGCTTATATTGGGCGAGAATCATCGCATGATCTTTATCATACGGCTCCAAATGGATAACTTGATGTATTTGGAATCCATTGTTCTCAAGTATGGCGATTTCCCTTTTATAGACTTCGCTTGGCTCTTTTGTGACATCTATGCTTCTAGCTTTTATTGCAAGCATTATCCATCCATTTTTCTTGAGGAAAACTTTTGCATTATCAACCAATATTTGAGCTTGTTCAGGTTGAGCTATATCACAATATATCACATCAACTTTCTCAATTAGGTTAGCATATTTTTCTGGAAAACGTGCATCAGCCAAAATAGGCGACATATTTGATCTGAATCTGCAGACATTGTTTATTAATTCTTTAAGTGGTCTTGGAGCAAATTCTATGCAGAAAACATGTCCATCTTCACCAACTATATCCGAGACATGACTAGCAGTCGTGCCTGAAGCTGCACCCAAGTATAAAACTTTGCTTCCGGCTTTCATAGGTAGGTTCTTTAATCCCTTAATTATTGCAGCAGCAATTTTGCTTCTAAAAGGATCCCAAAGCCTATACTCGATATTCTTATATTTTATTAGCCGTTCGCCGTAAACGTTCCTTCCAGGAGCCAGATTTTTTGAGGCTATCCTACGGGTTCCATCCTCAAGCGTAATCTGATATACGCCTTCAAAATTTGGTAAGGGTTCAATTTTAACAGTCATTTCCCATCATTCCTTTTTTATCGTTTTTTACGCTTAAACTTTTTAGTTTTCTTTCTTCTTTTTCTAACTTTAACTTTAGGAGGTTTTGGATACTTTTTCTCAATCTCTTCAACTCTTTTCCTTAATTCCTCTCTAAGCTTGTCACCTATATAATTACCAGTAAAGGCATCGGTTCTAGCAGCAATAGATAATTTGCCAGCTAAAGCTCTAGCAATTTTACCTCTAAGCCAACGTTTAGTCCTAAAAATTAATGCATGCTGGAATATTATGCCATGTTTAGGCGGCTTAGCGCCTGTTCTGAGAGATCTAAATAATGCTTTTTCAGCGCCTAAAACTTGAACGGTGCTAGCTGGTAGTTTGGCAAGATTTTCAAGTCCCCCCGCAAGCGATATCAGCCTAGCGCCAAGTGAGGAGCCAGCTACGGCTCTAAGGTTTGGGGCAATCTCCTCCATCAAAGCATCAATATACTTCTCTAGATTCAATCTCATCTCATAAAGATGCAAAATATTTTTGGATATTTTCTGAATTTGTTTTATATCTATATCTTGAAGGTCAGCGCCCATCGACATTTTCGCAGACTGCACTATTTGTGCAGCTTTATTTTTTGCCAATCCCTTATCTTTTAGCTTTTTAATTGTAAAATTTTCTCTGCGTCCAAACTCATAAACGAGCCTAGCGTAAGTTTCATGCTTCTCTATTAACCGATTTAACTCCGGAAAGTGAATGCCGTACCATTCGCGTAATCGGCTCATAAAAAGATTTATTGTCTGATCTAAATCATCCAATGTTTGAATTGCTTGAACCACCAGCAAGTCTCTTTTTTCAGTAGCCTTCTTAATTCTGAGCTTCGAGAGCTCCATGGTAACAGCGTGAATCCAGTCCATTATCTCGGAGGGTTCCTTAATAAAACCGATTTTAACACCTATTTTACCCAAGTCCTCACGTATTTTTTCACCTAACTTAATCAAGGTTTTTGCTTCAGCATTTACATTTAATTCTTCCCTAACAGTTTTAGCTATTTCTGAACTTTCAAACATGAAATTTGTGTAATTTCGTTTTTTCAACCTCTTTACCAGATCTATTATTTCCGGTATGAGTCTCCCCTGTTCAATGCTGAATAATTTCTCGGCGGCTTCAGCTGCATTTCTCGAAAAGATTTCTTTATCTATTATTTCACCATTCTCATCTAAACCTAAAACTCCTATAACACTCGCTATAATAGCGGCTTTCAAATCGTTCACCGTGCTTAAACATCTTTATAACTAAAGATAATAAAGCTCCACCTAAATATGTATTTGCAGAGAAAATAGTCAAAAATTGATATTTAGAACTAAAGCTATACAGAAAAGTGGGTTGATTTAATTAAGTATAAGTGGAGACTGATTATGAAATCTAATAACTTCGTTTCAGACAAGCTAAAAACTGAAATAGCTGGATTAGATATGCCGAATCCAACGATGCTTGCATCCGGAATATTAGGGATATCCGCTGAAACACTATTAGAGGTTGCAGAAGCCGGAGCTGGAGCAGTTGTAACGAAATCTGTCGGACTAAAGCCTAATAGTGGTTACCCAAATCCAACAATTATACAGGTTGAATGTGGTTTTTTAAATGCCGTCGGCCTTCCAAATCCTGGAATACACAAGTTTACTGAGGAAATAAGAAAATTGAGAAAATTGAAGGTTCCATTAGTAGTTAGTGTTTTCGGTTTTTCGCCAAGCGAATATGCTGAAATTGCCAGTATAGCTGTTGAAGCGGGAGCAGATGCCATAGAGCTTAATCTGTCATGCCCCCACGTTAAGGGTACTGGAAGCGAAATTGGGCAGAATCCAGACATGATTAAATCCATAGTGAAGGCGGTTAAGAACAGAGTTAATAAACCCATCTTTGCAAAATTGACCCCCAACACAGCTCATATAGGTATTTTAGCTAAGGCAGCAGCTTCAGTTGGTGTTGATGCAGTTACGGCTATAAATACGGTTAAGGCTATGGCTATAGATGTTGAGACTTTTAGACCTATATTAGCTAATAAGTTTGGAGGGCTTTCGGGAGCGGCGATAAAACCAATAGCTATCAGATGTGTTTATGAAATATATGAATCGGTTGATGTGCCCATAATTGGATGTGGTGGAATAAGAGATTGGAGGGATGCCGTTGAATTTATGCTTGCAGGAGCAAGCGCCGTTCAAATAGGTTCAGCCATAGCCTTAGAGGGATTGGCAATCTTCAAGTCGATCTGTCACGGTATAAGTACTTATTTAGAGCGGAAGGGCTTTAGGAGAGTGAATGAAATTGTCGGGTTGGCACATAAAAAATAACACTATTAGGGTCGTTAAAATCCTTAGGATTAAGCCTGAAAACCCCTATGTTAAAACGATATTTTTCAGAGACAGTTTATGCTCTTCAGCAGAGCCCGGACAATTTGTGATGGTTTGGATTCCGGGAGTTGACGAAATACCGTTAAGCATATCCTCAGTTTGTTCAGATGGCTCCTCATCTATAACGGTTGCTGAAGTCGGGGAAGCGACAAAAGCGCTTACTAGCCTTAAGGTAGGTGATTTAATAGGAATTAGGGGACCATTCGGCACATCTTTTAAGGTTACTGGCAGAAGATCCCTTGTAATTGGCGGAGGAACAGGTATGGCGCCGCTTCTTATGCTCATAGATAGACTCGTTAAAGAAAATATTAAGACAACGGTTATTGAAGGTGTTAAGAATCGGGATAGGCTGATTTTCTTAGATGACCTAAAAAATCTCTCAGAATCAGGAGAAGTCGAAGCTTTATTTGCAACTGAGGATGGAAGCTATGGGTTTAAAGGCCTTGCTACAGATTTAGCTGAAAGTATTCTACGTCGTGAAAAGTTTGACATTATATATGCTTGTGGACCGGAAAAAATGATTCGTAAAGCCTATGAGCTAGCTAATTCGCATTTAACTGATTTCCAAGCAAGTTTAGAGCGCTATATGAGATGTGCCATAGGAATATGTGGAAGCTGCGTTATAGGGAGATATCGGGTTTGTAGGGATGGACCAGTTTTCGATAAGAAGAAAATTAAAGATATCGAAAAATATCTTGGAAGCTTCAAGTATAACGAGAAGGGGGAAAAAGTTCCAGTTATCTAATCTAATCCTCATTCAATTTTTTAAGACTTGAAGAATTAGGGGAGTATCTCCTATTCCTGTTCACTTTCTCGAAAAATGTTTTCTTCTTTCTTTTCCTTTAAGAGCTGCTCAATTCT
>CAYSKG010000034.1:0-13267 GCA_964431725.1 uncultured Candidatus Bathyarchaeia archaeon | reverse complement strand
CTGTGAACCCGGAGAATTATAAGCCCGTATCCGCCGATATTTCTTAGCAAATCTATGGTTACTTCTTCCCCCTCATAGATATCTAGGGTTATGTTGGCTTGAGCTAGGATTTCCTCGATTCTCGCCGTGAACTGAGGATTGGGATCTGTGAGTGCTATACCATCCACTAAAACAGCTTTAGATTCGTCGACCAGCGGTTCAGATTCTTCATGATTGCTTAAAATATTTTCCATTGGAGGCTTAGTTAGATAAAATATTGCCACTAAAGCAACCAAAATAACTATTATAGAAACACCTTGTATAAGACGCGGCCATCTACTAACACTTTCATATTCTTTTTTTCTTTCTTTACTCTTTTCCCTCGATTTTCGTGATTCTTTTTTACGCTTCACCCTTAAAAACCTCTAACCCTTAATAAAATATTATTTTAAGGTCTTGTCTTAAAGTTTAATGGAAAAACCGTATATATCAACTGCAAGGTAATTTAGCGTTAAATTTAAGTTCATTTAATGGCATGGAAAGCTATCATCTGGTGAGATTCTAGCGGCGGAGGACTGAATAGATGATTAAACCTAGGTTTCTTCAATACAAATATATTTTCTTTCTACTAAGTTTATTTTGTAGCATCAATATTTTGAGAGGCGAACAGGATTTTAGGGCGTATTACGAATATGATAAGTCATTACCGTTGAACGTTCATGAAGAGGTTATTGAAAATAAAAGCGACTATATCATCATAAAAGTTTATTTCGACTCCGTCAATAATGAAATGGTTCCAGGACTTTTGGTTCTTCCTAAAAGAGAAGGCAAAGTGCCCTGCATTATTTTCCTCCATGGGTATGGCGGCTCAAAGGATGATGTGCGTGGAGCTGCAGGGTTGGTGGCTAGAGAGGGTTATGCTATAATGGCCATAGACGCAGAGTATCATGGTGAAAGGAAAGAGGAGGGGAAGGAGCTATACTCTCCGGACATTAATGACTCTGTTAGAGGCATAATTCAAACGATTATAGATCTTAGGAGGGCTGTCGACTACTTGGAAACTAGACCTGAAATTGATATGGAGCGGATAGGATATGTGGGTGGAAGCATGGGCGGGATTTTAGGCGCCATATTTATCGGCGTTGAGCCGAGGATAAAGGCGGCTGCGCTTATAGTGGCTGGCGGAAACATGAGCCTAATGATCAGAGAAAGCCAGCATTATACGACGCCGGCGATAAGAGAATATTTGCAAAGGGAAGGCATAACCTATGAAGATTTACAGAAGATTCTTGATCCTGTAGATCCCCTAAATTTTATAGGGTATTTCGCGCCTAGACCGGTTGTTTTCCATCTGGGAAAGTTTGATAGAATAGTTCCAGCTGAGGCAGGAAGACAACTTTACGAGAAAGCTGGCGAACCTAAACAGGTATACTGGTATGACACTGGACACAGTGTTCCGCTAGATCTCGTTCTAGCTAGAATTCTTGATTTTATGGATAGAAACTTGCTTGGCAAATCATTCGTTTATCATGAAACTCTCTATTGGATGAGATTATATGGACCATTAATCGCAATTATTATTGGGATAATAGTGATCGCCGTAATAGTTTACGCGTTTAAAAGAGGATGAGAACGTACATGTATGATTAACTAAAGCTGTCAACTTCACTCTTTTCTAACTACTTTTGCCCCCGGCCCCGGCTTAGCGTGGAAAGAACGGCTTTTTACACCTAACTCATCGAACGCCTCCACCATTGTTAATGCAATCTTCTCAGCGTCAGCCCTCTTGGAATCCACGAGGGCGATTACTGAAGGGCCTGCACCGCTTATGGTTACTCCCGCTGCTCCCGCATCTAAAGCTTTTTTCTTAACATGGTTCAGTCCTGGAATTAGATGCGCCCTGGCAGGTTCAACAACCATGTCATTCATGCCTTTTCCCATAATTTCAATGTTATTTAAAGTGATACCAGCAATGAATGTTGCCGCACGACTCACGTTGTAAATCATACTTGATAGGGCAACCTTTCTTGGGAGAACAGATCTAGCTAGGCTTGTGTTAAACTTTATTTCCGGTGAAACTATAGCAAATTCAACATTTGGGGGTAGCTTTAGCTTTAAAACTTCTAACGGTTTTCTTGAAGTTATCACAATAAAATCTCCTAATATAGCTGCTGAAACATTGTCGGCGTGAGGAGCTCCAGCTGAAGTCATTTCCCCTAAAGTCGCAGTCTCTATTAGTTGAAGCTGGCTCAATTCTAAACCTAATAATTCATTTATGGCTACCGCGGCTGCTGCAGCGCTTGCTGCACTACTCCCTAATCCACTTCCCGGTTTTATACCTTTATGAATTTTTATTCTTAGACCGCATTTTTCTCTCGAGAGCTTTAGGAGCTCCTTTGCAACTACACCAGCCGTGTTTTTTTCAGGCTCTCTCGGGATTTCTTCAGCTCCTTCACCATCCACGGTTATTTCAATAGTTTTGTTGGCTACAATCCTCTCTACTAGAACTCTATCGAATAATACGTCTAAGGCGACTCCGAAAACATCGAAGCCTGCCCCCAGATTAGCTGAGGTTGCTGGCGCAATCGCCTCTACCATTGATAAAACCATAGTTGATCACCAAAATCAAAGTGAAAGTTTACCTAAAAAATATAGCTATGTATGTTCTTTTGAAGCTTTCCAAAAAATTAATTTTAGAGCTCCCTTATTTAAGGGGTGAGGTGAACGCAATATGGATTTATTTGAAGCGATTATCGGCAGACGGAGCATAAGGAAATACTTAAACAAGCCTGTTGAAGAGGATAAGCTTATTAAATGTCTTTATGCAGCTATATGGGCTCCCTCAGCCAATAACTCGCAACATTGGAACTTCGTAGTAGTAAGAAACGCTGAGACTAGGAGAAAGATGGCTGAGATTCATAGATGGGGGAGATTCATGGCTGAGGCTCCGGTTGTAATAGCTGTTGTAGGAGACCCATCCAAGTCAAGCTTTTGGCGTGAAGATTTAGGTGCGGCAGTGCAGAACATGCTTTTAGCCGCATATGCTCAGGGGTTGGGAACATGCTGGATGGGAGTCGCTGATACGCCTTATGAGAAGCCGATAAAGGAGCTTCTGAACATACCTGAAAACTTGAGGGTTCTTTGCACGGTTGCTTTGGGTTATCCAGCTGAGAAGCCTTCCAGAGACAGGGAGCCGCTGGAGAGTAAAGTTCACTGGGAAAAATACGGTGTGCAGAAAGAGGTTTCTCTAAACCCTTAATCTTTTTTGGGTTAGCTTAACCTGCCAGTGACGACTAAATGTCAAGTATGAACTTCACCGTTGTTCTCTCCGGCTTCTTCACTATTTCCATGCGATGGTAGGTTACCGCTTTTATTCCAACTTTCTGTTTATGTTTTTCCGGATCAAATTGCTCTCCACAAATTTTAGCTTTAAGCTTGAGCTGACCATCCTCTTTTTTCTCTATGCTTAACACCTTAAATTTTGAATATAGCATATTTTTGAGCTCAAATCTAACGAGAAGCTCCTCAAGCCAATTATAAAGCAGGGATTCTTCATCTTCCCCCCAAACCTCAATCTCTTCTTCAAATTTACATTTAACATCGACAGTGTTAGTCATGGTTTCAAACATGGCTAACGCAGCATTCTCGAAGGCTTCATTTAGGCTTCTACCATAAGCAGCTATGTAAACATCCGCCATATGCTCCAGAAACCTAAATTTCAGCTCGTCATCTTCCAAGTCGATCACCAATCATTATCCTTCCATAAAATTAATAGGGTTAATATTTATTATGCCAAATAAACCTTCGTTATTAATTAGTCTTTACTAATGAAAAATGAAAGATTAATGGAATCACTGAAAGCGGATTTAATGTGGAGGATGCTAAATGGATAAATGGGATTTAATAATAGTTGGAGCGGGACCAGCCGGCTTAACCGCAGGCATATATGGCGCCAGAAACGGACTTAAAGTTCTAATTTTAGATGGAAAGCAGGCTGGGGGCACGCTCACCCTAATACCTCAGATAGAAAATTATCCGGGATTTCCAGACGGAATCAGCGGCGAGGAGCTTGCCAAAAGAATTATTGATCAATGCAAGAGATTTAATGTTGAAATACATGAGTTTGAGAATGTGGTTGAAATAAAAATTCGCGATGAAGAAAAAATCGTTAAAACCGATAAAGCGGAATATTCCGCTAAGGCTATTATAATAGCTTCTGGCTCCAAACATAAGAGACTAGGAGTTCCAGGGGAGAAAGAGTTTGAAGGTAGAGGCGTGAGCTACTGCGCCCTATGCGACGGACCCTTCTTTAAGGGTTTAAGAGTTTTGGTTGTCGGCGGCGGAAATACGGCGGTTATGTCAGCCATATATTTGGCTGATCTCGCTTCAAAAGTTTATTTGGCTCATCGAAGAAGACAGCTGAGAGCCGAAGAGATCTACGTTAAGGAGCTCAAGAGGAAGGGAGTTGAAGTATTATGGAATACTGAGGTTAAAGAGGTTAGAGGAGGCTCGAAAGTGGAGAAGGTTGTTCTCTACAATAATGAGAGCCGTAAAAAAAGAGAATTAACTGTAGATGGGGTTTTCATATTTATCGGTGAAGAGCCAAATAGTGATTTCGCTAAGAAGTCAGGAGTTAAAGTCGACGGGAAAGGCTACATAATTGTTGACGCATTGCAGAGAACTAATATTGAGGGGATTTATGCTGCTGGCGATGTAACCTCGTATCCGATAAAGCAGATTGGAACAGCTATTGGTCAAGCTATTGCAGCGGCAACTGAAGCATACAAATATGTTAGAAAGCCCTATTACGCCTGAATTTTAGCCTAATTTCCTAATTGGATATCTCCCATACATTTTTCCAATCTTAAGCATTAACAAGTAATTCTCCAGTTTAAGGTAGTTGGCTACAGAGTTTCCGCAGCCTAGAGCATATCCTCCTCCGGGGGCGCATTCAGCCAAAGTGTTTCTCACGTATCTCTCGAATTCCGAAGAAGGCATCCTAGCAATCTTATCCATATCTATGCCTCCAAGTATCGCTATTTTATCGCCGTAGAGCTTCTTATATTCTATAACTGGATAGGAGACGTCTTCATAGGAGTGTTTTGCATCTATCTTAACGTACTCGATTAAATCATGCATAACTAGCTTAAGATTTCCGCAGCTATGTAAAATGAATGGTTTCCCATGTTTGTGAACGTTTTCAACACATTTTTTATGCCATGGAAAAACATGTTTCCTTAGAAGAGCCGGGCTGATCATTGGACCAGTTTTATACCCCATGTCATCTCCCATGGACATTGCACCAACCATCCTATCATCAGAGCAAACATCACAATAATGCGATATTATAGAACCTATTTTCTGGAACATATCTTCGATTAAAGGCGGGTCTCTATATAGGGCTCTAAAGAAGTTCACAGCGCCCATAAGCCACATGACATTTTCAAGCACACCGCCGGGTGTAAGGGGGATTATTTTCATATTCTCAGGTAGCTTCCGCCCTAAAACGCTGAGCAGTAATATTAGGATATCATCTATTTCGCTTATATCTGGCCAAGGATACTTTTCAAAATTTTCTCTGTTTTCGATAGCCCCCCTCTTCTCATCTTGCCAGATCCTTTTATTGCGGCGTAGAGGCGCTGTATCTTCAGCTAAAATGAAGTTCTCCCTTGGGAAAGGGGAAGGGGTTGAAAGCACTACATAGTCGTATCCCAACTTAGAGTAGTATTCAACTTGAATTTCAAAGATGCGCTCCAGCATTCTAGAGATTTTTGGAACCCGCTTTCCTTCAGCAATCGCTTTAATTTGTTCATAAGTCGGGATTTCTGGCAGAGGCTTTCCGGTCACGGCTTCCATGATCTCCGGGTCAGCGAAGAGATCATAAAATGGAACCCTATCCGGCTCATCTTCAAGATGCAAAACTCTATCTAATCGATCAAAATCGTTATCCATCACTCATCCACTGCTTAGATTATTTTAGCCTAGAAAAATAAATGTTTCATAACAAGAAGTCAATTAACTTAGTTTTTAACTGATGCTTCCATCACCGCTCATCCGTAATCTGTAAATTTATATGCTCTAAGACGATTACCTTTTAAGGTGGAGAATTATTTGGGGGAATCTCGATTGGTGAATGTGCTCATAATCTACGATTCTAAAACCGGGAATACCGAAAAGGCCGCTCTCTTGATTGCTGAGGGCGTGCGGAAAGTTAGGGGTGCTAATTGTATAGTTAAGAGGGTTGATGATGTTAGTTTGTCCGATCTTTTGGAGGCAGATGGGATAATTATTGGTTCACCAACATATTATGGTTGCATGAGTGCTAAAATAAAGGATTTAATTGATAGAAGCGTTGAAATACATGGTAAGCTCGAGGGGAAAGTTGGAGCCGCCTTCACCACTTCCGGCGGAACAGCCACGGGCGCCGAGACAACAATCTTATCCATTATTGAAGCCATGCTGGTTCACGGCATGATAGTTAAAGGCAACCCGGATGATAAACATTATGGGTTGGCGATTGAAGGGGCGCCGGAAAGCGAGGAAGACAAGAAGCTATGTCGAGAATTCGGGTTTATGATAGCGGATCTAATATATAAGCTATCAAAAATTAGAGCAGAATAATCTTTTCGAAGTCTATGATGTTTGTAGAAAAGATGGGATGATGGTAACGTAAATGATAGGGGTTATTTTAGCTGCGGGTGAAGGGTTGAGGCTTAGACCTCTAACCTTTACACGTCCAAAACATATGATACCCGTAGGTGGAAAGCCAATTCTGGAGCATTTAATAAACGCTATTCGAATGGCTGGTGTAAGGGATATTTTGATGGTTGTTAAGTATAAGGCTGAAATGGTCAAGAAACATTTTGGTGACGGCGCTAAATTCGGCGTTAACATCAATTATGTACTTCAAAAGAGAATTTTGGGAACAGCTAATGCCATAGCGGCTGTAGAGAAAAAGATTAACGGAGATTTTTTGGTTGTAAATGGCGATTTACTTTTGTCAACGGATGCCATAAAATCCGTTATCGAAGCACATGAAAAAGCTGGGTCCATCGCAACTCTAGCTGCAGTTAGAGTGAAAAAACCAGAGCAGTATGGAGTTTTGAAGGTGAGGAACGGTCAGCTAATGGATATAGTGGAGAAGCCGTCTTCAGGATTGTCATCTGATAATTTAGTTAACGCCGGCGTGTACTTATTTTCAACTGAAATATTCGATTTTATAAGACGCACGAAGATTTCTCAGAGAAACGAATTAGAGATAACTGATTCAATACGTTTGATCATTAAGGCGGGGAAGTCTGTCGCAGTTACCGAAATTTCCCCTGACAGCTGGCTTGATATTGGGAGACCGTGGGATTTGCTTGATGCCAACATGAGGGTTCTCAAAAATATTAAACCAAATATTTTAGGGGAGATTGAAGAGGGAGCCCATATTAAGGGATCAGTCTTCATCGGCGAAAAAGCGGTGGTACGGTCGGGTTCATACATTGAGGGGCCCGTTTTTATAGGTGAGGGAAGCGATGTTGGACCGAACTGCTACATACGACCATACACGAGTATAGGTAGAAACGTTAGGGTGGGAAACGCATGCGAGATTAAAAACAGCATATTGATGGATGGCGTACATGTAGGCCATCTCTCCTATATCGGCGATAGTATAATAGGTGAAGGATGTAATCTTGGAGCCGGATCCATTTCAGCAAATCTCCGTCTCGATAAAAAGACTGTTAAGATGAGGATTAAAGGCGAAAAAGTTGATACGGGTAGAATAAAAATGGGTGTTATTATGGGCGATAACGTTATGACTGGCGTTGGAACTCTGTTTATGCCGGGTGTGACTATTGGATGTAATAGCTGGATTGGCCCAAACATAGTTGTTCATAAGGATGTTCCGCCAAACACGATTTTAATGTTAGAGCAGCAGGTTAAACGGAAAAATTTCCAATAATGGCAATAAAGTAATAAATCTGAAGTAAGATATTAAGTTCGCATAAAAGGAATAGGGAGTTAAAGTATGTCAACAGCTGAGAGAAGATTTGTTATTGAGATTTCTTCACTTGTTGATAAAACTGTTAGCGTTGTAACGGTTGATGGAAAAACCTACACTGGAATACTGGTTGGAATAAATCCAGAGAGCTTAAGCTTATGTCTCTCAGACGTTAAAGATCAGAAGGGGCAAACAATACCTAAGATTATATTAAGCGGAAGCAGAGTGGCTGAAATATTTTCAACTGAGAAACCGTTTGATCTTAGAGGGTTGGCGGAGAGGCTTGAGAGAGTGTTTCCTAGAATGGTTAAGCTCTACGAGAAAGAAGGATTCATATGGGTTATGGATAGAATTAAGGTAACAGAGGACGGTGTTGTTGAGGGAAGCGGCCCCGCAGCGGAGAGAGTACAGAGAGTATACCGTCAATTCTTGCAGGAAACAAAAGGAGAATAAATTTTTAATGTGATGAAAAGGGTAAGCTACGCTCTTCTCATCGTTTTTATGTAGTATAAAATCTAATTTTTAAATCAGCCATTCAGGTTTAGCTCGTTTATCCCTTCTTTTAGGTTTGGATAATGCTCCGAAATCAAATGGCGATAGAACATTTATTAAATCCGCTGGATCACCCATATCACTCAAGTCGATTTCAACCTTCAAAATTCTGGAGAGAGCCTTTAGAAGCTCAAGGGCAGCTTCCCTATCTGGATAGTTACCTGGAGTCTCGGAGAGCAGACAGAGACCGCGGAGACCGCGGAGCCTACTCATGCCGATTAAAAGACCGGCAACCCCGAAGATGTTAATGGTTAAAGCTTCAGCACCTAATTCCCTAGCGATCTTTACCGTTTCAATATCGGATGCAGCAAAATATAGTTTAGGTTTCATAACCCTTCTCCCCGGTCTATAGCCTCCAAGCGTTATAACGAATTTGCAGCCTAAGCTTTCAGCGATGTCTAGTATGGAGCCGCATAGTTCATATTGTCCGCGAGGTGTGAGCGCTTGAGTGTTTCCATATAAAAGCATTAGGTCGTGTTCACATTTTTCGGGAGCTATCTTGCAGTAGTATAGCTGGTTAACAGGGTATTTCAGGGATCCCATTTTATCGGTGACAACCATGTCATGAAAGAAGGACGATCTGATTTCGCAGAAGATTTTCGCCTTAAACTTCTTTATGAGATACGCAACTGCTATGTTCGCAACCAGCCCTATGCCAGGTAACCCTTCGATTAAGACGGGATTCTTTAGATTAGGCTTCTCGTAAAATCTGATTCCGCATACCAAGCTGTGTTTTCACCTTTTTCCAAGATGGAAAGATCATCTTAATTTATTAATTTTTAGATTAGAATATGTGAGTTAGACGTAATAAATGTACTGGGCTGGCGTGTTTAAGGTATGATAAACTTCGAAGTTCAACATAAAGATCTTCTAGCTAGAACTGGAAAATTTAAAACCAAAAGCGGAATAGTTGAAACTCCCACTTTTCTACCAGTTATAAACCCGACTAAAAAAATTGTAACCCCAAAAGAGTTATGGGAGAATTTCGGCTGTAAAGCCCTAATAACAAACGCTTACATTGTTAAGAAGCATTTCGGCGAAGAAGCCGTGAAGGAGGGAATCCATAGAATACTTGATTTTCCAGGAGTTATAATGACGGATTCCGGCGCATATCAAATCTTAGCCTATGGAAGCGTGGAGATAACTAACGAGGAAATCATAAACTATCAAGAGAGGATAAACACCGATATTGCAACGATACTTGATTTTCCAACTGGATGGGGGGTTTCCTTAGAACACGCCAAATACACGGTTGAGGAAACATTTAGGAGAGCAAAAGACTTAGAATTTCTGAGGAGCCGTGAGGATATAGCATGGGTTGGACCGATTCAGGGGGGCGTTTACATCGATCTTGTGAGGGTTTCGGCTGAAAAAATGGGAAGCCTCCCATTTGATCTCCACGCCCTAGGCAGTCCAACACCAGTTATGGAACAATACTTATTCAGCACGTTAGTTGACATGATAATTGCGGCTAAAATGAATGTTCCAGTAAATCGCCCTTTCCATCTTTTTGGAGCCGGTCATCCGTTCATGTTTTCCCTAGTCATCGCCTTGGGATGTGATCTTTTTGATTCGGCGGCATACTCGCTTTTCGCTAGGGAGGATCGATATTTGACTGATTATGGAACAATGCGGCTTGAGGAAATGGAGTATTTACCATGCTCATGTCAGGTGTGTGCCAAACGCGAGCCTAAAGAGCTTAGGGAGATGCCTAAAGATGAAAGGGAAAGGGAGTTAAGTAAGCATAACTTATACGTCTGTTTTGCGGAGATTAAGAGGATTAAGCAGGCGATAATTGAAGGCAGGCTCTGGGAATATGTTGAGATGAGGGCGCACAGCCACCCGTCTCTTCTTCAGGCGTTAAAGAGAATGAAAAAATATAGCAAGTATATTGAGAAGTATAGTCCATGCATTAAGAGGAAGGGGTTATTCTTTTTTAGTTCGCTTGGATTAGCGAGGCCGGAAGTAGTTAGATACGCTGAGAGATTGAAGGAGAGGTACACGCCGCCGAGGTGGGCTAAAACCCTGCTTCTAATTCCAGACTCCGAAACTAAGGAGCTTCGTAGACGCAAACATCTTAAAAAGATCGTTAATAGAGTATGCAGGAACCTTGGTTTAGATAAGAATCATGTTCATGTATGTTTTTATTCGCCGCCCTTCGGCGTGATACCGGTAGAGCTCGCCGAAACCTTCCCACTCTTCCAGTATGAGTATAGTTATCCGCCGGATGAGGATGTAATAAACCACGTTGTCCAGAGAATTCTTGAATATATAGCCAACTCATCTTACAAGAATGTTATATTTTTAGAGAAGGGGTCGTGGAGCAAAAACGTAATGGATCTTTACATTCAAAAATCCTCTGAATTTAAGATTAAGTCTAGAACTCTATTTTTAAGCCTATAAGCCAATGTAAAATCTTAAAAGTTAATATTGAAGTCCTGAATAGTTAATAAAAGGTATTAAAAATAGAAAATAAATTTGGACGGTGGAGATAATATCATTGGAGATTAAATTTCTAGGCGGAGCTAAAGAGGTTGGTAGAGCCGCAATAGCTGTGAAGACAACTAAAGCGCAGATTCTACTTGATTATGGAGTTATGCTTAATCATACACCTGGTTTTCCAATGCATATTCCGCCAAAGGAAGTTGATGCAATAATAGCAACGCATAGCCATCTAGATCATTCTGGTGCGATTCCAATATTTCATATCAGTGAAACGAAACCTGTTTACGGCACTGTTCTAAATTTAAATTTAATGAATTTATTGATAAAGGACTTCATTCATTTATCAAGCTACTACCTGCCTTACGAATATATAGAGCTCAACTCAATGGTCAGAAGTCACATAAATATTGATTATAGAGAAGAAATTAAGATAAAGGATATAAAATTTGAACTGCTGAACTCCGGGCATCTTCCTGGCGGAGCCTCAGTGCTCGTTGAGGCTGAAGGCAAACGCCTGCTT
Source organism: uncultured Candidatus Bathyarchaeia archaeon (assembly GCA_964431725.1). Classification (GTDB taxonomy): domain Archaea; phylum Thermoproteota; class Bathyarchaeia; order Bathyarchaeales; family DTEX01; genus DTEX01. Next base: position 1,784 of record CAYSKG010000034.1, on the reverse strand, counting down.
TATACGAGTGATTTCAACACGATAGAAACACGTCTCCTTTCAGGCGCAGACCAAAATTATGGAGAATTAGATGCGGTTATAATTGAAAGCACTTACGCTGATGAAGATCATACTGAACGAAGAGTTCTTGAGGAGAAATTCATAGAAGCGGTCACCGAAGTTGTGGAGTCCGGCGGCACAGTTCTAGTTCCAGCATTTAGTGTGGGTCGAGCTCAAGAGATCGCATGTATTCTAGCGGCTCATCATTTTGAGTATTCGGTTGTCATAGACGGTATGGCACGGGAAGCCAGCAGAATATTGATGAACCACGTAAAATTTCTTAGAGACCCTAAGCTCTTTATGGATGCTGTTCACATGATCGGTTGGATTGAAGACTGGAGAGAACGTAAGAGAGTGGCTAAAAGACCAGGCGTCATAATTGCGCCAGCTGGCATGCTAAAGGGTGGACCGGCATCATATTATATTCAGATAGTTGGAAAGAAGTCTAGGAATGCTATTTTTCTTGTCGGATATCAGATTCCCGGAACTCCTGGTAGGGAACTGATGGAGAAGGGCAGGTGCGTTATAGATGGAAAGGTTCGAAAGATTAAGGCTAAAATAGGCTTCTTTGATTTTTCATCTCATTGCGGAGCGAAAGAGCTTAAAGAAACCGTTAAAAAATTGAAGGGAGAACCAATTGTTTTTACATTTCACGGAGCTAATGGAAACTGTGAGAGATTTGCAAAGTGGATTAAGAAGGAAGTGGGGTTAGAAGCTAAGGCGCCGGATCCTGGAGATACTTTTGTAATTTAGGTTTTGGGAAAATGAAGATTTTTATAATTCAAATCGGCAATGTTGATAGGAAAATACTTTCTTTCATTAAAGAAGGAATAGAATGCTCACTTCAAAAAGAAAAGTGCACAATTCTAAAAGATGTCATTCAATTACCCAAAAATGCTTACAATCATCTTAGGCAACAATACAAATCCCGACCTCTATTAAATGAGGTATTAAGTTACGCTCTAAAGCTTGAGAGAATCACGAAAAAACGATGCATAGTACTGGGCGTAACCAAAGCGGATATTTATGCTCCAGGAATGAATTTCATCTTTGGTGAGGCACAATGTCCCGGGAAAGCCGCAATAATATCGCTATTTAGACTCAGACCGGAATTTTACGGAGAAAAACCCAACGAAAAACTTTTTATGGAAAGAGCCGCGAAAGAAGCTGTTCATGAAATAGGTCACACTTTTGGATTAAGACATTGTGTGAACCCTCTCTGCGTCATGTATTTTTCTCTTCACATATACATGACCGATAGAAAGCTACTGAAGTTTTGTAGCGGATGTTCGGCGAGAATAGAGCATATACGCATGATCTCTTCTCAGCCTAACTGATCAAACAATCCTAAAACATAAAAAACATCATATCTCATATTAAAAATAATTTTTATTGTTTTAATATCCTCTTAACTGGTGTTTGTGTTATGATCCGCATAATAGGAATTGTTGGAAGCCCTAGGGTTGATAGCAATACGGAGAAGCTTGTTATGGAAGCACTGAAAGTAGCTGCTGAGGAAGGGTGCTCAAACAGAGCTCATAAGGTTAGCTGATAAGGAAATTAGACCATGTGATGCATGTATGTCATGTAGAAAAGCTGGTGAATGTCATATAAAAGATGATTTTCAAGAAATCTTTGAAAAAATGGTCAAGGCTGATGGCATAATACTAGCTTCACCAGTTTACTTTGGATCCGCAACTCCACAGATAATGGCTCTAATAGACAGAGCTGAATATGTTTCTGGA
>CAYSKG010000033.1:7179-13627 GCA_964431725.1 uncultured Candidatus Bathyarchaeia archaeon | reverse complement strand
ATTTTGATTTTGGTCGGGCGGTAGCTCAGCTTGGTAGAGCTTCCGAACCAGCCTCTTGAGCAACTGAGGCTGGTGGAGAAGCTGTAGGTGTCTACCGGGGGTAGGCGCCGCTCAGCCTACCAAGCGTACAGAAACCGGAGTGTCGCAGGTTCAAAATAGGGGGATTAGAAATCCTCCTATGGGACTCCTGCCCGCCCGACCACCAAATTGTTTCGAATTATTTTAAAATGGGACCCTGGGACCTAATGAATCAAGAGCTGGTTAGAATTGTTCATATTTCCATGCTACAGTGTCTTCTTCCCGCAGAATATATCTATCGCATGCGACTGGTCCCCAGCTCCAGTTGTTTTCAGTCGAATTCCAAATATACCATATCCAATATCTGTTGCTTTCTCCTCCCACACCATTTATGTGAGTTACAAAGGCACCGTACTCTCCAATAATGTAATCCACCTCAGCTATGATTTCAGTTGCCTTAAGAAGAGTGGATTCTCTAGGAACTAGGGTGTTATTATACCATACTCTTGTTCCATTGCCGTAGTCAATTAAAATATTCACTGGCATAGTAAGCCTTTTAAGATCAGCTGCCGCTCTCTCATAAAGACGTTTATATCTATCACTTTCCTCGTAGTAGTATGCTGCAAAATAAATAGTCACCGCCAGAAGGCATGCAAGTCCCAATGAAACCCACATCCACCCACTTTTTCCACTCATAAATTCTCACCTCCTTTGAGCAGTTTTTTAATTGATATTATCAAAGCGCTACAACCAAAAAAGAAGAAAAAGAAATTTGATACTTCATGAGCTATTGCAAAAGGTATACCTTGAATTATAGCTATGAGAGGTGGAATATCAACAATTAAACCGGATATTATATTCGTAAACAAATCATAAACAAACGTTAAAAAGAAGCCAATAATGCCAAACTTCAAATTCACCCACCAAAGCATTTTATCTCCAACCTTCATTGAGGGGAGATCTGCACCCAAACCTAAACTAGCGGCTAATCCTCCAACAAAACCATACAAGCTCTCACCAGAGCATGTAGCGGCAAGAACCACCAAATTAAAACCAAGCGGATTCAAAGTCCCATACACAAGCCATGTTAAAACACCAACAATAACCCCTGGAACAGCACCCATCAAATACCCACTAATAAAAACAAACAAATCCATAAGATTAACATTAGGAATACCAATCATAGCGTAACTTGAAGTCAAACTCATCGCAGTCATCAAAATAATTAAACTTAACTTTTTCGTAGAAAACATTCTTTTGGAACTCAAGCCCATGATTAAGATCACTATATGGTTGGATAATCCATCCAATATATAAATTTTTATTTATAACAAGCATTATTTCTCAAGTCTTAGTGGATGTTGGGTTTCAATGGTTGAGGATTTAAGGCGTAAGCTTGTTGATTTGGAGCGGGAGGCTTTGTGCTTAAGGGCTGAGATTGAGAGAGTTGAGAGTGAGGTTCGTAGGTTTGCTGAGGAAAGAAACGGGCTGAATAGTAGGATGAGAAATTTGAAGCGTGAGGCAGCGAATTTTAGAAAGGAACGTAATGCTCTAAATGAGGAAGTTAGGAATCTAAAGGTTATTTTGATGGAGCTTAAACGGGAGTATCGGGAGAGATTAGATTCTATTAGAGATTTGAGGAATAGGATCAGAAAACACTTAAAGATGAAGCCTTCTAGGAGGGAGGATAGCCTCAAAAAGGAGATTGAAGAGATAGATTGGAGGATTCAAACTACACCTCTGCCGCTTGAAGAGGAAAAGAGGCTTGTTGAAAGAGTTAAATCTCTTGAGAAGCAGTTAAATTTTTATCATAAGTTAAATGCTATGAAAAATGAGCTTTCTATTTTGGAGGGTCGCCTTAAAAAGATCAAGGATGAAATAGCTCTCTATAGAGAGCAGATTACTGAGACTGTTGAAAAGAGCCAATTTTTCCATGAGAAGATGATTGAATGTCTTAAAAAGATGGAAGAATTTAAACCTAAAGTTGATGAAATAAACAAGAAGTATGGGGAAAGCAGAAAAAAGCTATCAGCTCTAAGGCTCAAATATAAGAAATTGCTAGGTCAAATTTCAGCCATAAAAAAGATTATTCGAGAGGAAGAAGCACGTAAGAAAGCAGAAGCTCTATCCGCACTTAAAGAGAAAATTGGAAGGGAAGCTCTAAAGAAACTTAAAAAGGGTGAAAAAATATCTTTTGAAGAATTTAAAATTTTAGCTGAGCAGGGTAAAATATAGAAGATTGGATTAAACTTTATTTTTAAGGACTGCCATATTATTTTTTGGTCGTGTTATGGGAGAATATTGATGCTGAACGAAGGAAAGCAGGTTTCCAGGGAAGAGCGAGTACTAATTGTATGTGTTGATAGGGATAACGATATAGGTAGAAAAGCAGGAGTTAAAACGCCGATTATTGGTAAAAAAGAGAATGTTGACGCTGCGCTCAAACTCATACTTGCCGATCCTGAAGAAGCTGATGCCAATGCAATGTTCGAAGCTGTAAGAATATGCGAAAGTCTAGAAAAGAGTGGTGCGAAAAATATTTCTTGCCAGGTTGCAACAATAGCTGGTTCTGAGCTTGGAGGTATAGCTGCTGACAGAAAATTAATTTCGGAGCTTAATGAAGCCCTAGAAAAATTTAAGCCTAACAGTCTAATCCTAGTCACAGACGGCTTCTCAGATAAAGATGTTTTACCTTTAATTCAATCTAGAGTTCCAGTTTCATCGGTAAGAAGAGTTATTGTAAAGCATAGTGAGACAATAGAGGAGACAGCCGCCCTATTTTCCAGATACTTAAGAAAAATAATTGAAGATCCAAAGTACTCTAGAATCTTTCTAGGCTTGCCAGGGATCCTATTAATAATGTTAGGTATACTTTCATTTTTGGCGATTTTCATACGATATGATATTGCAACATGGGCTTGGATTATAGGTCTCATAATTGTTGGAAGCTATCTTTTTGGAAAAGGTTATGGTCTGGATAGAAGAATAATTTCAGCTCTTTCAAGAGTTTCCTCCCTTCATGGGTTAGTAACTGGCTCCTCACTGTTTTTCGGGGTTTTATTAATTGCAGTAGGTCTCTATCAGGCAATATCCCAAATAATGTCTAATCCAGATATAGTTCCAAATCCCCTGCCAAGTGATCCAAATGTATGGCTCAGTATTATGCCCCGGATAATCGGATTTATTGTTTCCACATCATTAACCATATTTATTATTGGTTTTTCAATTATACTTCTCGGCAAGGCTCTAGTTTACCTCCTAGAGCGAGATTCTAGGTTCTGGAGGATAATGGTCTTTATTGTTTTCTGCGCTTGGTCTTGGAAAATCTTTAATGAAGCCGCAAGAATCTTAATTAATCCCTCACTTCCCTTGGATTCTCTAATAGCGTCAATAATTATAGGTCTAGCCATAGCGGTTGTATCAATACCAGTCGCCTATTTTCTAAGCAGAAAGTATCAAGGCTTCTTTAGGGAGGATATTAAAACTATAGAGGAAAAAGAACGGAAAAAGAGGAGCCGTAGCGAGCATGGCAGCTAATAGTAAAAAAGCTAAAATAGCGATTATAGGGGGAACTGGCCTAGAAGAACTTTTCAGAGATTTTCGTTCGTTCAATATTGGAACGCCCTATGGTTTTTCCCGATCAATATTTATAGGTGAAATCCAAGGGCGAAGAGTAGCTTTTCTTCCCAGACATGGACGTAAACATAGTGTTCCACCACATAAGGTCAATTATAGAGCAAACATTTTTGCTCTTCACAAACTCGGTGTTGAGAGAATAATTGCCACGAATGCTGTTGGAGCAATAAACCCGAACTTTAAGCCGGGTGATCTAGTAGTTCCTCATGACATAGTGGATTTCACAAAGCTACGTCAATCAACATTTTATGATCACGCCCCAGTCACTCATATAGATTTCACAGAGCCCTACTGTCCAGAAATCCGAATGATTCTAATAGAGAAGGCGAAAAAAATAAGCACTGTACATGATCGAGCTGTTTATGTTTGTACTGAAGGACCACGTTTTGAATCTCCAGCTGAGATAAAAATGTTTAAAATTCTAGGTTGCGATGTTGTTGGAATGACTGGTATGCCGGAAGCCGCTCTCGCCCGGGAACTTGGAATATGTTATGCAACCTTATGCTTTATCTCAAATATGGCTGCTGGAATAGCTGGTAAACTCACTTATGAGGAAGTTTTAGAGACGTCGAAAGCTGTTATGCCGAAGATCCGTAAAATTATATTAGAAGCGATCGCCTCTTTACCTGAAAATAGAAAGTGTCAATGTTCTTCCTCAATTAAAAATAAGTAAACGTTGATGGCTGGAGGGAACGCACAATATGCTTAGAACAATCCTCTCAGTGCTTGGTATATACAGAATTTATGAGAAATGGCTTTGGCATCAAATAAAAAACCAGAGTAAGCCTGAACATATAGCCATAATACTGGATGGAAATCGCAGGTGGGCTCAAGAGAGTGGTCTTGAGCCTTGGATGGGTCACTATTATGGTGCAAATAAAACTAAAGATGTTTTAAAATGGTGTCTTGACCTAAATGTTAAAAGTATAACGCTCTATGCTTTTTCAACTGAAAACTTCCAGAGACCGAAGGAAGAAGTTGAAAAGCTCATGCAGCTATTTAAAGAGAAGCTTCAGGAAATTCTGGAGAGTGAAGAAATACACAAGTATAAGGTTAGGGTTAAAGTTATTGGAAAGGTTGATTTGCTTCCGCCGAATTTACAAGCTCTGATCCGAGAGGTGGAGGAGAAAACCAAAAATTATAATGAGCATTTTCTGAATTTAGCGATAGCATATGGTGGAAGAGCTGAAATTGTAGACGCCGCAAGAAAAATCGCTCAGAAAGTTGTTTCAGGCGAGCTTTCACCTGAAGAAATAAACGAGAAAATTTTTGAGCAACACCTTTATACCGCTTTTCTACCCAAACAGGATCCAGATTTAATTATACGGACATCTGGCGAAGAACGATTGAGCGGTTTTCTCCTTTATCAGTCAGCTTACAGTGAACTATGCTTTTTAGATGTTTACTGGCCGGAATTTAGGCGTATAGATCTGCTGAGAGCCATAAGAACGTTTCAGAAACGCAAAAGGAGATTTGGTAGATGAAAGTGTATTCAAGAAATTTTAGGCTCTTTTCTTAGCGCTCACAATTGATATTACATCCCCATCCTTGAGCACATAATTCTCCCCAAGCCGCCTCTTTGTTCGAGCATCTATGGCATAAATGAAGCTATCTCCAAGCTCCGTATGAATCATGTAGGCTAGATCCCTAGCTGTGGTATTGCTTGGTACAAGCCTTGCTTCTGGTAAAACCCTGCCATAATGATCCGTAAGTTTTTCCGGGTCTTCAACTGGATAAACAACGATCATGTTCAGAAGATTTTTAAAAGCAGCGTTTATGGCATTCTGAACCCCGGTGGATCCATATCGATCGAGAACTTTCTCTTTTATTATTTGAAGCGCTTTCTTTTGTCTCATTGTAATTTTCTCAGGATTAATTATCTCAAAATCTGAGTTGCCAGGTACATAGCTGATTAATCCTCCCTCAGCTGCTCTTCTCAAAGCTAGCTCAGCTTCAGCGCAGCATGGCACAACAAGATAACCAGTCTCCTTAAGTCTCTCAAGATTTTCATCGGCAAACGGTAAATCCATCTTGTTTGCGGCTATAAGCATGGGTTTTGAAATTTTTCTTAAATTGCTGACAAATTCCAAAAATTCATCATTACTCCATCTTGTAGGTTTGTCAGCATTCAGCCCCGTACTCCTTACAGCCTCAAGTATATGTTTTCTTTTTATTGCTAAACCGCTCAGTCTCTCCTCAAGTAGCGTTGAGAGGGGAGCTCCTCCAGCTTCAACAGTTCTAGCAATTCTAGACCAATCTCTCTTTAATATCTGTGCAAACCACATGGTTAGCTCCCTTTCCAAAAATTTTACATCTTCTAGCGGATCATGTGCTCCAGGCTTTACTGCTCTCCCTTCGATGTCGGTTGAGCCGGAAGCATCAACTACGTGTATTAATGCATCGGCTCTTCTAATTTCATCTAAAAATTGGTTTCCAAGACCCCTACCTTGCCATGCATCTGGAACTAATCCCGCGCAATCAATTAACTCAACTGGAATAAGTCTTGTTCCATTTATGCATACAGAATTGACCGGATTATCCTTAACATTAAACTCTCTACATACACATTGAGTTCTAAAGTAGCCGACGCCTCTATTCGGCTTTATAGTTGTGAATGGGTAGCTTGCAATCTCAACAGTTGCCAGAGTTGCAGCGCTAAAGAATGTTGACTTACCCACGTTAGGTTTCCCAACAATACCAACCATCATGAAATCTTATCTTCCTCCAAAACATAACATAAATAGCTTAAACTAAATGAGCCTTCCGGTTAATCAGCCTAGAGCATAATCCTCTC
>CAYSKG010000033.1:0-7079 GCA_964431725.1 uncultured Candidatus Bathyarchaeia archaeon | reverse complement strand
AATCCTCTCACATAGAAGTTGCCTTATTCACATGCTCTTCTGCAAAAACATTTATTTACCATTACAGATTAGGTTGAAAGGGATTCATTCGGGTGAATCATGCGTGAATTATGTTATAGCCACCCTTGGAAGTCACTCTGCGCTTCAGATATTGAAGGGCGCTAAAGATGAGGGCTTTAAAACTATTGCTGTCTGCAAGAGCGGTCATTCCTTTGTTTACAAGCATTTTGGTGTTGCAGACGAGATAGTTGAGATTCCATCTTATAGAGATTTTCATAAAGCTGAAAATCACCTCATAAAACGGAACGCCATCTTAATTCCTCACGCTTCACTAATAGCCTATGTGGATCTAAAGGTTATCGAAAATATGAGAGTTCTCTATTATGGCAACAGAAAAATACTTTCCTGGGAGAGCGATAGAGAGAAGCAGCGGACATGGCTGAAGAAAGCTGAGCTTAACCTTCCGGAAGTTTATAGCGATCCATCTGAAATAGATAGGCTTGTTATAGTGAAGTTTCAGGGAGCCAAAGGCGGACAAGGATACTTCTTAGCTAAAAATGAGGAAGATTTTAGGCGTAAAATAGGATCGGCAAAAAATTATACGATACAGGAGTATGTGGTTGGCATTCCAGTTTACATTCACTATTTTTACTCCGTTATACGTGACGAGCTTGAACTTATGGGTTTTGACAGACGCTATGAATCAAATGTGGATGCAATTGGTAGAATACCCGCTGACATGCAGTATGATTTGAAGGTGACCTATACGATAGTCGGAAATTTCCCGATAATGCTTCGTGAATCTCTTTTACCGGAAGTTTTCAGAATGGGGCAAAAAGTGGTTGAAGCGTCGAGGGAAATTTGCAGTCCAGGAATATATGGGCCATTCTGTCTGGAAACTGTTGTAACCCCTGACCTAAAGTTCTACGTCTTTGAAATTTCAGCGCGCATTGTCGCTGGAACCAATGTTTTCATGGAGTCATCGCCGTATGCGTATATCAAGCATGGTAAGCCGATGAGCACAGGACGGAGGATAGCTCTTGAGATAAGGGAGGCAATAGAACAGAATAGGCTAAAGGAAATATTAGGGTAAATAAATATTATTTCTATGGTGATTTCCTTGGTTATTGAAAGAAGCGAAATCCAGAAAATTGTCTCAGAATATGATCCGGAAAATATAACTATTGGAGTTTTAGGTTCACATTCAGCTGAAGAGGTAGGCGTATCCGCTAAAACCCTCGGTTTTCCAACAGTTGTTGTATGCCAAAAAGGGCGGGAGGACCTATATGCCAACTATAGTAAGCACCTATTTGACCACGTAATTCTCCTAGAAAGGTTCTCAGATATCATAAGGGAAGATGTTCAAGATAAAATGCTCAAATTAAATACAATATTCATCCCCAACCGATCGTTCTCAGTGTATGTTGGCTACGATAATATTGAGAGTAAATTTAAAATTCCAATTTATGGAAACCGCTTCATATTGAGAGCTGAGGAAAGAAATGCTCCACGAAACCAATATTGGCTTCTCGAAAAAGCTGGTATAAAAATACCTAAAAAATTTGAGAAGCCGGAAGATATTGATAGGCTTGTTATAGTGAAGGTGCAACAGAAAAAGAAGCCGCTGGAAAGAGCGTTCTTTTATGCCTCTTCACCTGAAGACTACTACAAAAAAGCAGAAGAGCTAATCAAAAAAGATGTAATAGACGAAGAAGGTCTAAAGAAAGCGCGGATAGAAGAGTATGTTTTAGGGCAGAAATTCAATGCTAACTTTCAGGGCTGGGCTATAAAAGATTATTTCGGAGACTTCGACTTTCTAGGATTCGATGATAGAAAACAAACAAATTTACATGGAATCCTAAGCCTGCCGGCGAGGGATCAGCTCGCCCTCAACGTTCCAATAAAAAATGAGGAGATAGGTCACTACGGGCTAACAATGAGGGAATCGCAAAAACCTCTAGTCTATAAGGCTGCTGAAAAATTCAGGAGAATATGCGAGAAAGAGTATCCCCCAGGAATGATCGGTCTCTTCGCTCTACAGGGAGCCGTTGCCTATGATGCTGACGACCCTGAGCAGAAGAGGCTGGCCTTTTACGTTTTTGATGTGAGCCCCCGAGTTCCCGGAAGCCCGTGTGTTGGACCAACCTCCCCTGAAATGCGTAGATTAACCCTAAAATACCAAGTGCTCATCAAAAAGTATGGGGTGGAGAGAATAGAAACTCCTTTGGATTTGCCGATGCTGGAGATTCGATATGCTGCTGAAAATGGAAGGCTAAGTGAGATTGTAACTTGAAAAATACATTAAAGAGAGGGAAAATTATTGGTTGCATCTTTCTCTCCTACTGTAAGTAGGGTCTTAAATGAAATTGAGAAACGGAAATCTGAGCTAATATCTGTAACATCAGCTCTCATAGGCTTCCAAACTGTTTCGCCGCCAAGTAACACACTTGAGTGCGCAGAATACATCAAATCATTTTTTAATGGTACAGATCTGAAAGTTTCGTTCTATGCTAGAAAAAAAGAAAAAGTTAACGTAAACGTTAAGGTTCCCGGCGAATCCGGCAAAACGATAATTTGGCTTGGTCATTTAGATGTAGTTCCAGCTGGCATGCGTGAAAAATGGCGTTATGATCCATTCGGCGGCGTAGTTGAGGGCGAAAAAATTTATGGTAGAGGCGCAAGCGACATGAAGGGTTCATGCGCGGCCGCAATGATTGCAGCGAAAGTTTTAAGCGAAATTGATGAGAGAAATCGCGCTGCAGTTGACTTTTGGTTCACATGTGACGAAGAGGTTGGTTCTCCGGATGGGACACGATGGCTTATTGAGGAGGGGCTAATACAGGGTGATGCATGTTTAATAGGTGACTCGCTCAGTAAAAGTCCAAAGGAACCCTATATAGATGTAGGCTGTAAGGGTTATCTGCGATTACGCTTGAAGGCTTTTGGAAAAACCGCTCATGGAAGCATGCCGTTTTATGGTGATAATGCAATCGACAAGCTTCTCTCAGCAGTAAAGCAAGTAAAGAAAATCGGTGATTATCCGCTAAAGCTTCCAGCGGAATTAGAAGCTTCAATCAAATCTAGTATAGATTATCTTCTGAAAAATAAAGATCTAACTGAAAAACAAAAGAATGCTATAAAAAATGCCTTCCATTATCCAACCGTCAGTCTAACAATAATAAAGGGTGGAGTGAAAGTTAATGTTATCCCTGATTATGCTGAAGCATCCTTTGATATAAGAATAACCCCCGGAGTTGATCCGAAGACAATCGCGGAAAAACTTCGTGAGTTAATCGGTAGCTTCAATACTTCGGAAATCAAAGTTGAAGTAACTGGTTTAGAGAGCGGATACCATGAGGAATGGGATTCAAGGTTTGCTTCAAGTCTAAAAAAGGCTGTTGAAATAGCGACAAATATGCCGCCTAAACCTAAAATACTTCTAGGTGCAACGGATGCTATACCAATTAAAAAGTCTTTGGGGATTCCATGTTTAGGTTTCGGCGCTGGCATAGAGGAGTTGGCGCATGCGCCAAACGAATATGTCACGGTTGAAGGGTTAGTTTCAGCAGCCAAGGTATATGCCATTCTACCATTACTTTTTCAAGCATGATTTTTCTATTGTTTATTGTTGTTAGCCTATTTTCTTATGCGGACTTTTTCCCTACGCATTATTTCTCTGGCAACTATGACGCCGCTTGCGCTTGCTTGTATCAATCCCCGAGTTACCCCAGCTCCATCGCCTATAGTAAATAGATTTCTAATTTTTGTTTCTAAATTCTCATTTAGCTCAAGCCTAGAAGAATAGAATTTAACCTCAACTCCGTAAAGTAGCGTGTGTTTAGAGTATATTCCAGGAGCAACTCTATCTAAGGCTCTAAGCATCTCTTTAATATCGGTTAAATATCTATAGGGTAAAACAAAGCTTAAGTCTCCAGGCGTAGCGATTTTGAGTGTTGGTTTAACAACGCTTCGATTAATCCTCTCTTCAGTTGATCTTCTACCAAGCTCCAGATCCCCTAAACGCTGTATAATTACCCCTCCGCTGAGCAGATTAGCTAATTTGGCAATATACTCGCCGTAGGCGATAGGTTCACGGAAAGGATACGTGAAGGATGTGCTAACCAATATAGCGAAGTTTGTGTTCTCAGTTTTTCTTTCGGCGTAGCTTTGTCCATTAACGCTTATTACACCGCCATAAGATTCAGTGATAACCTCACCGTATGGATTAACGCAGAAGGTTCTAACTTGATCATCAAAAGCTTTAGAATAATATATGAATTTGGGTTCATACAGCGTATCAGTCAGATCCTCCATAGTTGCCGCTAAAACTTCAACCCTAATGCCCACATCAACCGGATTATTAAGAGTCTTTAAACCCAGAGACTGTGCTTCGCTTTTAAGCCATTCAGCCCCGCTTCTACCAGGTGCAACAATAACATATTTTCCATAAATTTTTTCTCCATTAAAGGTTTCAACACCTTCAGCTACGCCGTTCTTTACAAGTAAGCTTTTAACTTCGGTTCTAGTTCTCACTTCGACACTATTATTTATATCCCGCCGCATCTTCTGGAGAACTTCAACGCATTTTTCAGTTCCTAAATGGCGAATCTTTTGTTTAATTAGCATGAGACCGGCAAGCGCTGCCTTACGTTCTATTCTCTCAACCTCATCCAAGTCTTCACCATAAACTTTTTGGGTTCCACCATACTTCACATATATGTCATCAACATATTTTATTAGCTTTGAAAGTTTCTCTTCACTCAAATACTCGTTTAACCATCCCCCAACCATGGTGGATATAGTCAGTTTACCATCGCTAAAAGCTCCCGCCCCGCCCCAACCTGAAAGCAGAGAACATGGTTCGCAATTTACGCACCCTAGACCCCTAGCCGCCGGGCACTTGCGCTTATTGAGGTCAGGTCCCTTCTCAAGCATTAAAATTTCAAGATCGGTGTTTTTAGCAAGCTCCAGTGCTGAGAAGATTCCAGCTGGTCCAGCACCAACAATTATCACATCGTACTTTCGCAAACTAATCCCTTCCAAAAGAAAACTACATTGGAATACTAAAATATATGCTTTCTTTTCTAATAGGGAAAGAGAATCAAGATATTTAGAGATCGCTGTTTAGATGGAAAAATTTAGATTAGCATGTTAACGCTTCTTTAATTCTTTGGCAAGCTTCTTCAATGCGATCCTTTGGCTGAGTTACCGCGAATCTTATGTAGCCTTCCCCATATTTTCCGAATCCTATTCCCGGCGCCACTATCACACCCGCCTCCAGAAGCTTCGCCGCGAACTTCATGGAGCTCCCACCACACTTCGCCCAAACATAGAATGTTGCTAAAGGCTTCTTCGCTTCAAGCCCAACCTCTCTTAGCTCGCTTAATAATAGGTCTCTTCTCTCAGCGTATACTTGGTTCATCCATTTAATGTATTCTGGCGGTTCGCCGTTACTGTAGCTCTCCAAAGCCCTTACAGCCACCTTCTGAATATATACTGGAGGCCCGGAATCCACCTGCGACTTAACCTTCACCAATCCATCTATTAGCTCACTGTTTCCAACGGCGAACCCTATTCTATCTCCGGTCATATTGAATGTTTTTGAGCATGAATTGAATTCTATAGCTACTTCCATTGCGCCGTCAACCTCAAGTATGCTTGGAGCCTTATAGCCATCAAACGTTATCTCCGAGTAGGCGTTGTCATAGCAGACTATAACGTTTTTTTCTCTAGCTAAATCAACTATTGCCTTCAACTCATCCTTGGTCATAACGCTGCCAGTTGGATTATTCGGGTAATTGAGAAAAACCATTTTCACACTGTCAAGATCTAGCGATTCAATATCAGGTTTAAAATCGTTTTCCTCAAGCAAAGGCATTGCAATTGGCACACCGTCGCTTAGGAGAGTGCTGCCGTTAGCATAAACTGGATACGCTGGATTGGGAACAAGAACCTTGTCGCCGGGATTCACGAATGCCCTTGAAATATTTGCTATGCCTTCCTTAGAGCCTATTAGCGCCACAACCTCTTTCTGGGGATCTAGGTCAACATTAAAGCGTTTTTTATACCATTCGGCAACAGCCTCCCTAAAATATGGTTCACCTTGGCTGAATGAATAATTATGGTTTTTTGGGTTCGCGCTCTCCTCTTTTAGCGCTTCAAGAATGAAGGGTGGTGGCGGAAGGTCGGGGTCGCCTATGCTCAGCGATATTAGGTCCACCCTCTGCTTCTTCTTTTCATTTATTATTTTTTCGAGCTCCGCGAAGAGGTAGGGTGGAAGTCTCTTAACTCTCTCAGCAAGCTGAAACCTCAAGTATGCCCCTCCAGATATCTGCCTAGTTTTTCTGCCTCTAAACTTTTAGAAGAACCAGAATAAAAAATATTTCTGGTCTAGAAAAATTCTTTCTAGAAGCTGATTTTACTTCATAAATCTAATTCTATTACACCTTCATAGACAGTTTCAGCCGATCCGGTCATAAATATTCCACTGTTTTCATCATATTTTATCTTAAGTTCTCCGCCTAAAAGCTGAACCGTGCACTCGCGGCTTGTTTTACCAAGTATGCTTCCGGCTACAACGCTTGCGCATGCTCCTGTGCCGCATGCAAGTGTCTCGCCAACTCCTCTCTCCCAGACTCTCATCCTTAGAAGGTTTCTGTTCACTATTTGAACGAATTCAACATTAATTCTGTTAGGAAAGATAGGATGCTTCTCAATTTTAGGACCATAACGTTCTACGGGGAACTTCTCCACATCATCAACGAAAATTACGCAGTGAGGATTACCAACCGACAGGCATGTCGCCCTAAAATATTTATCATCAACCTTTATTTCTTCATCTATAAATTTTCCTTCTCCAAGCACCGGTATTTTCTCTCTCTCGAAGACCGGTTTCCCCATATCTACGGTTACCGCCATAACCCTTCCGTCGGCTACTTTCAGCCAAACATCTTTTATGCCGGCTAGGGTTTCTATTCGCAATTCTTCCCTGTTGACTATGCTGTTTTCATAGCAGTATTTCGCAAGGCATCTTATGCCATTCCCGCACATTTCAGCCTCGCTTCCATCAGCATTGAATA
>CAYSKG010000032.1:0-14369 GCA_964431725.1 uncultured Candidatus Bathyarchaeia archaeon | reverse complement strand
TACTGAAGATTTCTTCAAAAAGCAAAAGAAAACATAGAGCCTACAAAGAATCATTCGAAAAATTTCTATTAATCAATAGCTTGAGTAAATATAATTTCCGAGGAATAATAACTAAAAGTTTTAGATCTAGAGGTCTCAGAAGAAAGAATACAGCTGAAATGCGAAGAAGCCGGATTCATAAACTTTGTAACAATTCCAACAGTAAGTAAAAGGTTGGATGCTGAAAATGGCAATTTTCTAACCTATTGCGAGGTAGATATATCAAAGGATTATTCTTTGGAGGAGAGCCCAAATGATACATAAGAATTGAGTTCGAAGATAAATACGGAAGAAAATGCTGGCTCAACCCGATCTTTCTAGATCAAAAATATTTAAAGAACGATTAAAAACGACGATTTAATTAATTTTTGGATACTTCAGAATAATTCTTATATGCCTCTTAAGCATAATTTTTTACTTGCTTCAGCTTGGAAAAAGAAGAGTAGAATTACTGGAGCCGGGTTACCCTAGCCTGGTAGGGGGCAGGCCTGCTAAGCCTGTGGCCCAACGGGCCTCGCGGGTTCAAATCCCGCACCCGGCGCCACCCGTCATACGCCTGTAGTTCTAAAAATATCCTTAGAGAATTTCCCTTATTTTTGGGTTAAAATTAATTAAATTTCATATCTTTTTTCTTTCTCAGGTATGATGATTTGACCATCTATGTCTCCTATAAATCTGCTGAAAAGCTTTGGGTAGTTTCCATGGATGGGAAAGATCTTTTTAGGTTTAATGGTTTTTATGGCTTCTCTAAGATGCAGCGGCATTATATGTCCTGAAACATGGATGTGATATTGGGGTAGCCCGTAGTGTTCAAGCCAGTTCAATAACTTATTGAAGTCTATTTCCATTTCTTCATTGAAGGGTTCTGAAGCTGATAGAATATAGCAGCTTCCAGGAAGAGGGTTGATCTCAATAAGCCAGCCTAAATCAAAAAATGACATGGATAATATTATCTTGTTTTGTTTTCTAGAGATTTCTGATGGACCTATGGTTTCCCCAAAATCCATTATTTCCCGCTCCCAACGAAAATATTTCTTTTTCTCTTTCTGAAAGATTAAAATATTTTCATCATCAAGTCTCGGGATGTCTAAATGGGAGTCTTGACTAAGCTTATACAAGAGATAGGCTTGTTTCAATGTAATCACAAGCTTTCTATCATTATTTAAGGCTACTCTATAGAAGGATTTTAGTCTATCTATATCAGCGTAGGAGAATTCGGTTAGAACTAGATTGGAGGTATTTGCAACTATTCGGTTAAGCTTCATCATAACTTCGCTTTCTGAAGAGAACTCAACTTCAGTCATATTAGTGTTCTCACAGATCATTACTTCAGGCTTTTCTTTGGCTGAATTCGTAAGGAAGTCCTCAGTCAATTCAGGTCTTAAGCCATGCCACCTGAAATCTCCCGTATAAATGATTGTTCCAGATGACGTATGTATCACAAAACCGTAGGATCCTGGGACTGAATGATCAACATGTATTGGTCTGACTTCTATAGGATCAATGTTAATTTTGTCGCCAGTGCGGAACGTTTTAAATTCTATTCCCCTAAGATTAAACTCTAGATTTTTAGGGCGTATTGCGCTTAGAGCATGAAGTATTGTTGCGGTTGTTTCACCGCAGTAAACTGGTATCTCTCTCTTTAGAAATGATATGTTAGCTGAATGATCCATATGGGAGTGGGAGAGGAAAACAGCATCTATTTCAGGTTTAGAGTCATCAAAATTGTATGCTCCCGTTAAATCTGGAAGGATTCTAAGCTCAATTAAATCTAATCCACTTTTAGGGGATAGAAATGGCGTTGAATAAAATCTGCTTCTTAGAGTGAATGACATGCCAAAATCAAACAAAACTTTTACATCTTCATCTTGTATGAGAACTTTATTCCCGCCAACCTCATTCACTCCACCGTAAAAGATTATGCTCGCCATAAATTATCTCTCCTAAACAATTTAATCTGTCTTATCGCTATCGCAAATGTAATTTTTCAATATATTCTTACAGACGCTAGAAATCGTAAATATTACGTGTGGTGGAGTAAAGAAGCTAAAGACCTTCACATATCGTGGGGACAAGGCTCTTCTAATATTCTCAACTTCCCCGTTAGCCTCTAAGTATCCGAATATAAATTCTCTTACGATTTCACTAACAATATCGAGTGGAGGCAGAAGAGTATAGTGACCAGAGTAATATAGAAATTCAGATATATCCCAAGCCTTATTCCCATTGATTTCCGCCTGCTCAAGATCTACGAAGAATATTCTTCCATCAGGTGTCAATATTACATTTTCTGGTTTGCAGTCACCTAAAGATACATTTAAATTATGAATCTTCGCAATTTCTTCTCCAACATTCCTAATAAGATTGAGTAGTCTGGATTTTTCGTACTTATCTTTTTTGATTTTATATAGTTGTCTAATTACTTCAGATATGCTTGTTCCTTCGATATATTCTTGAAAAAGAAGCCTATCTTCTGGACTTATGTAAACTATTTTCGGAACATTAATTCCGTGATTAAATAAAAACATGTTTAAAGCATATTCTCTTTCAAGCCTAGCTTTTCCCAATATGGTAAATCCCCTTGTACCTAGAGCCCAGAGCGCCAGCGGAAACCACTTCCAACCATACCAGTCCTTAAATACTTTGACAACAAATTTTTCTTCAACTTTATTTTTCACAATTTTCAGCATATATACGCTATTAAGAACTCCTCCCAACCTTTCAATTCGATAATCTGTAGCCTGTTCCCCAGATATCCTCCTTATAAATTCATCTATTGTTGTTCTCTCGCCAAATGCAACTATCCCAGAAGATGTAGGTATAAATATGTATTTTTTTGGGTCTTCAAGTTTATGAATTAGGGACTCTGCATCTTCGTCCTCAGCGAAATATGATTTGTAAATTCTGTAATCATCTAAAAGTGAGTCCATAAGATTCGGAAATACTTCAAGAACATAATGGATGATGCTTACACGAATGTTTTTGAATAATTTTTTTAGGCGACGGCTATGTTTTCCTCTTCGTATGGTTGTTATGTACTCTTCCCTAATTCTGAGAAAATTTCCTTGTGAATATAGCTTCCCTTCATCCATAGCCTTTTTTATTGCCACTCTAAATCCCCTCATTATAGTAGCATAGTTTTTTTCTTTCAAATCATCTTTAGTGATGTTTAAGAAGCGATAGGTTAAAGGCGGAAACAGTGTTGCCCTGCGCATCATGGCTTCAAACATGAAATATTCTGGTTTAATCATGAAATTCCTAGACATTTCTGAAAAACTCAAAATGAGGTTGCTTAAGCTTTCATCGATAATCATTTTTTTAGCTTTAACCTCTTGTTTCCATAGATAATCTCCGTTAATTAGAGGTATGTAAGGTGTTAACATGTTCTCGGCAAGTATTCCTCCTAACCACTCATTGTTTATATCCCTTTCAAATGTCCCTTTATCAATTATTAGGAAGCGTATCCTCCTAGAATCGAAGCTTTTAGAGCGGCTGCTTAAAACAATCTTATCCGAATTAATAATCATTAAAACATCTATAGTTGCCTTTTCATCAGCGTATCCCCCTGCATAAGAACCATAAAGTGAGAGAGCGATCATTTCCTTAGGCGCTATATCTAGGGAAACGTCTATAATCCTTTTTAATTCTTCACCTTTAAGGTACATTATCATCTCTATTTCACGAGTTAATTAAGAAAAAATATTCAGTTGCCCCTTATAATGCTTCTTTCTGCTTAGTTTAGAAACTGTCGATCTAAAATAGATTGGAGGACGAGGATTAAATTAATTGAAGAAAACCTAAATAATCTTATTTTTATTTTTTAAGGTATATATAAGGTTTCAGTCTAATTAAACGCTGGTGATGATGAATACCACATGATCTTTGCACTTGTTAAATTGAGTGCACGGTAGCTTTCGGATAGTTAACTAGGAAAAAAGAGGCCTAATGTTTTATGAAGAAATTTAAATTTAGATCATCAGGGTTTAAAGTTAAAGCTATTGAAACCGATTATTGGATGCCTGGAGATGATTACTTAAATAAAATAGTAAACGCCATTAAAGGTGAGATTCTCGATGGTGATATGATAGTTATTTCGGAGAAAGCTATATCTGTGGCTGAGGGGCGAATCGTTGACGAGAGTGGATTTAAGCCGAGTTTGCTTGCTTGCTTTATAGCTAGGTTCTGGATGAGAATTATTTGGGGATATCTGCTTGGGAGAATATGTCATCTAAAAATAAGGAATATAATGCGCTTAAAAAACTACCCGTTAAGAGAGGGGGCTGCTCATAAGGAGGTTGCCCTAAGATATGCTGGCTTCTTACATGCCCTACTATGGGGTTCTGAAGGCGGTATAGATGGAAGTAATCTCCCCTACGCATATGTTAGTCTACCACTTCATGATCCACAGAAGATCGCTGAGAGAATTCGTAGATACATATGGAGTAAGCTTGGAAAAAATATTGCAGTTATGATAGCGGATACAGATAAGACTTATTCAATAGGCAACTTCCACTTTACACATAGATCAAATATTTTATGTGGCATCCATACAATTCCCGGCTTTATAGCTTACATTCTTGGAAGATCTTTAAAGCTTAAGCGGCGATCCACACCCTTAGCGCTAGCTGGAATTAAATTAAGTGTTGATTTAGCGTTAGATGTGGCTGAAGCAGCTAATAAAGCTAGGGGTTCTGGAGCAGGTTATACGGTATGGGATATGGCTGAAAGATTCGGAGTTAGTTTAACCAAAGTTACGTGGAGCATGCTTAGAAGCTTAAAACATAAGCCAATAGTGATAGTTAGAGGATTAAGTTCATTTCTCCCGAAAGGAAAAAATATTGGCACTGAATCATAATTTGTAATGAGAGATTGTTAGGGATTAGAGATCATGTCAAGCTTTGAGAGAAAGCTCGAGAAGATTGATTGGTTACTTGAGAGATTGAGAAGTGAGACCTCCAGCGACACTTTAATAGTTGTTGAGGGAGAAAAAGATGTTGAATCGCTTAGAGCTATGGGTGTGAGAAGCAAGATACTTGCCATTAAATCTTGTGGTAAGAGTCTACCGGATATTATAGATGAAATTGGATGTGTGGAAGGTAGAGAAATTATTTTGCTCATGGACTTTGATGGTCATGGTAGAGAGCTAACTAAACGTCTAGCTAGAAGCTTAGAAAGAATGAAGGTTAAATTAAATTTAGCTTTTTGGAGGGAACTCTCCAGTCTTCTCAACAACGACTTAAAGGATATTGAAGGCTTAGCTACCTATATTGAAACTTTGAGGAGAAAAGTTGAGTGTCGTAATCTTCGGTCAGAATTAATATGGTGAAACGCTTATGAGAAATCTTAATTTTGTTGATTAAAGTTAAAGAATATATGTAGGATTAGAGGATAATAGTAAAGTTAAAGAGTTAGTGAATTGGTGAGGCGGATTAAACGATTAGGGTTGTATGTGTTAATGATTAATAATATTTTAGATTATTTGAAGGAGGATAATTTATGACTTCGCCCTCCCTCGCAGTTAAATATGTGATCCGAGCAAAATTTGAGGTTGATGGAATAGTTGAGAAGCCGGATGTTATAGGTGCAGTTTTCGGGCAGACTGAGGGACTCTTCGGAACAGAATTAGATTTGAGGGAGCTGCAGAAATCCGGCAGGGTTGGTAGAATAGAGGTTAAAATCACCTCTCAGAAGGATAACAAAACTGTTGGAACCATAATTATACCAACCAGCTTAGATAAGGTTTCAACTGCGATTATAGCTGCAAGTGTTGAAAGCATAGATAGGGTTGGACCTTGCTCGGCGCGTGTAAGCCTTGAGAAAATTGAGGATGTTCGTGAGGCTAAGCGTAGAGCCATAATTGAGAGGGCTAAGGAGATACTTCATAAATGGAGTCTTGAAACGATACCTGAAACCGAGGAAATTTTCCGGGAGGTTTCAGAAATACTTAGAATGGCTAAGATTAGAGAGTATGGTCCAGAAAAGCTTCCAGCTGGACCTGAAGTAGACTCGTCTAAGGAGATAATTATTGTTGAGGGAAGAGCTGATGTAATAAACCTTGTAAAACATGGCATCTACAATGTTATAGCTTTAGAGGGAGTTAGAATACCTGAAACAGTAATTAAATTGACCCGAGAAAAGGAAGCTACGGCTTTTCTCGATGGGGATCATGGAGGCGACTTAATTCTAAAGGAGTTGCTACAGGTCGCTAACATAAAGTATGTGGCTAGGGCTCCTAGGGGTAAAGAGGTTGAGGATTTAACCGCTAGAGAGATTGAGCTCGCCCTCCAAAATCGTGTTTCAGTTGAGAGTTTAGTTAAGCGGGGTAAAAAACGGAAAAAAATCCTTATTCCCAAGGAGATTATTGAGGCGGCTGAAAGCTTGAGAGGAACTTTTGAAGCTATATTGTTCGATGAAGAGATGAGGCAGATAGCCAAGCTTCCAGTAAGCGAGCTAGCTGAGAAGCTGAAAGGGTTTAAGGGTGTGAATACTGTAGTTTTTGATGGAATAATAACTCAAAGGCTCGTTGATATAGCTAGTGAAAAAAACATTAAGTATCTTATTGGTGCACGTTTGTCTGAAGTTGTTAAACAACCTTTACGTGTGAACCTCTTAACATTCAATGATATATTGAGCTAGGTTCTCTAAAGTAGAAACTTTATTTTTTGTTTTCACCGAAAAACTTGAGGAGTGTTTGAGGTTTAGTTGGTTTTGAGGGTAAAAGATCTTGTTTTCTAACGCCGAATAAGGATAGTATTCTCAGGGCTGCCGGAATGATCTGTTTTGTCACGTAATATTCCATATCGATTTCATCATATGATGCAAATATGTATGGTTTAGCTCTTTCATAAAGTTTTCCGGAGCCTAGGGTTATCACGTATCCTATTTTGTCTCCGGCTGTTAAAGCCCATCCTTCCTTTTGAAGTAGTCTTGCAGCTTCGACGTGAGGCGCTCTAACCTCATACTCCTCTATAGGTTTTGTTAGGGTTTTCCATATTATTAGATCTCGGTAAGGTATTTTCTTTGCTCTTAGGTTTATTATGTATTCTTGCACGTATTCAACGGCTTTTCTGACGGTCTGCTCCTTTAGAACTACTTCAAGGATTTTCTCTTGAATTTTCTTAGCCACGTTAGCCCAGTCTCCTCTAACAACTTCTAATCCAACTGTGTCAAGTCTTCCGTCAGGTAAAAGTCCGCAGTAGCGTTTCTTTGCTTCGGTAAATAGTATTCGTGAATAAATTTTGTCCGGTTTTATTTCTAGGCCCAGTTTCTCTTCAATGGCTTTAAACAGTTTCTCAATCTTTTTTGGATCATATCTTATGAATATGCTGTCGGTGTCGCCGTAAATTACTTCTAGACTTAGGCTTTTAGCTATTTTGATCGTGTTGGTGATGGTGTGTCTCCCCCAAGCTGTAACAGCCTCTGCAACTGGTTTAATATACCATCTGGCGCCTATCCAGCCTGCGTAACCGTAGGTTGCGTTTGTAATAACTTTGATAGCCTTCTGCCGTGCATCAAGTAGGCGATATTCTGGGCTTTTTGGGGAAAGCCTTTTTAGTTGAGCTCTAACTTTGTCTCTTGCTTCGATGAGTTTGGATAGAACCTCACGGTAGAATCCTGAGGGTTCCTTTCTGAATCTATGATTAACTTCTGGTGCTATATAGACTCCGGATGGAGGGTTGGGTTCCTCTGGTGGAATATAAGTGTCTGGTGAAACATTATAGGCTATCATTATGTTGGGATACATGGATTTAAAATCTAGAACAGCGATGTTCTCATGTATTCCAGGTTTGGGTTTTAAGACGATTGCCCCTGCATAGGGAATGTAGCGTCTTTCAACTCTTTTAGGGATGAGTTCACCCATTTGATATGCGTGTCTAATAAGGAACCATTCTACTCTGAATCCGACGGCTGCTGTGCCGATGTGGTCGAGGGGTAAGCCAACTAAGCTTGAGAGTTGGATTGCGAAGTCTAGGATGGCTTCGGTTACGCCGATTATGCATTCGGTGTTTTCCATTGAGAACTTAAGTAGAGTTGCTCTTTTCTGGGGGTTTTCCCAGTTTTCGGCGAAGTCGATGTCTTCGATTAATGTTCTTTCTTCGATTTTCTTTACGCCTAGGTAGTCAGCTATGTTTTCTAATGTTTTAACTTTAACATCTGGGAATTCGTCTGCGTAATCGTATAGGTCTATGTTTGCTCTTCCGGTGATTGAGATGTGTCCGTAAACGCTTGTGTGCGGTTCGCTGTTCACTCGATCAATATTTAGGGTTAAGCCGTTTCTTTTAGCTCTGACCGTAAGATATGGTAGGTCATTGCGGTTTGTTCCGTAGCCAACGATTATGTCCGGGTCGAAGCTTTTAATGTAGTTTATGAATTTGCTTATAATTTTATCATCTTTCTCTGAAGTTTCTGCAATGAATTGTCTTTTTTCACCGTTATTTGTTATTGTAGATATTATGACGACTGGGTTCTTTTCTGGTTTTGGTGCGCCTTTAGGGCTATAGCATATTATTGAGAAGCCTAGAATTCTTAGTTTCGGCACTTCGATGAGTTTAGGTAAGTGTTTTGGTCTTGATTTTGCTAATAGAACTTTGTCTACTTGAATTCTCTCAAGATTTTGTTCTTCTTCAACCTCAACTTCGTGCCAGCTGCATGGAACTATGTTGTTGTCGATCATGTAGCGCATTGAGTATCGTATGTCATCTTCCAGACATTTTTCGACGCCGTCGAGGCGGGAGATCTTTTTGGCGTATTCGGGTATTAGATCTGGGTCTTGGCAGTTAATCTTGATGACTTTTAGGGGTTTGCCGAATAGCTTTCGATCTACAATTTTAATGTTGGTGATGAAAGGTAAGCTGGATACCATTTGTTTTATTTTTTCAGCTATGGATTCGGGTTTTTCATTGGAGGCTGGGATGGCGTAGAAGTATGCGTGGAAGCCTCTGTCTATAATTAAAACTCGTCTTCCATTGTTATCTATGCCCCAGAGCCAAACTTCGGGCTGATGATTCTTAACCTCATAGTTTATGTCTAGAAGCCAAAAGCGGCAAGTGGTCAAAGCTAAATGTCCTCCACAATATATAGCATTATAGTATCTGGTAAATTAAAAGTTTGTTTGCTGAAATTTTAAAAAAAGGAGATAACTTGAGAGCTTAAGGGTTTCCCGTAATTTTTCATTTGTTTTTCATGAAGTTTGCTGTTATTTTGTTGATTGCTTGCTGCGTTTTCTTCTCTTTCTAGTTTCAGTTTTGGATGTAGTTTCAGATTTGGTTTCGCTTTTCTCTTCTTCTTTTTCTTCCTTTTTCTCTGTTTTTTCCGCTTCGGCTTCTATTTCTTCTGAAATTTCTTTCTCTATTT
The DNA here is from genome assembly GCA_964431725.1 of uncultured Candidatus Bathyarchaeia archaeon. Classification (GTDB taxonomy): domain Archaea; phylum Thermoproteota; class Bathyarchaeia; order Bathyarchaeales; family DTEX01; genus DTEX01. Next base: position 4,976 of record CAYSKG010000032.1, on the reverse strand, counting down.
CTTCTATTGGTTTGGGTGGTGGTGTTGTAGCCATTGTGTATCCTATCCAAGATATTATCGCTAGTATTGCTGCTACGGCTATGAAACCTGTTAGTTGGAGTATAAGTATAGACCATGGTGAGAGGAACACTAGCCATCCGTAAATTATTATTCCTAAGATTCCTACAACTAGAAGTAGTACTCCTATGGCTTGATCCTTACTCAATATTAACCCTCCATTTTAAACTTTGATAACTTAAGTTTTTAGTTTTTGGGATTTAAGACTTTCCTTATTTTCTAAATAAAATTAAAATTTTTGGTTTATTGTTGCGTCATTTTCTAGAGATGGGGTTTTGGTTGAGAGAGTTAGGCTGGTGGTTTATCGAGGGGTGTTAATCCTGTGAGGTTTCCTAGAACCCTAACTAGCAGGGTTAGGATCAGTAGGGATCTTATGGTTGTGGATGGTATCTTCTTTAGGATTTTCGCCGCCTGAAGTTGTATGGGGAGGTTTAGTATGAGTCTGCAGACTAGATCTGGAGGTAGAAATAGTGTGAGGGGTGCGATTACGCCTATGGCTGAAATTGTTTGGGGGGTGGGTTCTAGAAGAACTGTGGATAGATAGATGGGGTTTGATAGGGTATTCCATATCCAGAGTTGGATGGCGTTGAACCAGTTTTTGATTGGATAAAATTCAATATGGTCGATTAATGGTTTTACGGGGGTTTCAACTCTGTAGCTTGGGGTGAGGGCTGAATCCACGGTGTAAACTATGCTGTAGCTGAGGGCGGCTGCCGCTATTACTGATAGAAGTTTTCTTTTGTCTCTGAGGTTGTGTGCTACTAGGATTGCTGAGTACATTAGGTGGGTCCATGGGTGGATTAGGCCTGTTAGGGTTAGTAGGGCTGTTAGGAGAATCCACTTTTTGGTGTTTTTTGGGTTGATTGTTAGGGTTAGTAGGGCTGTTGTTAGGGCTATGCTGTTAGCTTGGTATCCTCCTGCTAGGAAGCTGGTTGCTGCGTAGCCTAGTGGTGTAAGTAGAGCTGCCCAGCTGGCTGTTTCTTTTCCGTTGAGTTTGTAAGCTGCGTAGAATGAGATGAGTGTGAGCATGGTTAGGGCTAGTAGGTGATGTATGATATCCATTAGGAGGGTTGGGTTTTTGCCTAATATGGTCCATAGGCTGTAGATGGCTAGAAGATAGATGGGTCTGCCTGCTCCCCTCTCTGTTAGGGCGTTAGCTAATCCTTTGTCTTTTGCTTCGTTTAGGAAGGAGACGTAGCTGAAGGTGTCTACGCTTATGGGTTTGAGTTGGGGGTTGACTGTTGGTAGATGCGGTAGGATAACGATGGTGGCTGTGAGTAGTAGGGCGGAAGCGAGCATAAGTATGTTTTTTTGTTTTCTCCCTCTTTTTTCTTCTTCCTTTTGATTGAATTTGATTTTTGGGAATTTTATTAGCGGTTTACCTATTAGGATGCGTGTGAGCGCGATCCAGGAGGCTGTGATTAGGATAATTATGGAGGTCCATTCTATTGGGGACCAGAGGAGTCTTTCCGTTAGGATTATGCGGAGGAGGGTTTGGTTCCATCCTCCGAGCATGTAGTAGGAGATGAGTGAGATTAGGCTTAGGGTTTCAAGGGTGAAGAGTGAGATTAGGATTCCGGGTAGGAGCTTGGCGATTCTTTTTGTTGGCGAGGTTTGGGATAGGGCTGTGATTAGGCATGCTGAGCCTAGGGATAGGTGGCTTAGCCATGTGGCGTTGAATATGAAGCCTAGAGCCATTGTTAGGTTTGAGATTATTAGGGGTATGGTCCAGTGGGGTTCGAGCTTTAGTCTTCTTCTATAGATTAGGGTTGCTGTTAGGGTTAGGTAGGTTGTTAGGTCTAGTTCGAACACTCCTAGCAGGGGGGCTTGGAAGAGGTAGGTGTAGGTTACTCGGTTAATTGTGAAGTTGAAGGGTATTCGTAGGCCTGATGTGATTTCGTAGTATCCTAGGAAGGCGAGTATGCCGGGTGCAAACTTATTTATGATATTGATGATGTCGGCTTTTCTTTTGAGCATGTTTGCTCCCTTTTTTAGGTGGTGGGAATGGAAACTCTTATATATCAATTAGGTAACAAATAATTATTTGTTGTTTAATTGAGAATATGTGTGGGTGATTTAGCTGTGCGGAAGGAATATGTTTTCCTTATGGGTGTGCTGGTTGCTTTTAGTATGCTTTTAGTAGCATTGTTTCCTCAGCCTGTGATTGGAAACACGGTTGAGAATCAATATGCGGTTGGCGGCGAAATTGTTTCTGAGACTCCGGCATCTGGCTCTTTCTTAACGAGTCAGCTTGTATTGGCTGCTGTAGCTGCGGCTGCTGCGGCTGCTACCGCTGGGATACTTATTTATGATCGGCAGAGGAGATTTTAAGTAATTTTCTTCTATATTTTTCTTCTTTATTTTTGATCTGTATTAGAAACCTTTATATACATATGCTTATCTTACTTGAGTAAAGTTAGGTTAAGGAATGTAAAAGAAAATGTATAAAGGGTTCGTTAAAGGTGTTTTTGTTGTTTTTACAATAGCTATTCTTTGCGCTTCGTATTTTGCTGCTGTCGGCGTTGTTTATGGCGGTGATGACAATGGTTGCTGCTGTGATGGTGGTTATGCCCTTTCGTATGTTGGTAGAGATTACACTACGAAGGGTAATTGGATTGAAAGTGGTTATGGCGATTGCGGTTACGCTCTGCCTTATGCGGAGCCTAATGAGAGGGAGGTAGCCATAGGAGAGACCACCGCCATCAACTTCACGGATACTGAGTTTTGGTGGCGGACGCCTTGGTCTGTGCTACCAGCCGATCCTAATTGGATGTTTTATCCTTATCAGGATTATCTTGGCGGATATAACATTCTCGAGTATGAGATAATCGGTCCTGAGGGTCCTCCTAGACCGCTTGCTAATTCATCTGGCTCCTGCTATCGTCCAACATGGTACAATGGTTCGCTCATAAATGTCACCATTAATGTTTCTGGCGACTATAGGCTTGCACTCTACTTCTTGGATTGGGAGAAACCTAAGATTATAATGAATGTTACTGTTTCTAGTGGCGGAGCTTCGGAGACTGTGACGCTTGGTGAGGGGATTCCGGGCAACTACTTCTATAATGGTCTTGCAGGTGGTGTTTACGCAATTTTCGACGTGCATAGCGATGATAACATAACTATAACCATCGAAAAGGGTAATGGTGATGGGGCTATTCTTTCCGGCGTTTTTCTGGATGAGATTGCGCCTGTGAGCGGTGTTAGCTTTGTTGGCTTAGATAGGGAGACTATGGGTAACTGGAGAGGCGTTTATGGAGGCGCCTATTATCTGCTTGCTGGATTTAATGCTCCAGCGGTTGGTGATAACACCTTCGATTACAGCTATGATGAAACCAATATGGCTGGTCTCTACGTGGTTTCTGATGGGGTTGTTCAGTATGCTGCTGACGACGCTAAATGCTTTGGAGAGTATCCGTTTATTGGAAGATATGCGGCCTACGCGTGGGCTGACAAAACCTTCGACAGCTACGATACGAGTAGGGTGCTTACCTATCCGACTGTAAGGTTTTACTATGGGTATCCACCTACATTGAATGAGAAGATTTACGGCGTTTGGGATTCCGGCGAGTTCGGCTGGTTCCTAAACTACTTCATCATTAAGCTTAAGATTCCAGAAGGGAAGTATTTGCTGTCCCTCTATGTTATGGATCTCGAGGGATATGGGCGAAGTGAAACAATTGAAATCTGGGATGAGAACATGACCGCCATGCTGGATTCGCAGTACATTAACGCCTCAGAAATCAATGACGGCGTTTACGTTCAATGGTATGTTGAGGGCTCATCAGTCATTAACATTAAGGTGATTGCTGATCAGGGAAACCTTAATAGCTTTGTTAATGGGATATTCCTTAATTGCATATGCTCCTATGATGGGAAGACTATTGGCTTCTGGAAGAATAACATTAGAAAGGCAATAAGCGATCGGACTAAGGGCATTCAGGTTTCAAGGGAAGAAATATTGGATGCGCTAAGAGAAATTAACGCAACCTATGGGGAGGATTCTTCATGGGGCTTCAGTTGGCTAACATTCAAAGGTTCGGATCAAGAAATCCTAAAGGATGCATATAAAATTCTAAGGTTCCGTCATCAAGCTCGATCTATGGAAGCGAAGGCTAGGGCTCAGATACTTGCCCTACTATTGACTACTACGCACTTCGAAGAGGATGGCTGCTGGATTTGGGTTCCCTGCTACGAGGATGGTAAAGCTGCTATTGCTGCGGAATGGATAAACCTGATACTTACAGAGTACAAGAATGGAAACTATGAAGTAGCGAAGGACTTGGCTGATTACATAAACAATCTGTAAACAACCAGAACCTTCGCTGAAAATTCCTCCCTTTTTCTTTTTTTGTTGATGTAAAATTTTTAGAGTTTTCTCCATATCTAATTTGGATTCTTCCTCTCATTTTAATGCATTTTAGGTGGCGAAAATTTAAAGGGGGATTTAATCTGCTAAAGAGTTACTAATCTTCTGAGGGTTAGCTGCTTCTTTGACGAGTTTTTCCAGTTTTTCGAGTTGTGATTTTATTTCTTTTTCGTTTATGTTTTCGGAGATCATGGTTATGGTTTTCGCTGCGCAGGCAGCTACGAGGAGCCATCTCCTCCTTTGCTTTGGCGTTATTTTAGTCATTTTTCCTTTAATTCTTTGATGTTTGGTTTCTCCTTTCACGATTTTTGAGGCTTGCTGGAATATTTCCTCGAGGTTCTTAAGTAGCTTTCTCCTCAACTTCTGGGTGTGGGCTTCAGTCTCCCTTCTTATGGCTTCGACTCGGAGCATGACGTATCTATTGGCTGAAACTTTAACCATTAGATGACCCCCCCTCCCCCTCTATGTTAGCTACTGGTTTATGTGTGGGGTTTAAACTAATGGATTTAGTAGGGTTTTTCCATTTATTTATAGATAGCTTTTCGGAGGC